>NZ_JBWKNO010000013.1:62796-148550 GCF_059415605.1 Rhodoferax sp. GW821-FHT10B06 | reverse complement strand
GTGCCCAGGGCCTGGGGGAGTGGGATGAAGGCTGACGGCTTTGGGTGCAGGGCTGCGGTGTTCCAGTGCTGCTGTTGCTGCAGCTCAGTGGGGCTGAGCAGGCGCAGTTGGTCCAGCCGGGTGTGGGGGGCCTGGCTGGCGTGGGTCAGCAGGGTGCGCAGGTGTTCGCCCAGGCGCTCTACTGTCGCCGCTTCGAATAGCTCGGACGCGTAGACCAGCGTGCACGCTAGCTTGCCGTCGGCATATTCCTCGGTCTGTAGCACCCAGTCAAACGGTTCCACAGCAGACAAAGGCCATCCAGACGGACAGAAGGCTACGCGCACCACAGCGGCCTGCTGATCGCCTTCCATGGCTCGCCAAAGCACATCCAAGTGCATGGGGTGGCCGCGACTTGCCGCCAAGGCAAGGCCTACCGCTTGCCGAAGATCTGCAAAAGATTGCTGCGCCACAGGAGAGGCCTGCAACAGCAAGAAAGCCTTCTCGCCGGGCACCGCGATACGAATATCCGCCTGGCCGCTATAGCGGTGCAATATCGCCAAAAAAGCCGCCAGCAAGGTTAGTTCGCCACCCCGCCCTACCTGCACATCTGACGTGAAGACATGGCGCCGCATCAGGCGCGATGGCAGCGTCGGGCGAGGCCTGTCGTACGGCAAAACCAATTCAGGATGCCCCTGCTTCCAATGCGCACGCCAATAGGAAAGGTGCTGCTCAAACTCGCTCGCAATCATGGTGTCGTCTCATGTATCGCAGCCCAAATGACGGCTGCACAGTGTGAAGACGAACCAAGCAAGCACATTTTTAGTGCCGCACGGGCTAATGATTTGCGGCGCTCAATCGTCTATAGGCTGATGCCCACTCTCGTGAATTCCATGAAAAACTCCCCATCCCAGAAGAGCCGGCCGGCGACCCGACTGCTGCTCTCCTTACTCCATCTTTCACGCTGGCCTTTGGTCGTGGCCATGCTGGCATGCATCGTCAATGGGCTGTCCAGCGTCTCGCTGGTAGCGTTGATCAACCAGGCCATCACCGCCCCGTCCGAAGGCCTTTCCGCGCTGGCTTGGCGTTTCGCCGCATTGGCAGTACTCACCTTGGTGAGTCGCATCGTCAGCGGCGTGCTGTTTGCCCGCCTCAGCCAAACCACGATGGGCAAGATGCGTGAACATATTTCGCAACGCGTGGCCCATGCCGCATTCAGAGACCTGGAAACACTGGGCGCGGCACGTGCACAGTCCATCGTGACTGAAGACGCCACCAATGTCTCCATGCTGTTCTTTGCGCTACCCAATCTGTTGATCCACGGCTCCATCGTTGCCGGTTGCCTCGCCTATCTGGCCTGGTTGTCCTGGCCGGTATTCTTACTGGCCAGCGCGGTAGTGGTGGTAGGTTCGCTGGGCTACCGGATGGGTGATGTGCGGGCCATCCGGGCACTGGAAGCCGCCGGCCTGGCCCAGGACCGATTGTTCGGTTACTTCAATGCCTTGTTCACCGGCGCCAAAGAGCTCAAGCTGCACCACGAGCGGGTCAACAGCTTCATGCGGGAGTCACTTAACCCGGAAATCGATGCAGTCCGCCAGCACCGCACAAAAGCGTTTGCCTCCTACGCAGTCGGGGTGGGCTGGATACTGTTTTTGTTCTATGTGTTTTTGGGCGTGGTGATTTTCCTGCCCAGCCAGTTTGCAGCAATAGACGCCAAGGTACTGGCCGGCTACGTGATCGTGTTCCTGTTCATGCTGATCCCGCTGGATGGCCTGCTGAACAACCTGCCCACGTTGAATGCGGCCCGCGTTTCGCTGGACCGCATCGAAGACGTTTTACTGGAATTACCCGAGGCGCACAACGAAACGCCAGCAGTCGCCATATCCCACTTCCAGAGCCTGAGCATCCAGGGGTTGACGCACCGCTACTACCGCGAAAAGGAAGACGGCGTATTCCAGTTCGGCCCTATCGATCTGGAATTCAAACCCGGCGAACTGACCTTTTTGGTAGGCGGCAATGGCAGCGGAAAAACCACTTTGGCCAAACTGCTTGTGGGCCTGTATGCGCCAGAAAGTGCGGACATCCGCCTGGACGGCAAAGCCATTACGGACGCCAACCGCGCACAGTACCGGCAGCTGTTTTCAGCGGTCTTTTCAGACTTCCATTTGTTCGAGTCGCTGCTGGGCATCGGCACGGGTCAACACGATCTGGATGCGCGTGCCAATGCCCTGCTGACCAAGCTGCATCTGGACCACAAAGTGCGCATCACCAACGGCGCCTTCTCAACCCGCGAACTCTCCCAAGGCCAGCGCAAACGGCTGGCTTTGGTGGTGGCGTATCTGGAAGACCGGCCCTTCTATCTGTTCGACGAATGGGCGGCAGACCAGGACCCGGTGTTCAAAGCCGTGTTCTACCAGGAGCTGCTGCCGGAACTGGCCGCTCGCGGCAAAGCAGTACTGGCCATAACCCACGACGACCGCTACTTCCACCTGGCAGACCGTTGCATCAAACTGGAAAACGGTAGGGTGATGGAAACCACCACACACCAGGAAGCAATCCCTGTTGCCGCCTGAGCGGTCAAGAACTTGTCGGCAGATGCAGATCATTGCACGGGGATGGAAACACCCCTTGCTGCCTGCAACATCGCATCCCTCATTTGATGGGACAGCTGCACCGCCGACATGGGGCCCGCAAAGCCCCAGATGTTGCGCGGCATCAGCGCCATATGCCCCAAGGTACGTGCCGGTACAAAGCGCCAAATGGGAGATGTCAGCTTTTGCGCGATACCGACCTCGGGGCCGGTCCCACTGATCAAGAGCACGGACAAATCGCTCTGCTTCAGCAGATCTTCGGAGGACACAAAAGTCGTGCCCTCTTTGGTAGGCCAATGCGGCCACAGCTTGACGCCCAAAGCCTGGGCCACACCACCCGCCATGCTGTTGGCGGTGTAGCTCCAATACATATCCTGCAAGCCCAGTTCCTGCAATACAGCCAGGCGCTGGCCACCTAAGCCTGCATCCAGCAGGCGCGCGCGGTCACTGACCAAGGCCGCTTGCACCGCCTGCCGCACCTTCTTACCTTCCTCGACACGGCCAACAAGCTCCGCAAAGCGGTCGAATATGTTTAAAGCATGGTCTAGCTGATTCACCTGCATATCGTTGGCGTAAAGATTGAACAGCACCGTTGGCGCGATACGCTGCAAAGCATCAAACAAAGCCGCATGCCGAAAGGTAAGCCCCACAATCAAATCGGGTTTAAGACGGGCAATGGCCTCCAGGCTGGGCTGCTGGCGCGTACCGATATCAGGCACATGGATAAATCGGGCCTTGTCATAGCCCACCCATTCGCGGTAACGGTTGGGGTCCACCATGCCGACCGGTGTGACATCCAGCACCGCCAGCGACTCCGCAAACATGAACTCCAGCACCACGATGCGTTGCGGCTGCTGTGGCAGCGCGGCACTGCGCATGCCTACCACGTCCGCAGCCAGCGCAGTGCCTGCCCACCAACACAGCAATGTCAGAAAAAACGCCCGCATCATGCACGCAGCAAACGCATCTGTTCTGCGACAGCAGGTGCGGGAAGAGTCAACAACATGGGGCAGCTGGAACACAGCATTTTTTCTCCGGGTAGCAAATAGCGCAGGCAGCACGTGCGCCGCACTCGCAAGGGGTCGGGCAGCTCAGGGTTATCGGGTTTGAGGTAACGGATCACCTGCCACAAAGGGTTGGGCAGCCCGGTATCGAAAAACTCCACGCGATTCAGCAAGAAGCTCTGGTCCAGCGGGGCTTGTGAACTTTCCAGGGCGGTGGATAAAGCGTATTCCAAGGTATGGCCTACGTTGCTCCACAGTACCCGCGGAGCCATCCGTACCGCGCCGGCCAAGGCCTCCACCAATGGCGTAAGGTGCTCCACAAACAACGAAGCGTAGCGCACGGCCGGCTGATCAGATACGGTGCCCAAGGCGTTGGTCGGCAGGTACAAGGCCTGCGGCATGCCATTGCGCAGCAACAGCACACTGTCCTCCCAGGGCATGCGCAGAGGCCGCTTCAATACCAACGCTGCCGCAACGGCCGCAGGCACTACCAGGCTGAAATAGTATTTGCTCCACTGAGACAGCAGCGCACGCGCATTGTCACCGTCGTAGTGCTGTCGCATCGCCGCCAACAGCAAAGGTAGATGCTCAACCAAGTGGCTAACGGGTACCCGCAGGCCTGGGCCTGGGCCGGCCCGGTCGTCCCTCAGATGGACGGCCCGGCCAGCGGATGCACATGCTGGCGGTAGCAAGGTTGCCAGGCACGTCACGCACGTGCTCCCTGGCTACGCGAGCGGTTACCGAAAGCCAGCATACCCAGCAGATACGGCGCTCCCATCAAAGCCGTCATTGCCCCTGCGGGTACCTCGGTCGGTGCCAGCCAGGTTCGACCTAAAACATCCGCCAGACCCAACAAAATAGCCCCCAACAGCATGGCCGCCGGCACACGCTGGTGATGGGCATGGAAACCCAACAAGTTCGCAAAATGGGGCGTTACCAGACCCACGAAGACAACCGGCCCCACACTGGCCACCGCGGCGCTGGCCAGCGTGGTTGCCAACACCAGCGCCACCAAGCGCAGCCTGGCCACGGGTACACCGAGCGCCACCGCACTCTGCTCGCCCAGCATGAGCAAATCCAATGGCCGCACGAGCAAATACACCAATGGAATCGCCAGCACCAGCCAGGGCAGCAGGGCCACGGCATCGGCAGCGCTGCGCCCATAGGTGCCACCCACCAGCCACACCAGAAGACGCGCTTGCTCCACGCTGTTTTCCACCATCAGCCACTGTGAAAGCGCCACACAGAGTCCCCCCAGCGCAATGCCGGTCAAGGCCACCGGCAATGCCGCCAGCCGATGGCGGCGGTTCAACAGCAGCGTGATGGTCAGAACCACTCCCCCGCCCGATAGCGCTGCAGCCAGCATCAACGGGCGCGACAACATCGGCGTGGCCACCAGTGCCAACAGCACCGCCAAACCCGCCCCCTGTGTCACGCCCAGAACCTCGGGGCCAGCCAGCGGGTTGCGCACCACGCTTTGCAATAAGGCCCCGCTCGCTGCCAGCAAGGCCCCTGCCATCATCGCTGTCAACAGGCGGAATAGACGCAAGTCCACCAACATCGCCGCAACCGCGTCCTGACCGGAGAAAGCATCCCACCAGCGTGCTGGACTCAACCAAGTCTCACCATAAGCCACAGCACATCCGGCAATGGCCAGTAGCAGGACAAGGCACAGCCCCACAAAGCCCGCAAAGGACGGTTTGAACCGTAGTGCACGCGGGCGCTCTACCTGGGCCCCAGCCAGGACACGGTTGCGGTGGATCAGCACCAACAGCAGCGGAGTCCCCACAACAGCCACCATCACTCCGGTCGACACGGTGGCATCCAGGTGCAACGCCAGCACCGCACTGTCTGCAGCCAACAAAATCACACCGCCCCACAGCGCAGCCAATGGCAGCAAGCGCTGCAGCCGGTAAATGCCCGCGGCCCGCAGCATATTGGGTGCGATCAAGCCGATGAAGCCCATGGGACCGGCCACACTGATCGCGCCCGCTGCGAACAGCGTGGCGACGACCATGGTGATGAAGCGCAGCGGCTGCAGCTGCACGCCAACCATGCGGGCACCGTCGTCGCCCAATGCGGCCACTTCCAGCGAACGCAGCAGCAGTGGCGCTACTGCCAGCGGCACGCACAACCACCACAGCACCGTCAGCAAACCCTGGGCACCAGGCTGGTACAGCACACCATTGCTCCAGAGGGCCACACTGGCAATGTCATCCTCAAAAATGGTCAGCAACACCGTGGACACCGCGGCGAACATCAAGGAACAGGCCGTACCCGCCAGTACCAGGCGCAGAGGGGATGCCCGCCAACCGCCCGCCGTCAGCATCGCCAGAGTGGCCCCCAGCAAACCACTGGCAAACAGCAGCGGCACGGAAGCCACGCCGCCCAGGGCGGGCAGCATGATGGCGGCAAACACCCCCAGTTGCGCACCGCCGGTGACGCCCAATAAATCCGGCGCTGCCAAAGGATTGCGCGTCAACGCTTGGAATAGCACCCCAGACAAGGCCAGCGCAGCCCCTGCCAGCAAGGCCGCCAGCACACGGGGCAGCCTCAGATCAAACAGCAGCAAATGCGCAATCTGCCCCGCAGGCGCCACCGTATCGGACTGCAGCCAGGCCATCACATCCGACCCCAAGCGCAAACCGGAAAGCAGCAGCGTGCACAACACGCCCAGCATCCCCAGCAGGCTGGGGTAGCCCAAACCCAAACGGGGGTAGGACAGAGTTTGCGCGGTCATGCAGCACGCTGAAGCGCCTGCGCCACAGCGGACCCGCCGTACGAAGGTAAGCACACGGGCTCACCACTCTCAGGGTGGTCCAGCCGCAACATCGGCAAACCAAAGGTTTCTGATAGACAGGCCGGGCGGATCATGGCGTCTGGCGTGCCCTGGTGCAATATCTGCCCGGCACGCATCAGCACGATATGGTCGCTAAAGGCGGCAGCCTGGTTCAGCTCGTGCAGCACCCACACAATCGTCAGGCCACGCTCGCGGTTGAGTCGGCGCAGCTCCCGCAGCACTTCGATCTGGTGGTGGATGTCCAGATAGGTCGTGGGTTCGTCCAGCAGCAGAATGCCGCACTCCTGGGCCAAGGCCATGGCAATCCAGGCGCGCTGCCTCTCGCCACCAGACAAGGCCGCCACCTGGCGGTCGGCATATGCCTGCAAGCCCGTGGCCGCCAAGGCGTCCGCCACGCTGGCACGGTCCGCGCTGCTGGGGCCTGAAAACATGGAGCCGAAGGCATAACGCCCGTAGGCGACCAGTTCGGCCACCGTCAGCCCTTCGGGTATCTGGTTGAACTGGGCCAGCATGGTCAGCGTCTGCGCCAGCACCCGGCGTTTGAAGCTGGCCAGTGGCCGTCCCTGCACCCGTACCTCTCCCTGCTGCAGAGCCTGCAGGCCTGCCAGACTGCGCAACAAGGTACTTTTGCCACATCCATTGGGGCCGCACAGCGCAGTAATCTTGCCCGGCGCAATATCCAGGCTCAACCCGGCCAGCACTGGCTGATCCTGGTATGCCACGTGGATGTGGTGTGCCGACAAGGCCGGCACAATGGACGCCATGCCAGTCCTATGGCTCATAAAAAATCACCGATGTTGCAAGGCATGCTGTCACGCCGCCTGCCCATGCCCTTGGGCCATGGCCACCAGCACCTTGCGCGGCCCCTTGAAGGGTGCACGCGCATGGGCCGCCAGCATGTTGTCCAACATCAACACGTCCCCTTGCTGCCATGGAAAGACCACCTTGTGCTGCTCCAGCACGGCACGCACGCGGTCCAGGTCCTGGTCGGGAATCAGACTGCCATCGCCGAAATACACGTTGCGCGGCAGGTTCTCCTCGCCCACGCTGTCCACCAGCACCTCACGCGTATCGGGCTCCAATGCGGAGATATGGAATAGATGCGCCTGGTTGAACCACACCGCATCCCCTGTCACCGGATGCCGGGCCACCCCCTCGCAGCGCTGGCGGGTACGCAACTCACCCTCGTCCGTCCATTCAAATGCGATGTGCTGTTTGGTGCAATAGGCCTCCACCTCGGCACGGCTTTCGGTGTTGAATACCCGCTGCCATGGCAAGTCCAGGCCGTTGCCGTAGTTGCGCACGTACATCAATCCCTTTTCCGTAAAGCGCTGGCGGATGTCCGGGTCCATGGCGCGGTAAACCGCACGGCTGTCGGCAATCGGAGTCTGCCCTCCCTCCTGGGCTGCGAGGTCGCAGTAGAACCATATCTTCATGGGCCATTCGCGGGTGTAGGCCTGCTCGTTGTGCAGGGGAATATGCTGGTGCGCGGGATACTCCGTCGAGGTATACACGCCGCCATGCACCTTGCTGCGGGGCGTGGAGCCAAACTCGTAGTTCAGCAACGGATGCCCAAACGACGCCGCAAAAGCGCGAAAAGCCTCGGGACCGCCCACCTCAAAGCCGCTGAACAAAACCCCGCCCACATGCTGTAGATGCTGATCCACCACCTCTTGCAATTGCGGCTGCACCTGCGCCAAAGCAAGGCCGGGCTGCGCGGGACTGACACGCATGGGGAAACCAGCTTCAATGCGGAGCTCAAACGTTTCAATAACGGGTACTTGCATCTTCAGATGAATCCTTCAAATAAGTGGAAGACAGGGCCACGGCAGCGCAGTAGCCATCAAAGAAGGGCAGCATTTCCACCCGGATCTGGTTGGCATCAAAAGGCAGCACGGCCTGGCTCTGCACGCACCCGCTCGCCAACAGGGATAGCAAAGGCATGTGCTCACCCGCAATGCCTACGCCCACAGCTTTGAGGGCGGCCTCCTTGCCGACCCACAGGCGTAGCAGTTCCGCATGCTGGGCCGCTGGCTCCAGGCTCGCCAAGCGAACTCTCTCCAAAGGCGTGCAGATGTATTCGGCCAGGCCGTTCATCGCCAGCGGCGCTGTTTCTTCAACGTCTACCCCAACCTGCCCGGCCTGGGTCACGGCAATCAGACCCCAGGCGCCTGCATGCGACAGATTGAAATCCAGCCCTCGGATGCCCTGCAGCACGGGCTTTCCAAATGGCGTTCGCACAATTTCTTGCATGGGAGCGCAGCCATATTCCTGCGCCAACACCTGGCGCAAGGCAGCCCGTGCACACGCATAGCGCGCGCGGTCATTGCGCTGCTGCAGGCGCTGCAGCTCCTGGTGCTCGGAGGGTGCAAGCATGCGCAGCACCGTCGCATCCGGCTCACAACCCAGACGCACATATACCGGCCAGCAACGCACCCGCCCCTGGAATGCAGTTTGAGCATCCACCAGAACATAGCCGCGCTCCACCACCTCCATCACACCCCCTCCGCTACACGGTGCAGCACGCAGGTTTGCAGCCTTTGCAGCAAAACGCGTTGATGCTGGCGCAGGTAAAAATGGTCACCGTCGAACATCTCCAGGCTGAAGTGCCCCACGGTCTGTTGCTCCCAGGCGGCCAGCGCAGACTCGCTCACACAGGGATCGCTCTTGCCGCCAAACACATGGATTGGGCAGGCCAACGGCCTGCGAGGAGCATCTTTCCAATCGGCACACAAACGGAAGTCCGCCGCCAGTACGGGCAGCACCAGATCCATGAGTTCCTGGTTGTCCAGCAATTCCTCTGGTATGCCGTTCAAGTGGCGTAATTCATCTTTCAGCTGTGCTGGCTCCCGCAAGGCACGGTAACGATGCACGTCTCGCCAGCCAGGCGCGGCAGTACCGGAAATACACAGAGCGACCGGAGCAGCGGCTCCCATGCCGACCAATGCATGGGCCAGCGCATAGGCGACCAACCCACCCATGCTGTGACCGAACAGTGCGTAGGGTGGCGCTACCTGCCCACACAACTCCAGCGCCAGTTGCTCCGCCAAGGCATCCAGACTCTGCGCAAAAGACTCGCCCATGCGGCTTCCACGGCCAGGCAACTCCACCGGTCGGATGTCCAGACCCGCTGGCGGGTTATGGCACCAGGGCGCGTACATGCTGGCGCCCGCCCCAGCACAGGGAAAGCACAGCAACTGCATGGGCACTTAGGCCTGGCCTTGGGCTGCCAGATGCTGGCGCAGACTCAAAGGACGCATGTCCACCCACACCTGCTCGATATGGGCCAGGCAATCCTGCTTGTTGCCGGCAAAGCCGGTGTCTTGCCACCCCGCTGGCAAATCCTTGTAGTCTGGCCAGATGGAATACTGCTCTTCGTGGTTGACCACCACGCGGAAATTCGTGTCTTTGCTGTCAAAACCCATGTTCGTTCTTTCTAAACCTGCTCGGCCACATCGGCCGCGGTATGTTGGGTAGACGAACGGCTGCGCGATTTTTTTACACCGTCCCGGCTGGCACGGTCTGGCGACGGCATGCCCAGCACACAGGCCTGGCAATGCTCGGTGACTTCACGCACCATGAAGTGCACCAAGGTCTGGGATACGCCCAACTCTGCCGCCGCGTCTTTGAGCGAATGCTCGTCAATGCGCACCATTTCAAAGGCCTTGCGAGTACGCTGCGGAAAACGGTCCAAGGCCTTGGAAACCTGCCGCAGCAAATCGCGGTGCATGGCTATTGCTTCCGGCCCCGCAGCCGGACACGGCACCTCCAAACCATCCTCCGCGTCGATGTAGTGGTAGCACTCGAATGTGCGACGCCGGTAGTGGTCTATGGCCAGGTTGCGCACCACGCGGATCAAATAGGCCAAAGGCTGGCGCAAAGATTCGGGGGGCGCCGCCTCCGCTATCTTGATGAAAACATCGTGCACCACGTCCTCGGCACGGCAACGGCAAGCCGTGATGGCGTTTGCAACATTGATCAACAAGTTCCGATTTGCAATGAGTACGGCCCCGAGCTCGCCTGCCTGTACCAATGCGTCCTGACGCTGTATTTGTTCCATGTCTGTCCAATAAGTGGTTTATCACCTGGACACGCAGTGTATTTTAAATACGAATCATTATTATTTATGTTTGTATTATTTGGTAATCTTTCATCCCTAGAAAGATGCATGGACCATCACCAACGTATGTAGACAAGGAGAGTCCATGCATGCACCCCAAACAGATCTTGGTGCACAAGAACAATTGACGGGCATGCGCGCCCTACGCCACGGGCCTCAACGAAAAGCGGTTTTTGGAATACCTGGCGTCAGCGCAGGCAAGGCATCAATTGAAGGGATACAGCTGGCCGGCACACCGCATCCGCGAGCGACCGAGAACGCTCAAGCCCAAGCCGCATCCGAGCAGTTTCCACACAGGAATTGCTATCATAAACGCAGCTTACAACGCAGATATTACCTGCGCCAGCGGCTCTTTTTTTAAGAAATCCGCACTGGAATTCCGCGCTCCGCCATGCGCGCCTTGGCCTGGCCTACGGTGTATTCGCCGTAGTGGAAGATGCTGGCGGCCAGCACGGCATCGGCACCGCCCAGGCTCACGCCGTCGGCCAGATGGTCCAGGTTGCCCACGCCGCCAGAGGCGATCACCGGCACGCTGACTGCGTCGGCCACGGCACGCGTCAAGGCCAGGTCGAAACCGGACTTGGTGCCGTCGCGGTCCATGCTGGTGAGCAGGATTTCGCCAGCGCCGCGGCGCGCCATCTCGGCGGCCCAGGCCACGGCGTCTAGGCCGATGTTCTTGCGGCCGCCATGGCTGTACACGTCCCAGCCCGGGCCGCGGATGGCCGCGTCTTCTGCGCTGCGGCGCTTAGCGTCGATGGCCACCACGATGGCCTGGGCGCCGTACTTGGCCGAGGCCGCGTCGATCACATCCGGGTTGCTGATGGCAGCAGAGTTGAAGCTGACCTTGTCGGCACCGGAATTCAGCAGCCGGCGCACATCTTCCACGGTGCGCACGCCGCCGCCCACGGTCAAGGGGATGAAGACTTGTGAAGCCACGGCCTCGATGATGTGCAGTATCAAATCGCGGCCGTCGCTGGTGGCGGTGATATCCAAAAAAGTCAATTCATCCGCGCCCTGTTCGTTGTAGCGCGCGGCGATTTCCACCGGGTCCCCGGCATCGCGCAGCTCCACGAAATTGACGCCTTTAACGACGCGGCCGCCGGTCACGTCCAGGCAAGGGATGATGCGTTTGGCCAGCATGGCGACTCCAACAGAACAACAAAAACAGGTTAATCGAGGCTTAGGCGTTGCCAGCCGGCCCACTCGGCACCGGGCTCCAGCTGCACCGGCGTGTTGACTTCGGCAGCCTCCACGCACACCATGTGTAGATAACCGTCGGCCGGCATATCGGCCATAGTGGCGCACTTGGCAGCGCCCGGGTTCCAGACCACGGTGTCACCCAGGTTTTCACTCTGGGCGATGCGCAGCTGCTGTGCGCCATCCACCAGCACCAGAGGTTCTGCCGGGGTTTGGTAAACGCGGTCCACCTCGCCGTCGAAACTGACCACTCCTGGCTCCAGCCGATTGGTTTTAGCCACATCGTCCCAGTAGGGCTGGGCGGCCAGGCCGTGCAGACGCAAACCTGCCAGGTCCTGCACGTTGAGGTAGGTATGCAGGGCCAGGGCAAAGTCCAGCGGCGTGCTGCCCAAGTTCTGCAAGCTAAAGCCGAATTCCACCACACCCGGCGCCAGATCGACGCGCAGCGTGGCACGGAAGGCATGCGGCCAGATTGCCAGCGTGTCCGCATCGCTGTGCAGCTCGAACTCCAGAGCGTCCACGGTCTGTGCAACAGGCGTCCAGGATGTGTTGCGGGCAAAGCCGTGCTTGGGCAGCGGGCCGCGCATATTGAACTGGGGGAAGCACACAGGCACACCGCCACGGATGGCGGTCTTGCCGTCGAACACCGAACGCGGGCTGAGGTACAGGCGCTCTACGCCACCACTGGTCCACGACAGCACGTGCGCACCGTGCAGGGCGACCAGCACGCTGTCGCCACTACTGTGGCGCAGACGTAGGCACGGCTGGTTGTGGAAGGTCTCGGCGCTGATCAGCAGATCAGACATCGCCGTAGAAGGTGTCGGCGCGTTCTTGGGCGGATGCGAAATCCAGGTCGCCGGTGTAGATGGCGCGGCCACAGATCACACCTTCAATGCCTTCGTCTTCGACTTCGCACAGACGCTCAATGTCAGCGATGTTGCTCAGGCCACCGGATGCGATCACGGGCGTGTTCAAAGCCTGGGCCAACTTGACCGTGGCATCGATGTTGATGCCGGTCAGCATGCCGTCGCGGCCGATATCGGTGTAGATGAAGGATTCGACGCCGTAGTCCTGGAACTTCTTGGCCAGGTCCACGACCTCGTGGCCGGTGAGCTTGCTCCAGCCGTCGGTAGCAACCTTGCCATCCTTTGCGTCCAGGCCCACGATGATGTGGCCGCCGAACGCGGTGCAGGCGTCCTGCAGGAAACCGGGGTTTTTGACCGCGGCCGTGCCGATGATGACGTAGCGCAGGCCCGCGTCCAGGTAGCGCTCGATGGTGTCCAGGTCACGGATACCGCCACCCAACTGCACGTCAATCTCGCCACCCACTTCTTTCAGGATCTTGCGTATGGCCATTTCGTTCTTGGGCTTGCCCGCGAACGCGCCATTCAGATCCACCAGGTGCAGGCGCCGGGCGCCCTTGTCCACCCAGCTACGGGCCATTGCGGCGGGGTCTTCGCCGAATGTAGTGGTTTGGTCCATGTCGCCTTGTTTGAGGCGCACGCAATGGCCGTCTTTCAGATCTATCGCAGGAATGAGAAGCATGGTGCCGTGAACAGCAAGTGGAGAAAGAGAGATTAAGGGACCCAGTGCAGGAAGTTGCGGTACAGCGCTAAGCCGTGCTCAGCACTTTTCTCTGGGTGGAATTGGGTTGCGAAAATATTATCACGTGCGACGGCCGCAGTGAACGGCTCGCCATACTCCGCCAGGCCTGCGCTGTGGTGCGCATCCGACGGTTTAACATAAAAACTATGGACAAAGTAGAAGTAGCTATTGTCCGGTACTTCGCCCCAGACCGGGTGGCGCTTGCCACCAGGGCTTTGCTGCTGTACCTGGTTCCAGCCCATTTGCGGCACCTTGAAGCGGCTGCCATCGGCCTGCAGGCGGCCGGCCAGGTCAAAGCGCAACACGCGCCCGGGTATCAAACCCAGGCCGGGAGTGTCTTGTTCTTCGCTATGGTCCAGCAGCATTTGCATGCCCACGCACACGCCCATCAGCGGCTTGTTGCGAGCGGCGTCCAGCACGGCTTCCTTCAGGCCTGAATCATGCAACTCGCGCATGCAGTCGCGCATCGCGCCCTGGCCGGGCAGGACCACACGCTCAGCGGCGAAAACTTCTTCCGGTTTGGAGGTGACCACCACCTGGTAGCCACTGGCGGCCGCCACGTGCATCACGGCCTGGGAGACGGAGAACAGGTTGCCCATGCCGTAGTCAACCACGGCAACCGTTTTATTTGCTATCAATGTCATAGCTGCTTGCGCAGAAGGAATGTGCGGTAGAAGCCGATTCTACTTTTAAATTTACAAAGAGCCCTTGGTGGACGGGATCATGCCCACGGAACGCGGGTCCAGCTCCAGCGCGGAGCGCAGCGCGCGGGCAAAGGCCTTGAATACAGTTTCCGCTTGGTGGTGGGCGTTCACGCCCTTCAGGTTGTCGATGTGCAGGGTCACAAAAGCATGGTTCGCAAAGCCCTGGAAGAACTCGTAGGTGAGCTGGCTGTCGAACGTGCCGATCATGCCGCTGGTGAACGGCACGTGCATTTCCAGGCCGGGCCGACCCGAGAAATCGATGACCACACGGCTCAGTGCCTCGTCCAGTGGCACATAGGCATGGCCGTAGCGGCGGATACCCTTTTTGTCGCCAACCGCCTTGTGCACAGCCTGGCCCAGGGTGATGCCCACGTCTTCCACTGTGTGGTGGCCGTCGATGTGCAGGTCGCCCACGCAGGCGATGTCCAGGTCGATCAGGCCGTGGCGGGAGATCTGGTCCAGCATGTGGTCGAAGAAGCCGATGCCGGTGCTGAGCGACGCCTTGCCGGTGCCGTCCAGGTTCAGCTTGACGGTGATTTTGGTTTCGGCCGTGTTGCGGGTGACTTCGGCGGTGCGTTGCAAAACAGGTGCGGTGGGGGTAGTCATAGGGATTTTTGAAAGGCTGCCAACAAGCGTTCGTTCTCTTCGGCGGTACCCACCGTGAAGCGCAAACAATTGGCCAGCAATGGGTGCATTTTAGAAACGTTCTTGACCAGCACGCCCTGGGCCTTCATGGCGTCAAAGGTTTTAGCGGCATCGGGGACGCGCAGCAGCAGCATATTCGCCTCGCTGGGCCAGACCTTGATGCCGGGCAAAACGCCCAATGCTGCGAAAAGAATAGCACGCTGCGTACGAATATCCTGCGCCTGCGCCGCAAACACCTCGGTGTGCTCCAAGGCGAACAAGGCACACTCGCAATTCAGCAGGCTGACGTTGTAGGGCGGCCGCACCTTGTCGATTTCGGTCACCAGCGCCTGCGGGCCTACCAGATAGCCCAGGCGCACGCCGGCCAGGCCGAACTTGCTCAGCGTGCGCATCAGTAACACGTGGCTGTGGCGCGCCGGGTTGCGGCGGATCACGTCCAGATAGCTTTTGCTGGAAAACGGTTGGTAGGCCTCATCGATCACCACCAGGCCGGGCGCGGCCTCGATGATCTGCGCCATGGCGGCCTCGTCCCAAAGATTGGCGCTAGGGTTGTTCGGATAGGCCAGATAAATGATGGCCGGCTGGTGCGTGTCGATGGCGGCCAGCATGGCAGGCATATCCAGCTCGAAGTCGGCTGTCAGCGGCACGCCGACGAATTCCAGGCCTTGCAACTGGGCGCTCATGGCGTACATCACAAAGCCGGGTAACGGAGCCAGCACCTTGGCGCCCGGCTGATCGCAGACGATAGACAGCAGGGAAATCAGCTCATCCGAGCCGTTACCCAGCAACAGGCCGTAGCCCTCGGGCAGGCCGGTGTAGGCAGCCAGCACCTGGCGCAGATAGTCCACCCGACCATCGGGGTAGCGATTCAGCGCGACCGCACCCAGGCGCTCGCCGAGTTCGGCCTGCAGGGCGGGCGACAGGCGGTGCGGGTTCTCCATGGCGTCGAGCTTGACCATGCCGGAGGCGTCTTGCACCAGGTAGGAATGCATGGCCCGGATGTCGGGGCGAATGGTATTCAAAGGGTTTCTCATGCGGCTCTCTTGGCGTAACGCTGCGCCAATACTGCGCAAACCATCAACTGGATCTGGTGGAACAACATCAAAGGCAGCAGCATCACGCCCACGGTGTGTGCGGCAAACAGCACCTTAGCCATGGGCACACCGCTAGCCAGGCTTTTCTTGGAGCCGCAGAACACGATCGTCACCTCGTCTTCGGTGCTGAAGCCCAGCATGCGGCTGGACCACGTGGTCATGGACAGGGACAGCGACAGCAGCAGGCAACAGGCGGCTACCAGGCCCAGCAGAATGGGCAAAGGCACCTGCTTCCACAGGCCCTCGATCACGGCTGCGCTGAAGGCGGTGTAGACCACCAGCAGGATGGAGCCCTGGTCGACAAACTTCAGCCCGGCTGCGTGCTTTTTCACAAAACCGCCTACCCAGGGCTGCAGCAGTTGCCCGGCCACAAAAGGCAGCATCAGCTGCAACATGATGCGGCCCACGGCCTCCAGCTCACCCGAACCCGACACCCCGCCCGGCACCACCAGCCAGCCGACCAGCAGCGGCGTGATGAACACCCCTATCAGGCTGGACGCCGAGGCGCTGCAGACGGCCGCCGACACATTGCCGCGCGCCATGGCAGTAAAGGCAATGGCGGACTGCACTGTGGCCGGCAAGGTGCATAAAAACAGCATGCCCACCGCCAGGTCCGGCGTCAGCATGGTGGAGAAGGCCGGCTTGAGCAGCAGGCCCAGTACCGGGAACAGCGCAAATGTGCAGGTCAGCACCAGTAAATGCAGGCGCCAATGGCTCAGCCCGGCAACGACGGCGGCGCGCGACAGCTTGGCACCGTGCAGAAAGAACAGCAGCGCAATGGCCGCAGTCGTCAACATCTCGAATCCCTGGGCCACCGCGCCTTGGGCCGGCCAGAGGCTGGCCAGTGTCACGGTCGCCAGCAGGCACAAGGTGAAGTTATCGGGGAGAAAGCGCGGGCGTTTCATGGTACGGGGATGGCGACTCGCCATGCCGCTACGCATTTTGTAGCTACAAGCGATGGAAGGATATGCGGTGGCTGGGCATTTTATGTCGATGCCCAAAAGTCCATGGTTTGTCGGATGTTTTTCAGTGAGGTGCTACTTGCATGGCAATTGCTTGCAATCACTGGATATTTTGATATTCCTTAAAAATGGGATATATTCCCATTTAATAAAACCACCCATATCAACATGCTCTTCACCACCCCGGAGCCCGTCCAGGCCAGCATGTACACGGCGGCGACCAATGCAGCGCCCACACCGCCTATGGTGGTATTGACGGCCACAGAATCCGCCGGCCCGTCCTCCCTGTTGAACATTCTGGACGACCGGGCACTGCAGCGCTGGGACATCACCGAGGGCCGCAAGGGCATTCCCGTCACGCTGGCAATGCAGCTGATCGACCTGGACAACCATGGCACGGCCATTAGCGGCGCGGAGGTGTATTTGCGCCACGGCAGCAGTGACGACGCGGCCAAAGCCACCAGCGCGCTGCACGGCGTGCAGTGCACCACGGCGGCCGGCAAGGTCACATTCAAGACCTTGTACCCGGGCAGCGACCCGACGCAACAGCAATTGCACATGCAGGTGCTGCTGCCAAATACCGTGCCTTCGTCGCGCACGCTGACTTCGGCCAGCACCCAGCTGCACTTTCCTCCGGCGGCCGGTGAGGCCACGCAGATCCACCTCCTGGCACCAGCTAGCAAAACCCTGAGCATGAGCGGCGATGCCCATGCCGGCTTCTTCGCCAGCATCGTGATTGGCATCACCAGTACCGAGACTTAACGCAAATCCGCTGTCGCCACAAAGCTGCCGCTGGCCGCACTCTGCTCGCCCCGGCCCAGCATGGCCATGACCTGGAACACCTGACGGGGCGTCACAGGCGCACTGCCGGTGGCGCCGCTCAGGTAGTCGCGCAAACCGGCGTAGTACAGCAGGTAGTTGCCTGCCACGTCGGGTGTAGTCTCGCCCACCTCTTCGCCGTCCAGATGGCGCGTCAGTTGGCCGGGAAGGCGGTCAAAGCCCCAGTCACCCAGCAACTCCAGCTGGGGGCGGCCACCGGCCTTCAGCGCATCCTCCTGCGGGTCCAGGCCGAACTTGGTAAATGAGCCGCCGGTGCCATGCACGGCAAAACGCGGCCCGGGCGTGGTGACGCAGGAGCTGGCGTGCAGCACCACGCGCAAGCCCGGGTGCACAGACTCGTAGCGCAACTGGGCATGGAAGTAGTCGTTCGTCTCGGTGTGCTCGCGCTGGCGCGCCACATCCAACGAGATATCGTCGGGCACGCCGAACAACTGCAACGCCTGATCCACCAGGTGCGCACCCAGGTCCAGCCAGAGGTCGGAGCCGGGAATGTTCTGCTCGCGCCATTTGCCGGGCACTACATGGCGGAAGCGGTCAAAGTGCGATTCGAAATGCGTGATCCGCCCCAGTTGGCCGCCGGCCAACACCTGCTGCAGCAGCAGGAAGTCACCGTCAAAACGCCGGTTCTGGTAGACCGTCAGCACGCGCTGCTGCTGCGCCGCCACGGCCAGCAGGTCCTCGGTTTCCGCCAGGGTCACGGTGCAGGGCTTGTCCACCACCACATGCTTGCCCGCCAGCAACGCAGCGCGCGCCAGCGGGTGGTGGCTGGTGTTGCTGGTGGCGATGACAACCAGATCAATGTCCGGGTCGGCAAACGCCGCCTCGGGCGTGGGCACCACCTTGACGCCCGGCCAGTCGGCCAGCACCTGCTCGGGCCGGCTGGAGCAAATACAGGCCAGCTCCAGCCCCGGCACGCCGGCAATCAGCGGTGCATGGAAAACCTTGCCGGCCAGGCCGTAGCCAATAACGGCCGCGCGGATGGGGCCGGACAAGGGGGTAAAAAGTGCTTGGGTCATAGGTCTCCGTTTCTATAAGTAGTTCAAGGGCTGGGCGGGCGATAACCCAGCCGGGTTCCGGGCAGCAAACCACCTTTGGCAGAGTAGACCACCGGGCAATTGGCCACAATCTGCAAAGGGGTGAGCGTGACATCGCCACGCTCCACCGCATCCAATATCTGCTCTTCCGAGCGCAGCTCGCGGTGCGCGCGCCCGGCCTGCCAGGCCACGGCGTACAAATGCCAGAGCGGCGAGTACGACTTGTCGGTACTGGCATAGCCCACCGGATCGGGCATGGACGGCAGCACATTGCGCTGGCTACCGTCGGGGAACACGTAGATGCGCTCCACCAGCGAGGGCTGGCCGGGCTTCAAGGCCAGGGCCAGCCCGGGCACGAAATTCATACCCTTGGCCCGGGCCATGGCGGCATCCGACACATCGGTGCTGATGTACTGCACCAGGCCGCCCTCGTACCAGGCACTTACCAGAGGCAGGGTCACCTCGGTGGCCAGCGCCGGTGCCGCAGGGGCAAAGGGCGCAACAGGCGAGGTGGCACATCCAGCCAGCAGGGAGGCAAGCAGCACGGCAAACACGAGGGATGGACGAAGGGACGCAATAGGCATGGTGGGCGCCATCATAGAGCGGGCCAGCATCCGCTACCGACCGGCAGCACTACGTCGGCGGGCATGTAAGACAAAGCCGCGAGCTACTGCACCACCTTGCCAAAACTCTTAATATGAAGCTTGCGCCCCTGGGGCAAAGCACAGCTGTATCCATCCCACGAAGTGAGGTCTCACCATGTCGATCCCCCAAAACATCGCCCGCCTGGCCATCGCCAGCGCCACACTCCTTGGTGGCAGCTTGCTGCTGGCATCTGCAGCCACGGGTACGACCGTCGCCACCCATGCCAGTACGGCAGACACCCAGTTGGTGGCCAGCTTCAGCATCTTCGCCGGCTCGCCGGAAAACGCCCAGTCGCTGGTGTCTGGTTTGCGCACCGGTAACCTCATCACCCTGGAGCCCAGCCCGAGCGGCCCCAACGCCATGGCGCCGTCAGCCAGTCTGACCCCGGCGACCGGCAAGCTGGGCTACGGCAATGTCCGTATCGCCCTGTCGCTCGCCAAGGCACAGCTGGCCAAGGACGGCATTAGCAACCCCACGCCCCTGCAGCTATCCACCGCGCTGAACGGCGTGCTGACGCAAAGAGCCGACGGCATGGGTTGGGGCAATATCGCCCACAGCATGGGGACGACGCTGGGCTCGGTAATGGGCAACTCGCATGCCAACAAGAGTGGCCAACACGCAAGCCTCCATGCCAAGGCCAAGACCGAGGACATCGGGCTGGACAATGGCGCAGGCCAAGGGTCTGGCTCAGGCAAGAGCGGTAACGCGGGTGGACATGGCAACGCCGGCGGTAGCGGCAACGGAGGCAATGGAGGCAACGGCGGCGGAAAGAAATAAAACAGCTGCGTATCTGCAACCTACCGGCTTCACACGCCCTGGTTGCGCATCCAATCGGCGGTCTGGAAAAAGCTGTCGCGCAGGCGGGTGCGCAAGGCCTCGTCCACACCCGTCTCGCCCATGGCCTGGTCCATGCAGGCCAGCCACTGGTCGCGCTCCAGGATGCCGATCTTGAACGGCATGTGCCGCGCGCGCAGCCGCGGGTGGCCAAACTGCTCGGTGTAATACTGCGGCCCGCCCAGCCAGCCGCACAAGAACATAAACAGCCGCTGCCGCGCGTTGTCCAGGGTGGCGCCGTGCGAAGCCCGCAACGCGGCATAGCCGGGCTCCAGGTCCATCAGGTCGTAGAAGCGCTCAGTCAGCGCTTTAACCCGCTCTTCGCCGCCAATCCATTCAAACGGGGTGGCGGCAGGTGGCTTTTCTTGGATTTGCATGGACTCAGAACAAAAAAGGGCCGCAGCGCAGATAAACCGTGCGCTGGCAGCTATTAAAAATGCAGCGTAGCGCCGCTGTGCGGGGCCAAGCCATGGCGGGTATTTTCGACCACCCGGGCTATTGCATCCGTGTTTCAAAAAAACTATCGACAACATACATTTGATTGACTTCACAGATAACCAGGCTCTCCCTACCATTTCAACCTAGACATCCCCTCACCACCCCACAGGAGAAAGCACCATGAAAGAGTTGAAAACCACCGCCGGAATTTTGATCAACACCTCGGGCCTGGTGATTCTGTTGTCCAACCTCGCACTGTGGCACGCGGGCTGAAGCCCGGCGCAGCTGAGATATCTCGGCTGCCTTTTTCTGCATGTATGAAATTGGGCACTAGTGCAATAAATACCTGCGCAAGGCGCTATCAACAGCATAGCAATCAGGTGACTGAAAAGGCACGGCTATCATCCAGGGCCGCCCTACTCTCACGCCACCCATGGACTTTCTTGCGCCACTGACCCAGCCTCTTTTCTCCCTCGCCGGCATGCCCATGTCCTTTGGCGATATTTTGGGGTTCACCACGGGCGTGCTGTGCGTATGGCTGACGGCGCGGGCGCATATCTGGAACTTCCCGGTGGGGATTCTCAGCAGCGCCATCCTCGGCTTGGTGTTCTTGCAGCAACGCCTGTTTGCCGACGCCTCGCTACAAGTCGTGTTCATCGTGCTGTCGGCACAAGGTTGGTGGCAATGGCTGCGCCCCCAGCACACATCGCACGCCCCCCAGTTTGTCGGCACCAGCCTGCGCGAGCAGTTGCTGCTGCTGGCGGTAGCAGCCGCCACGACGTTGCTTTTGTGGCAGGTGCTGTTGTGGCTCAAGGGCGCGGCACCGCCCATTGACGCGCTGATCACCGCGCTCAGCCTGTGCGCGCAGTGGCAGTTGAATCGGCGCCAAACCTCCAGCTGGGCCTGGTGGATTGCGGTGGACCTGATCTCCATCCCGCTGTATTGGAGCCGCGAGCTGCCGCTGATCTCGGGCCTGTCCTTGGTGTTCTTGCTGATCTGCCTGCGCGGCTGGTGGAACTGGCGCGGCCAGACCCCTCGCCTGGCGACCACCAAGGCCTACGCATGAGCCGCATGGACTACCAACACGGCCTGGTGATAGGCAAGTTCTACCCGCCGCACCTGGGCCACGTATACCTCATACGCACGGCAGCGGCGCACTGCCAACACGTCACCGTGGGCGTTCTGGGCTCCAGCGTGGAGTCGATCAGCATCGCCCAGCGCGTAAGCTGGCTGCGCGAAACCTTTGCAGACGCACCCCATGTACGCATCGTCGGCGCGCTGGACGATGTGCCGGTGGACTACACCAGCCCGGCCATCTGGGCGGCCCACGTGGCCATCATGCGCCGGGCCGTGCAGGAAGCAGACCGCACGTACGGCAGCGCTGCAGGAAGCGCCGCGCCGGTGGATGCAGTGTTCACCTCCGAGCGTTATGGCGACGAGCTGGCGCGGCAGTTCAGCGGTGCCCAAGCCTGCGCCCATATTTGCCTGGACCAGGCCCGCGCACTCTACCCCGTCTCGGGCACCGCCGCACGCGCCGACCCGGCCGCGCAGTGGGACATGCTGCCGCCCGCCGTGCAGGCCGGGCTGGCCCTGCGCGTGGTGGTCTTGGGGGCCGAATCCACCGGCACCACCACCTTGTCGCAAGACCTGGCCGACAGCCTGCGCCAGCGCGGCGGCGTGTGGGCGCGCACGGCCTGGGTAGCCGAGTACGGCCGCGAATACAGCGTGAACCTGTTGGCCCTGGCACGGGCACGCAATCCATCGGCCGGTGTGGCCGACATCGCCTGGCAGTCCAGCGACTTCAGCCACGTCGCAGCCGAGCAATGCCGCCGGGAAGAACAAGCCGCACACCATGGCAGCCCGGTACTGGTATGCGACACCGACGCATTCGCCACCCGCCTGTGGCACGAACGCTACATGGGCCGGCCCAGCACCAGCGTGGCGGCCATCGCCCAGGCCATGCCGCCGCGCGCCGTGTACCTGCTGACCAGCGACGCCGGCGTGGCCTTTGAAGACGACGGCCTGCGCGACGGCGCCCACCTGCGCCAGTGGATGACCGGCCGCTTCCGCAGCATGCTGGCCGAGCAAAGCGTGCCCTGGGTAGAGCTCACCGGCTCCAGCGCCGAACGCTGCCGCCACGCGCTAGACGTGGTAGACACCTGCCTGGCCAAAGCCTGGCAGTTTGCCGCGTCGCTGTAGATTTGTAAGGAATCGGGCGCTAGCGCAGGTAGCACCTGCGCTAGCAGCTACTAAAGATATAGCAACTATGCCGCCGCCCGGCGCAGCGTCTCCACCACCGGCCGGCGCAACACGTCGCGCAGGCCCCACCAGCCCGCCGCCAGGGCCAGCACAGCGCCGGCCAACGCGCCGAACAAGGGCACCCACAGCGAGCCGCTCCAGGCGAAGTCGAACACGTAGCGGCTCAGGGCCCAGCCCACGGCCACGGCGACCAGGCTGGCCAGGAAGCCGGCCAACAGGCCCACGCCGGCCAGCTCGGCCCGCTGCACCTGGCGCAGCAGGCTGCTGGGGGCGCCCAGGGCACGCATGATGGCGAACTCGCGGGCGCGCTCCTCGCGGGTGGCGGTGATGGCGGCAAACAGCACCACCAGGCCGGCGGCCAGGGTGAAGCCGAACAGGAACTCCACCGCACGCACCACCTGGTCCAGCACGCGCTGCAGCTGGCCCAGCGTGATACTCAGGTCCACCGCCGTGATATTGGGAAACTGGCGCACCAACTGGTTGTCAAAACCCTTGGCTGTAGGCGCCTTGAAGGCCGCGAGGTAGGTGACGGGGATGTCTGGCGGCATCTGCGCCAGCGGGTAGATCACGAAGAAATTGGCGCGCATGGAGCCCCAGTCCACCTTGCGCAGCGAGGTGATCTTGGCCTCGCTGGGCTGGCCGCCAATGTCGAAGCGCAGGGTGTCGCCCAGGTGCAGGCCCAAGGTCTTGGCAATGCCCTCCTCCACGCTGATGGCGCCGGCCTCCTGGTCTGCCCAGTTGCCGGCAGCCAGGGGGTTATGGGCTGGCCGTTCAGCCGTGTTGGACAGGTTGAATTCACGGTCCACCAGGCGCTTGGCGCGGTCTTCCACGTAGTCGTCCGGGCTGACGGGCTTGCCGTTGATGGCCACCAGCCGACCACGGAACATGGGGAACCAGTCGTAATCCTTCACCCCGGCATCATTCAGGTTCTTGCGGAAATCGGCAGCCTGGTCGGGCATGATGTTGATGACGAAGCGATTCGGCGCATCCGGCGGCGTGGCCTTGCGCCAGCTCTGGATCAGGTCGGTGCGCAGCAGCACCAGCAGCACCAGGGCCAGCAGGCCCACGGCCAACGCGCTGACCTGCACCACGGCATAGGCCGGGCGGGCCGACACCTGCCGCGTGGCCAGTACCAGCCAGCGCGGCGCGGTGGCCTCGTTCACACTGCGGCGCAGCAGCTTCACCGCCACCCAACCCAGGCCGGCAAACACCAGCACCGCGCCCGCAAAACCACCCACGGCGATCAAGCCCAGGGTGATGTCGCTGCTGGCTGCCAGCAGCAAGGCGGCAAAACCCAGCACGCCCAGGCCCAGCACGCCCACGGAAGCCGGCTTGAGCCCGCCCACATCGCGACGTATCACCCGCAGCGGCGGCACCGAGGCCAGCTGTAGCACTGGTGGCAGGCCAAAGGCGAACAGCAGGGTCATGCCCATGCCCAGCCCCAAGGCCGCGGGCCACCAGGTGGCAGCGGGTAGGCTGGCATCCACCAGGCCGGTCAGCAACAACACGAACAGGTAGTGCACACCAAAGCCAATGGCCACGCCCAGCAGGCTGGCAAAAAGGCCCACCAGCGCGAACTCGAAGGCATAGCTCAGCGCAATGGTGCGCTGGCTCTGGCCCAGCACGCGCAGCATGGCGCAGTCGTCCAGGTGGTTGGCGGCAAAGCCGCGCGCAGCCAGGGCCACGGCCACCGCGCTGAGCAGGGCCGAAAGCAGGGCCACCAGGTTGAGGAATTTATTCGCGCGGTCCAGCGTCTGGCGCATCTCGGGCCGGCCGGTTTCCAGCGACTCGATGCGCACGCCATGGATGTCCGGCTTCTTGACCTCGGCCGTGGCCCAGTCCACATAGCGCTGCACGGCCGAGTCCGGCCCGGCCACGGCAAAGCGGTAGGTGATGCGGCTGGCCGGCTGCACCAGGCCGGTAGCGGCCAGGTCGGCCTCGTTCAGCATCACGCGCGGTGAAAACGACATGAAGCCGCTGCCCCGGTCGGGCTCGATGGCGATGGTCTTGGTGACACGCAGGCGGGCGTCACCCAGCAGCAGGCTGTCGCCCAGCTTCAGCTCCAGCGCCTCCAGCAGGGACGCATCCACCCAGGCAGTGCCGGGCGCCGGGATCTCGCGCGTGGTGTGCAGGGGGCCATCGGCGCTGTCCGCCACCGTCAGGCTGCCGCGCAGTGGGTAGCCGGCGGCCACGGATTTGAGCGCCACCAGCTTGCTGGCGCCGCCCTGAGCGTCCTCGGCCCGGGCCATGGTCGCCAGGGTCAGGGTGCCTACGGACTGCAGGCCCTGGGCCTGCGCCTGGGCCAGAAAGCTGGCCGGCATGGTGTTGTCACTGACCACCACCGCGTCGCCACCCAGCAGCTGGCGCGCATCGCGCTGCAAGCCACCCTGCAAGCGGTCGGCAAAAAAGCCCACGGCACTGAGTGCGGCCACGGCCAGTGTCACCGCAACGATCAGCAAACGCAGCTCACCCGAGCGCAGATCACGCCACAGCGTGCGCCAGCCTAAAGCGATAAAGGGGGATTTCAACGGAGAGCTCCTAAACAATGCGCCATTATTCACGCGGGCCCTGACCCACGCAGCGCCAAGGGCTCTACGCCACCGCACCGGACATGGCCTCAGCATTGGCACATAGGTGACATGTAGAGCGGGATAACCCGCTGAAAAAGCAACGAACGTTCGTTCTAAATTGCATGGACTGCAAACAACTTCCAGGCGTCTATTGCAGTGCTCACACCAACTAGAAAGAGACTATCCATGCATTTTTCAACCAAGACTCCGATAGCGCTGGCGCTCTGCGCCCTCCTCCTCAGCCCCTCTCTATGCGCAGCCGACACCTATACCCAGACCACCTACCCGGTGGTGCTGGTGCACGGTATATTGAATTTCAATGCCAGCGACAGCAACACCTTCTGGTACGGCATACCCGCATCGCTGCGCAGCAGCGGCGCCACGGTATACGTTACCCAGCAATCGGCGGTGAATTCTGCGGTCACACGGGGCGAGCAGTTGATATCGCAGCTCAAAGCCCTGCAAGCTACCTACGGCTATACCAAGTTCAATCTGGTCGGCCACAGCCAGGGCGGGCTGGTGGCCCGCTATGTGGCTTCGGTCGCGCCAGAGCTGGTGGCATCGGTCACCACCGCTGGCACGCCACACCAGGGATCGGATGTGGCTACCGCAGTGAACTCGACCAATAGCGTCACCAAGACCGCCATTGCCGCGGTGGTCACTGCGCTGGCCAAGTTTGTGGCCTGGATCAACGGCGACAGTAACCTGCCGCAAAACGCAATGGCCATGCTGGGTTCGCTGACCAGCAGCGGTGCCGCCACCTTCAACGCAAGCTACCCGGAAGGAGCCCCCACCACCAGCTGCGGCAGCGGCAGTGCCAAGGTCAATGGCATTTACTACTACTCGATGGGCGGCACTTCATCTTTCACCAACGCGCTGGACTATGTGGATTACGCGCTGGCGTTGACCTCGGCTTTCTTCAATGGCGGCGCCAACGATGGCGTGGTGGGCCGTTGCTCCAACCACTGGGGCACTGTGCTCAAAGACAACTACGCCTGGAACCACCTTGACCTGGTAAACCAGAGCTATGGTCTGCGCGGCCTGTTCTCGCCCGATCCGAAGGCCTTCTACCGCAGCCAGGCCAACCGTTTACAAGGTCTCGGGCTTTGAATCGAGGGCGCTGGCTCTGGCTGGTCGCCGGGCTGGTGGTTGCGGCTCTGTTGGCGCTACTGTGGCAACCCGCCAATACCTCTAAAACCCACCAAGCCGTAGAGCTAACACCCTGGGCCAGCCACCCGGCCGCGCGTCCCGTCCCGGAGGCCGAAACCACCACTTCAACCGAGCGCTCCACCGCTGAATTCGTCACCTGGCTGGCGGAGGAAAGCTCGCTGCGCGGCGCCCAGCTGGACGGCGACTGGGGGCTAGACGCCCAGGGCAAGCTGCACCCGACCCTGGCGCTCAGACGGCGCTTCGACCAATTGCTGACCCTGCTGGGCGAAACCACGCTGGAACAGCTGCGACAGTACATCGAAGCCACGGTACGCGCCCAAGCCGGACCACAGGCCGCCGCCGAGGTGTTGGACATCTGGCGGCGCTATGTACAGTTGGTGGGCACCCCATTCCAACAGGTGGTGGACCCACGGGACTGGCGCACTTGGCAGGCGGCCCTGACCGAGCAGCACCGCATACGCTATGCGTTACTGGGACCAGCGTGGGCCGACGCCTTCTACCGCGACGAGGAGCAGCAACTGGCGCAACAGATCCAAGTCGCACAGTCCAACAACAGTACCACCCCTGTCACCGAACCGCCGCTGATCCGCCGCGCGGAGCTAACCCCTCAGCAAAGCCAGAACCTGCAAGCCGCCGAGGCCGAATGGGACCGCTGGAAAACCCGCGTCAACGAAGCCAAGCAGGCCGTCGCCCAGATACAGCTGGCTCCCGAACTCTCGACACCGCAGCGCGAAGCCGCAGTCAACCGCTGGCTGGCCGAGCGTTTTGATGCCAAAGAACAGCGCCGGGTGCGCGCGCTGATAGAGGCCAACGAGGCACTGCCCTAGAGGCTGTTTGCAATTTATTTGAAACCCGAGTCCGTACCGCCGTGGACCGCAGGGAGTTATGCAGAGCGTCCCTAACGACCTCGCACACAAGCCAGCACCGCCAAGGCTGACACCGCAAACCCGGCCAACGCCAGCGGCGATAGATGCTCGCCCAACAGCGCAAAACCCAGCAGCGCTGTCACGCCCGGAATCAAATAAAACAAACTGGCCACCTGCCCGGCCTGGCCCCGGCGCACCATCACAAACAGCAGGCTGAACGCGCCAATCGAATTCACCAGCCCCAGCCACAGCACGGCAAACACCAGCTCGCCATGCCAGTGCACAGCAAAACCTTCGACAGGCCCTGCCAGCGCAGCGGCGGCGACGGTGGCCACGGCCATCTGCACACAGGCGCCACTGCGCAAGTCCATGTCGGCGCAAAAGCGCTTTTGGTATAGCGTGCCAGCCACCAAGCCCAGCAGCCCGAACAGGGTGACAGCCACCGCCGCCGCACTGGTACCGCCGCCCGGCGCCTTGCCGGCCACCACCAGCGCCACTCCCAGTACCCCACCGGCGAGCCCCAGCAGTTGCTGGCGACCCACCCGCTCACCCAGCCAAACATGCGCGCCCAGCGCCGTGGCCAGCGGCATCATGCCGATCAGCAAACCCGCTACCCCGGCCGGCAAGCCCAGCCGCAGGCCGTAGTACACACCCGAAAAATGCAACGCCTGCATCAGCAGACCGACCACGGCCAGATGCCCCCAGTCGCGTGCCCGCTGGGGCCAATGCGCGCGGCCCACCCAGGACACCAGTCCCAATACCAGGGCCGCCAGGCCAAACCGCAGCACCAACAGGGTGAACGGCCCTACATGCGGCAGCGCCAGCTTGCCGGCCACATAGCCCGTGCTCCACAGCAGGATGAAAGTCAGCGGCAGGCTCGCGTCGGCCAGCCCCTGCATGCGCGGTGCCAGGCCAGAGGTAGAAATCGTAGAGAAAGTGCTGGATACAGCCATGGTCAACTCCTTGCGGCGCCACAGAAAGGCCGCCCTGCTAATGTAGAAACTGGAGTCGCTGGACACAATCCACCACAATGGCGCATCAGAGTTTCCAAAAGTAGAACAACCATGGGCCGCCTGGAAGACCTTGCCACCTTTAGCCGTGTGATCGAAACGCGCAGCCTCTCGGGTGCCGCGCGCCGCCTGGGCAGCACCAAGTCGGCCGTCAGCAAACAGGTGAACCGCCTGGAAGCCCAGCTCGGCACCCGGCTGCTGCACCGCACCACCCGCAGCGTGAGCCCTACGGACGACGGCCACCGCGTCTACGAACGCGCGCAACGCATGCTGGAGGAAGCCCAGGCGCTGGAAGCCGAAGTCGCTGGCGGGCAGGCTCTGCCCCATGGCACGCTACGGCTGAGCACCTCCACAGCCTTTGGCAACCAGCAGTTGACGGCGCTGATGACGCAGTTCTGCGCGCGCTACCCGCAATTGCGCGTAGTGGTAGGCCTGAACGACCGCTATGTGGACCTGGCCGAAGAAGGCTTCGACGTAGTGCTGCGCCTGACCGCAAGCCCCAGTCCCGGGCTGGTGGCACGGCGGCTCGCGCCCATCCTGTACCGGCTATGCGCTACACCGGCCTACCTAGCGCAGCACGGCACACCCACCACGCTGGAGGCGCTGGCCCAACACCGCTGCCTCACCTTCGGCTACCTGCATACGCCCACGCAATGGCGCTTTCGCCACACCACGCAAGGACACGAAGAGCTGGTGGACGTGCAATCGGCGCTGCGGTTTGAAAGCGGCCTCACCACCAATAGCAGCGAAGCTCTGCGCGTGGCGGCCCTGGCTGGCATGGGCTTGGCGGTACTTCCAACCTACGCCGCCGGTGCCGATCTTCGCGCCGGCCGCCTGGTCCACCTGCTGGAGGAGTGGCAACCCGTGGGCCGTCCGGCCGATGCCGACACGCTGTATGCCGTCTACCTGCCCAGCCGCTTTCCCAGCCCCAAGGTGCGCGCGTTGATCGACTTTCTGCTGGAGATGCTGGGCGACGTGCCGCCCTGGGACCGACCCGACCCGGCATGACGGCCTGCGGCACGGGCATACTGGCCGCTTTGCTTTTCTGGAAGCTCCCCATGTGGCAACCCAGCCCCCACTACCCCGACCCAGCCATCCAAACGCTGGACCCGCGCTTTGAACCCTACCGTCTGTATGCCGCCGCCGTGGAGCGCCTGGCCACCGGCATGCGCTGGGCCGAGGGGCCTGTGTGGTTCGGCGATGGGCGCTATCTTTTGTGGAGCGACATCCCGAACAACCGCGTCATGAAGTGGGAGGAGCAGACCGGCGCGGTCAGCGTGTTCCAGCAGCCGTCCCACTTTGCCAACGGCCATACCCGCGACCGCCAGGGCCGGCTGGTCCGCTGCGAACACGGTGGGCGCCGCGTGGTGCGCACCGAGCACGACGGCAGCACCACGGTGCTGGTGGACAGCTTCAATGGCAAACCGCTGAATTCGCCCAATGATGTGGTGGTGAAGTCCGACGGCACGGTGTGGTTTACCGACCCGCCCTTCGGCATTCTCGGCCACTACGAGGGGCATGACGCCACACCCGAGCTGCCCACCTGCGTTTACCGTTTTGACCCAGCCACTGGCCTGTGCACGGTGGTGACGGATGCGGTGGCGCGCCCCAATGGACTGTGCTTTTCACCGGATGAGCGGCTGCTGTATGTGGTGGAGTCCGGTGCCTCGCCCCGGCGCATCCGGGTATTTGACCTGGCGGCCAATGGCAGCCAGTTGGTGAACGACCGCGTGTTCTTCACCTGCGAAGAGGGCGTCAGCCCCGACGGCTTTCGCTGCGATGTGGACGGCAATCTGTGGGCCGGCTGGGGTGGCGGCCCTGAACACGACGGCGTGATGGTGTTCGCCCCCGACGCTACACCGATAGGCCACATCGCCCTGCCCGAGCGCTGCGCCAACCTGTGTTTTGGTGGATTGAAGCGCAACCGCCTGTTTATGGCGGCCAGCCAGTCGGTCTATGCCCTGTATGTGAACACCCAGGGTGTGGCCGGCGGGTAATTTATAAGAAATATGCCTGTAGCGCATATAAAACCTGCGCCAGTAGCTATGGTATCAATAGCAATTCAATTCAGGCTTCAGCGCCATCGGCCAGCTTGACTTTCACCTGGGTCAACAGTGAAATGCGCTGCTGGCCCGGTTTGCCTGGTCACGTGCCAGCAGCGCAATGTTCAACGGCCAGGTGCTATTTGGAGACACCACAATGGCCGCAACAGCCCCCTCGCAGACGATCCACCCCAGCCTTGCATCCCTGTTCGACAACCGCAGCCAGACCGATCTGGCGCTGATCGGCAGCGCCTACCTGGCGGGGCTGAAAACCGGGCTGGAACAGGCCGGCAGCCGCACCGGCGATGACCGCAGCGAGCCGGCCACGCCGACCTGCATCCACAAGATTCCGCTGTTGCCCGTCGCCATCGACGGCAAACGTACCGCAGCAGAATCGGTGAAAGACTTCGACGGCAAATCGCTGATCTACCTGCTGGACGAAGCCGCCCGCGACGGCGAGCTGCTGCGGGTGTTCTCGCAGACCGGCAAAGCCATGCGCCACCTGGAAGACAACCCTGGCAACCCCAAGCCGGCGAAGAAATCCAAGGCGCCGCCGGTAACGCTGGACACGTCCTCATCTCCGCAACAGATCGCCAATGCCATCGGCGGCGCGGTGTTCCTGTGGGAAAACATCAACTTCTCGGGTTGGCTATGGCGCTTTGGCGCAGGCACCACCAGCAGCCCCGGCGGACGCACGGCGGGCAACGGCAACATCAGCGACTTTCGCACGGCGGTGTTCTTGCAGAACATCAATGACAAAGTGTCTTCGGTGTCGAACCAGAGCGAGGTCTGGGCCAATCTACGGCCGCAGCGCTCGTTTGTGGTGCTGCACCAGCACATCAACTTCGCAGGCGCCCAGCTGTGGGTGCCGGAGCGGCAAGGTTTCAGCGACCTGCGCCAGTTCGGCTGGAACGACGTGGCCTCGTCGCTCTCCTACGCGCTGACGCCGAACTAAGCCGGCACGTAGCGCACTGCGCGCGGGTCGCGGCACAGACCCCAAAGCTGCAGACCGGCAGTTTCGGCGATCTGGATGGCCAGCGCCGTGGGAGCCGAGATGGTGGCCAGCGCCGCCACATTCAGGCGCGCGCATTTACGCACCAGCTCGTAGCTGGCCCGGCTGGACATCAACACAAAGCCTGGCTCGCCCAGACGCCCGGCGCGTGCCAGTTGGCCCAGCAGCTTGTCCAGCGCGTTGTGCCGGCCCACGTCTTCCAGCACATCGGTCAGCACGCCTTCAGGTGTGGCCCAGCCTGCCGCGTGCAAGGAGCCGCAGGCAAGGTTCAGCACCTGCAGGGGCGGCATGGCTTGCAGCGCCTGCAGCACGGTTGCGGCCTGCAGCTGAGCGGCCCAGGCCTGCGGCGGCATGGGCCTGGGCTCCAGGTCCAGCGCGGCCAGGCTGTCGATACCACAGGTTCCGCAACCGGTACGACCGGCCAGGCTGCGGCGGCGTTCCTTCAGGCGCTGGAAGCAGCGGGAGGACACATCCAGCTGCACTTCACAGGCGTCGGCACCGGCCTGCACCTCGATGCCATAGCAGTCGGCCACGCTGTCCAGAATGCCTTCGCTCAGCGCAAAGCCGAGTGCAAACGCTTCCAGATCTTGCGGCGTGGCCATCATCACCGCGTGCGAGATGCCATTGAACACCAGGGCCACGGGTACTTCGGCGGCCACCTGGTCGGCCTGCTCCAGGTCGGCAGGAAAGCGCCGTACGGCCACGGACACCAGGGGTGGTGGCAGCTCAGCCATGCAAGGCCTCCACACAAAAGCGCCGGCCAGCCTCGGTCAGCCCGGCCATCCAGCGTTCATCTTCCAGGCGCAGCGTGACCCAGCCCGGGCCGGGCTGGCCGCCCAGGCTGGCCTCGCCCATCAGCGTGAGCGCACGCATCAGCACGCTGGCACCCAGACCCAGGCGCTTGCCCAGGCGGGGCAGGGAAATGGGCTCGGGCTCGGGCAGCAAAGCCAGCAGAATGGCCTGGTGCAGCGCGTCCACGGATTCAGACCGCAGCCGCGTGAGGTATGGCGGGCTGGCCCAGCTTTTGAGCCGCAGGCGCAGCCGGTTTCTGGTGCGGCAGCATCAGCACCGGAATGCACTTGGAGGTGGGCGTACCGGCATTCGCCGCCACAGAAGATAGCGGCACCAGCGGATTTGTCTCGGGATAGTAGGCCGCCACGCAGCCGCGTGGGATGTTGTAGGCCACCAGCTTGAAGCCATCGGCCCGGCGTTCCTGGCCATCGTCCCACACCGTATGGAAGTCGATCCAGTCACCGTCTTTCATACCCAGCGCGCGGATGTCATCTGCATTGGCAAACACCACGCGGCGTTGGCCGTAAACGCCACGGTAGCGGTCGTCCGCGCCGTAGATGGTGGTGTTGTACTGGTCGTGCGAACGGGTGGTCATCAGCGCGAACACGATGGCGTCGCCCTTGCGCTCGCGGGCGCGTTGCAGCGGCGTGCCGGTGGGCACGGCATGGGTTTTGAACACGGCCTTCCTGGAGGCGGTGTTCCAGACCCGCTCGCTGGCCGTATTGCGCAGCCGGAAGCCCCCGGGCACCTGGATGCGCTGGTTGAAGTCCTTGAAGTCGGGGAACACAGCCTCGATCTTGTCGCGAATACGGCTGTAATCTTCCAGCAGCCATAGCCAGGGTGTCTTGCTACGCCCAGCCAGAGTCGTGGCGGCCAGCCGGGCCACGATGGCCGGCTCGGACAGCAAATGTGCAGACGCGGGCGGGTTGATGCCCATGGAGATATGCACCATGCTCATCGAGTCTTCCACCGTCACACCCTGCGCGCCGCCGGCCTGCATGTCGATCTCGGTACGGCCCAGGCAGGGCAGGATCAGCGCGGCCTTGCCATGCACGATGTGGCTGCGGTTCAGCTTGGTGGTGACATGCACCGTCAAGTCACACTTGCGCAGCGCCTTCCAGGTCTGCACGGTGTCGGGCGTGGCCGTGGCGAAATTGCCGCCAAGCGCAAAAAACACCTTGCCCTTGCCGTCCAGCATGGCCTGGATGGATTCGACCGTATCAAAGCCATGTTCGCGCGGCGGCGTAAAGCCAAAGACTTTTTGCAGGTTGTCCAGCAAGGCCACGGGCGGCTTTTCCCATATGCCCATGGTGCGATCGCCCTGCACATTGCTGTGGCCGCGCACCGGGCACAGGCCCGCGCCAGGGCGGCCGATGTTGCCGCGCATGAGCAGCAGATTGGTGATCATCTGGATGGTGGCCACCGAGTTCTGGTGCTGGGTGATGCCCATGCCCCAGCAGGCGATCACGCTCTTGGCCTGGCGATACACCTCGGCCGCCGCGCGGATGTGCTCTGCGCCCAGGCCGCATTCGGACTCCAGCAGCGCCCAGGACTCGGTGCGCAGGTCGGCCAGCAGGGCCTCGAAACCAATGGTGTGCTCGGCGATAAAGGCATGGTCCAGCACATCCTGGCCCGCGTCCTGCAGCTCCACCAGATGCTTCATCATGCCTTTGACAAAGGCGAAGTCGCCGCCTATGCGCAGCTGGAAGTAGTGGGTGCTGATGGGCGTATCGCCCAGGGTGGCCATTTGCAGCTTGTCCTGCGGGTCGGCAAAGCGCTCCAGGCCGCGCTCGCGCAGCGGGTTCAGGCTGACGATGCGCGCACCGCGCTTGGCGGCGTGGCGCAGTTCGCCCAGCATGCGCGGATGGTTGGTGCCGGGGTTCTGGCCGAAGATGAAGATGGCATCGGCTTGTTCAAAGTCGTCCAGCGTGACCGTGCCCTTGCCTATGCCCACGCTTTCACGCATGCCGCTGCCACTAGGCTCGTGGCACATGTTCGAGCAGTCGGGGAAGTTGTTGGTACCGTACTCGCGTACGAACAGCTGGTACAAAAAGGCAGCTTCGTTGCTGGCCCGGCCCGATGTATAGAAGATGGCCTGGTTCGGGTCGGGCAAGGCGTTCAGGTGCCGGGCGATCAGCGCAAAAGCGTCGTCCCAGGCGATAGGCTTGTATTTGTCGTCGGCCGGATCAAAAACCATGGGCTCGGTCAGCCGGCCCTGGTCTTCCAGATAGAAGTCGCTCTGGGTGGCGAGCTCGGTGACTGTGTGCTGCGCGAAGAAGTCTGCCGTCACGCGCCGGGCCGTGGCCTCGGCCGCCACGGCCTTGGCGCCGTTTTCACAAAACTCGAAGGTGGATGCGTGGTTGCGGTCCGGCCAGGCACAGCCCGGGCAGTCAAAACCGTCGGGCTGGTTAGCATGCAGCAAGGTCTTGGCGCCTTTCAGGGCCACGTCCTGGTAAACCAAGGCCTTGCCCACGCTCTTCAGCGCGCCCCAGCCGCCTGCGGGGCCGGTATAAAACTCAATTTTTTGTTCGCTCATGGGAGATTCTTTCGTCTCGTTTTATACGGCCTTGCGCCCTACCCTGGTAGCTAAGGGGTTTTAAAGCTGTTCACCGCCGCGCCCAACGCGGTGGCTTGCTCGCGCATTTTCATGGCCGCAGCGGCGGACTCTTCTACCAGCGCGGCATTTTGTTGTGTCATTTCGTCAATCTCGGCCACGCTGCGGTTGACATCGGCAATGCCCGCGCGCTGCTCGTTGCTGGCCAGCGCAATTTCATCGACATAGCCCACCACCTGCTGGATGGAACCGGTGATGTCGGTCATGGACCGCTGGGCTTTCTCCACCAACTCCCCCCCGGTATCGGCGGTTTGCACCGATGCGGCAATCAGGTTGCGGATCTCCTTGGCGGCGGTGGCGGACCGCTGCGCCAGGCTGCGCACTTCCGAGGCCACCACCGCGAAGCCACGCCCCTGCTCGCCCGCACGGGCCGCCTCTACGGCCGCGTTCAGGGCCAGGATATTGGTCTGAAAGGCGATCCCGTCGATCAGGCCGATGATGTCGTTAATGCGGTGCGCGCTGGACTTGATCTGCCCCATGGTGTCCACCACCTGGCCCACGATACCGCCACTGGTCAACGCCAGTTGGGCCACGGAGCCGACCAGAGCGTTCACCTGGTTGGCCTTGTCGGCCGTTTGGCTCACCGTGGCGGTAAGTTCGACGATGGCCGAGGCGGCGGAGTTGATCTCGCTGGCCTGCTTTTCGGTACGCGATGCCAGGTCGTTGTTCCCATCGGCGATCTCGCTCGTGCCGCTGGCCACCATGGACGCCGCCTGGCGCACATTACCCACCAAGCCGGTCAGGCCGATGCTGATGCCGTTGATGGCTAGCAGCAACTTGCCCACATCGTCACGGTCACGCACGTCCACCTGGTTGGTCAGGTCGCCGCTAGCCAGGCGCAACGCGGCCTGGCGCCCCTGGTTCATGGGCTCGGTGACGTGGCGCTGCATCAAGAAATAGGTCAACCCCCAAAGCATGGCCATGGAAAGCAACGTGAAACCGATGCTGAGCGGGTCCAACAACTTGCCGGTGACCGCGTGAAAGGCGCAGGCCAACACTGCATAGGCCAGCGCCAGGGTGGTCGCCATACGGGGCGCCACATGGACCGGCGCCATATCGCTCACATCCAGGCCCACGTACAAAATACCCACCACCTGGCCGGAGGCATCGCGCACCGGGTCGTAGCGGGTCATGCACTGCTTGCCAAAAATCGTGGCATAGCCCACATAGGACTTACCGACCAGCGCCGCTCGGTAGGCCGGTTGGGAGCGGTCCAGCGGGGTGCCGATAGCACGCTCGCCGTCCTGCTTGCGCACGGAGGTCGTGATGCGGATGAAGTCTTCCCCCGTGCGCACAAAGATCGTGGCCCGCATACCGGTTCTTTGGGTAAAGCTGTCGGGCACGGAGAAATCCAGATTCAAAACCCGGTTTCCACAGCGCAGTACCGGCGTCTTCTTGCCCTGTACATCGATCTGCTGCGATGCGTCCACTACAAATCTCTCGGGCAACGTAGCCGCGAATGCCCTGGCTGCAGATTCGATACGCTGCTTCAATGTTTTGAATGGCTGCATTGCGTAAACCTCGTCTCGTCTGAAAAGTGAAAAAGCCTGCCAGGCGCTGTTTAACACAGCAACCGGCAGGCTTTGGGCAAAGTAGCTTCAGTGGAAGAACTTGGCTACGCTTTGCAGGGTGCGGTAAATACCCCAGATCAATGGCACGCCTACGGCCACCCACGCCAAAGCCACCAGCACCGGACTCACGGCATGGTCGTTGACCACGCCGCTGGAGCCGACTTCGGAGGCAGCAGCTTTTTCGTGCGCCAGGCGTTTTTCATGGGCCAGCTCTTCCGGCGTCATGAAATGCTTGTCGGCCACCGGCTTGACCAGCAGATTGCAAATCAAACCAATAACCAGCATGCCAACCAGGATGTACATGGTCTGGTTGTAAACCTGCTCGCGGGGAATGCCCAAGCCCAGTTGGTACTCGCGCATGTAGTTCACGACCACTGGGCCCAGAATGCCCGCCGTCGCCCATGCGGTCAGCAGGCGACCATGGATGGCACCCACCATTTGCGTACCGAACAGGTCGGCCAGATAGGCTGGCACGGTGGCAAAGCCACCGCCGTACATGCTCAGAATGACGCAGAAGGCACCCACGAACAACACGATATTGCCGGCGGCCGCGCTGCCAGGTACGCTGAAATACATCACGCCGCCCAGCACGAAGAACACCACATAGGTCAGCTTGCGGCCCAACTTGTCGGACAGGCTGGCCCAGAAGAAGCGGCCACCGATGTTGAACAAGCTCAGCAGCGCGGTGAAGCCGGCTGCCACGGCAGCAATTGCCGCCAGCTGGGTTTTGTCCAGCTCGCCAAACTTCTGGCTCACGCCAATCAAGGTACCGCCAAACACCTCTTGCAACATCGGGGACGCCATACCGATCACGCCAATGCCGGCGCTCACGTTCATGCACAGCACCATCCAGACCAGCCAGAACTGGGGAATGCCCCAGACCTTCTTCACGTGCACGTGGCGCTGGGTGATCATGGCGTTGTTGACCTGGGCGGGCGGCGGCGTCCAGCCTGCGGGTTTCCAGCCGGTTTCAGGCACGCGGTAGGTCAGGGCACCGCCCATCATGAACACGAAATAGACCACGGCCATCACCACGAAGGTCTGGGCCACGCCTACGTTCGTGGGGGTGGCGAAATACTTCATCAGATCAGCGGCTAGTGGCGAGCCGATCATGGCGCCACCACCAAAGCCCATGATGGCCATGCCGGTGGCCATGCCACGGCGGTCCGGGAACCACTTGATCAAGGTCGATACCGGCGAGATGTAGCCCAAACCCAGGCCCACGCCACCGATCACGCCCGAGCCCACAATCATGAGCCAGAACTGGTGCAGGTACACCCCAATTGCCGATAGCAGCATGCCGCCACACCAGCAAACGGCCGACACCACGCCCGCCTTGCGCGGACCTACGCGCTCCAGCCAGCCACCCCACAGCGCGGCCGACGAACCCAGCAGCACGAAGAACAAGGTATACATCCAGCCCAGGGTGGAAATCTTCCAGTCACAGTTGGTGGTAAACAGCTCAGCCCAAAAACCCACTTCGGGGCCGCACTTGATGGCTTCCTTGATGCCCAAAGCCTTGGACAAAGGCAGCCAAAACACCGAAAAGCCATAGGCCATGCCGATGCATAGATGGATCGCCAACGCAGCCGGCGGCACCAACCAACGGTTGAAACCGGGGCCCGCAATAATGCGTTCCTTGTCTAAAAATCCTGCCATTCAGTCCTCCATTGCAGAAAAAGCCCGAAGCGGGCCGCAACAGTCTACACAATCAGTTACACAAAGAACGAATAAGGCGGTACAAGAATCATTCCTATCTGAAGGGTTATTCAGGCGCCAGAAACAAAACCGCCCCCAAACGGGGGCGGCAAAATGAGCGGCAAAGCTCAGGTGTTCTTGGAGATCGTAATCGACGGGAACTTGGACGAGAAGTCCTTGTTCTTGCCGGCAATCGACACCGCGACCTGGCGGGCAATGCGCTTGTAAATCGCTGCAATTTCGCCTTCTGGATCAGCAACCACCGTAGGCTTGCCTCCGTCTGCCTGTATGCGGATCTGCATGTTCAAGGGCAAGGCCCCCAGGTAGTCTATGCCGTTGTCGGCCGCCATCTTCTTGCCACCATCGGCGCCAAAAATATGCTCCTGGTGGCCGCAGTTGCTGCATACGTGGACAGCCATGTTTTCCACGATGCCCAAAATGGGCACGCCCACTTTTTCAAACATCTTGATACCCTTGCGCGCGTCCAGCAGCGCAATGTCCTGTGGCGTAGTGACAATGACCGCACCGGTCATGGGCACGCGCTGGCTCAGCGTCAACTGGATGTCGCCAGTGCCAGGGGGCATGTCCACCACCAGGTAATCCAAGTCCTTCCAGTTGGTCTGGCGCAGCAGCTGCTCCAGCGCCTGGGTAGCCATGGGGCCGCGCCAGACCATGGCCTGGTCCTGGTCCACCAGAAAGCCGATCGACATAGCCTGCACGCCGTAATGCTCCATGGGCTCCATGGTCTTGCCATCGGCGCTTTCGGGCTTGCCTGCTATGCCCAGCATCATGGGCAGGCTGGGGCCGTAAATATCGGCATCCAGCAGGCCGACCTTGGCGCCCTCGGCGGCCAGTGCCAGCGCCAGGTTAACCGCCGTGGTGCTCTTGCCCACGCCGCCCTTGCCCGAGGCCACGGCAACGATGTTCTTCACGCCCGGCAGCAGCTGCACACCGCGCTGCACCGCATGTGCGGCGACTTTGGTGGTGACGGTAATGTTGACGCTGCCCACACCGTCCAGACCCTGCACCGCTGCGGCCAGGGCCGCCTGCAAGGCTGCTTCCTGGCTTTTCGCGGGGTAACCCAGCTCCACGCCGAACACCACCGCACCGCCAGTGACGGTCAGATGGCGGATGGCTTTGGTGGAGACGAAATCGGTGCCGGTATTGGGGTCCACCACGGTTTTGATGGCATCCAGCACCTGCTGTTCTGAGAGAGGCATGCATAACTCCTAAGGGGCGCGTAGTCTATTTCAAACCAGCGCGCCCCTGCCCTGTAGGGGCTTGCAATGCTTATTCGTCGCTGCCGATACCAAACAAACTCAACAGGCTGCTGAACAGGTTGAAGATCGACAGGTACAGACCCACCGTAGCCAGCACATAGTTGGTTTCACCGCCGTTCACGATACGGCTGGTATCCATCAGGATGAAGCCCGCCGACAGCAAAGCCACCATGGCCGACACCGCCAGACCCAGCGCGGGTACCTCCATGAACACGGCCGCCAAGCCGGCCAGCAGCGCAATCACCATGCCGGCAAACAGGAAGCCGCCCAGGAAACTGAAGTCGCGCCGCGTTGTCACCACCCAGGCCGACAGTGCCAGGAAGGTCACGCCCGTGGCCGCCAGTGCCATCGCCACGACTTCTCCGCCGCCAGGCAAGGCCAACGAGCGTGCCAACACCGGCCCCAGCGTGTAGCCCATGAAGCCGGTGAAGCCGAACACCGCCGGCAAGGCCCAGCCGCTATTTTGCAACTTGTACACCGCAAACAGCAGGCCGAAACTACCCGCCAGGCTGATCAGCAAACCGGGCGACGGCGCCTGCAGCACCAGGCTGGCCGTGGCAATCACGGCGCTGAACAGCAGTGTCATCGCCAGCAAGGCATAGGTATTGCGCAGCACGCGGTTGACGGGCACGGTCTGTGCCACCGCCGTGGTAACCAGCCCGCGGCCCGGGTGGGTGCGAACGCTTGAGTTGAGGTTTTCCATGGTCTTTCTCCAAAAGAGGAAACAAGCCTCGACCATACGCCGCGCATTACTTCTTAAAAAGCAGATAATTTAGAAAAAACCATTCACAAATACCTGAATATGGAACAAAGCTTCAGCTACCGGCACCTGCACTATTTCTGGGTCGTTGCGCACGAGGGCGGCATGTCGCGCGCGGCCGATCGTCTAGGCATGGCGGTGCAAACCATCAGTACCCAGGTACGTGAGCTGGAGCGTTCGCTGGGCGTAACCCTGCTCAAGCCCGACGGCCGCGGCCTGGCGCTGACCGAAGCCGGCGTGGCCGCGCTGCGCCAGGCCGACCTGATCTTCCAACTAGGCGAGCAGTTGCCCGCCACGGTGCGCGATGCCGTCAGCGCGCCGTCCGTGCGACTGGCCGTGGGCATCTCCGACGGCCTGCCCAAGCTGGTCGCCCGGCGCCTGCTGCAGCCGGTGATGCAGGAGCCGCGCCTGCACCTGATCTGCCATGAAGATGAATTCGAGGACCTGCTGGGCGACCTGGCCTTGCACCGGCTGGACGTGGTGCTGGCCGACCGCGCCGCGCCACCCAACCCCAACCTCAAGGTCTACAGCCACCGGCTGGGCGCGTCCGACATGGCCTGGTACGCGCCGCTGCATCTGCTGGACGCAGCCACGCAGGACTTCCCCCGCAGCCTGGCCAAAGTACCGGTACTGCTGCCCACCACGCATGCCGCCGTGCGCCCCCGGCTGGACCACTGGTTCGAGCACCAGGGCATCAAGCCGCATATCACCGGGGAATTTGAAGACAGTGCCTTGCTGGCCACCTTCGGAGCCGAAGGCATGGGCGTATTCGCGGCGGCCGAATGGGTCCATGAAGACCTGACCACCCGCTACGGCGTACAGCGCATAGGAGCGTGCCAAGGGGTAGAAGAACAGTTTTACGCCATCGGAACCGAAAAGAAGGTGCAACACCCGCTGGTGCAGCGCCTGCTACCGGCCAAGAAACCCGCCTCTTGAACAAAAAGGCCACCAGCGCACATAAAACCTGCGCCAACAGCTACACATTCAATAGCATGCAAGGCGCATGCGCCAGCCCCCTAAACCCTGATCAGGCCGTGCCGATGGCACCGGCGATGTCCAGCCTCGTCCGCGCCATGCGGATGCGCGGAGCACGCCACACCGCCGCTGGCCGTGCAATCTGAAAGTCCACCGACGGCTCGGCACTCAGCCGCACGTTGACCGCGTGCGGCGCAGTCCAACTGGCGGGGGCTTGCAGCCACACGTCTTCGCTGCGGCCATCCTGCGTCAACCACAAACGACCGGTGCTGACACGGAGCACCATGCCTGCGGCCAAACGCAGCGCCACCACATCGGGTGTGCGCAGTTCGAAGTGTTCAATTTTGACCATTGCCGTCTCCTGAAGAATCACCCACCACGGCTTGCGGTGGAGTGGCATTCACTGTAGTCTTGGCACCTATACAGTACCGGTACAGTTCACCGAATAACTACCGCCACTGGCCTGCTCAAATCACCAATACAGTCCATGCCCACGTCCTCCACCGATCACAGCGCAACCCTGGGAGCGCAAACCACCCTGGTAGACCAACTGGTGCAGTGGGCCGAGCAACGCATCCAGCAGCACGTGTTTCGCCCCGGCATGCGCATGCCTTCGGTGCGAGAGCTGGCGCAGGAACGGGGGGTGTCGCGTTTTACGGTGGTGGCAGCCTACGAGCGGCTGGTGGCGCGTGGGCACCTGCTGGCACGGCGCGGGGCGGGTTTTTTTGTGCGCGAAGCCGCACCACCGCCCAGCACGCGCGCCAGGTCGGCTCCTGCCCGCGCCAAACCGCAGCAGGCCATCAACATGGGTTGGATGGTGCGCAACATGACCAGTGGCATTCCGGCCCACCTGTCGCCAGGCTCGGGCTACCTGCCGCCCGATATGTGCGGTGGCGACCTGCTCAAAATGGGCCTGCGGGCGATGGCCAACCACAGCACCAGCCAGCAGTTGGCGCAGGGGGCTTCGGCCCAGGGCTATGCCCCGCTGCGTACGCAAATCCAGCGTACGCTGGCGGAGCGCGACATCGAAGCCCATCCATCGCAAATACTCACCACCACCGGCGCAGCCCAGGCCATAGACCTGGTATTTCGCATGATGCTGCGCCCAGGCGACACTGTGCTGGTGGGCGAACCCGGCTGGTGCAATCCGCTGCTGTGGCTGCAAGGCGTGGAGGTGGTGGGTGTCCCCTATACGCCGCAAGGACTTGACGTGCAGGCCCTCACCGCGCTGGTAGAAAAGCACAAACCAAAGTTGATGTTCCTCAACCCCGTGCTGCACAACCCCACCGGCACATTGCTGAGTGCCGCCACGGCCTACCAGATTCTGCGGTTGGCCGAGGCCCACAACATCCTGGTCATCGAAGATGATATTTATTCCGACTTTCTGCCCCAGGGCATGGCCGTGACGCGGTTGGCCAGCCTGGACCAGTTACGCCGCGTGGTGTATGTGAACAGCTTTTCAAAAATGCTTGCGCCCAACATCCGCGTGGGCTATCTGGCCGGCCCGGCTGAACTGGTGGACACCTTGACCACACACAAGCTGTTGACCGCGCTGACCACCCCCGAGATCAATGAGCGCATTGTCTACAAGGCGCTGACCGAGGGCAGCTACCGTAAGCACTGCCAGCGGGTGCACGCAGCTCTGGACAGCCTGCGCGAGCCTGCGTTCAAGCGTATGCAAGACCTGGGACTAAAGGCTTTTTGCCAGCCGCAGGCCGGTTTTCTGGGCTGGTTCGATACCGGGGTGGACACCAACCACCTGGCCGCCTTGGGGCTGGACGCGGGTTACCTACTGCGTCCAGGCGCACTGTTTTCGCTACAGCAAACTCCCAGCCCGTGGATGGGCGTCAACATCGCCACCAGCCAGGACCCCGGCATGCTGGCCTGGCTGGAAAAAACCCTGGAACAACTACGCAGCCGCGGACAAAAATAAAACGAAACCAGCCTGCTGCGCAGATGGCATAAGCATGTTCCGCTACACATTCAATAGCATTCCAAGCAAGCACGCCAGCCCGATAAACCCTGATTGACGGCGGCCTGCGTGGCGCCGTCCAATGCAGCCATGTCCTCCACACTCCCCCACACACCTGCGGGTTTATTGCTCACCGGCGGCGGCGCCCGCGCAGCCTACCAGGTGGGCGTGCTGGAGGCCATCGCCGACCTGCGCCTGGCCTGCGGCGCGGGCGACCAGGGCAATCCCTTTCCCATCATCACCGGCACCTCGGCCGGCGCCATCAATGCCGCCGCGCTGGCCTGCGGCGCGGACAACTTCGACAGCATCGTGCGCCAGATGGTGGGCATCTGGAAGAACTTCACAGCCGACCAGGTCTACCGCACCGATGCCATTGGCGTGATGCGCAGCGGCGCGCGCTGGCTGACGCTGCTGTCGGTGGGCTGGATGTTGGCCAAGTGGCGCAAGGTCCACCCGCGCTCGCTGCTGGACAACAGCCCTTTGCACGAACTGCTGAAGCACCTGGTGCCGCTGGAGCGCCTGCCGCGCCTGGTGCGCCAGGGCCATGTGCGGGCACTGGCCGTCACTGCGTCCAGCTACAGCTCGGGCGAGCATCTGACCTTCTTCCAGGGCAGCACCGACCTGAAGCCTTGGGTGCGCTCGCAGCGCCAGGGCGTGCGCGGGCGCCTGCGGCTGAACCACCTGCTGGCCTCCTCGGCGATTCCCTTTGTGTTTCCGGCCACTCCGCTGCAGATCCACGGCCATACCGAATACTTTGGCGACGGCTCCATGCGCCAGTCGGCACCGGTGGGCGCGGCCATCCACCTGGGGGCCGAGCGCGTACTGGTCATCGGCGCGGGCCGCATGCACGAACCGCGCGAAGACGCCTCGCTCAAGCCCAATGACAGCTACCCCTCGCTGGCGCAAATCGCCGGTCACGCGCTGGCGAATATCTTCCTGGACGCCCTGGCGGTGGACGTGGAGCGGGTACGGCGCATCAACCATACCCTGTCGCTGATACCCGCCGAGCTACGCCACAACAGTGCCCTGCGCCCGGTGGAGTTGCTGCTGATCGCGCCGTCGCAGCGCATCGACCAGATCGCCGCACGCCATCTGCACGACCTGCCCCCCGCTATACGCACCATGCTGGGCGGCCTGGGCATGCGCTCTCAGCCGGAAGACGCCAAAGGCTCGGCCCTGGCCAGCTATCTGCTGTTTGAATCCAACTTCACCCGCGAGCTGATGGCGCTGGGCTATGCCGACGCGCAGCGCCAGCGCGCCGAAATATGCCGATTCTTCCGCTGGACCGATCCCCTGGCCGACCCCGCAACACCCCGGGTCGAGCGGCGCAAACACGCATTCCGCTGAACCGCCCCGGCCCGCTGGCAACGGCCCCACCCGAAGCGATAGCCCCCGACTAAAATCAAAGGCTGTTCTGAAAGCTAGTCTGTCCATGCCACGCCAACTCTTCGTCACCACCGCCCTACCCTACGCCAACGGCAACTTCCACATCGGCCACATCATGGAATACATCCAGGCCGACATCTGGGTGCGGTTCCAGCGCATGCAGGGCAATGCAGTGAACTTCGTCGGTGCCGACGATACCCATGGCGCGCCCATCATGATCGCCGCCGAAAAAGCCGGCAAGACGCCACAGCAGTTCGTCGCCGACATCGCCGCCGGCCGCAAGCCGTATCTGGACGGCTTCCACATCGCTTTTGACAACTGGCACAGCACCGACGCGCCGGAAAACCACGCCATGGCGCAGCAGATCTACCGTGAGCTGAAGGCCAACGGCCTGATCTCCAGCAAGGTGATCGAGCAGTTCTTCGACCCCGAAAAGAACATGTTCCTGCCGGACCGCTTCATCAAGGGCGAATGCCCCAAGTGCCATGCCAAAGACCAGTACGGTGACAACTGCGAAGTCTGCGGCTCGGTCTACGCGCCCACCGACCTCATCAAGCCGTACTCGGCCCTGTCCGGCGCTACGCCCGAGCTGAAAAGCTCGGAGCATTTGTTCTTCCAGCTGTCCGACCCGCGCTGCGTGGCGTTTCTGGAACAGTGGACGCAAGACGGCCGCCTGCAGCCCGAGGTAGCCAACAAGGTGAAGGAATGGTTCACCGTGCGCACCAACCCCGACGGCAGCACCAGCGAAGGCCTGGGCGACTGGGACATTAGCCGCGACGCGCCCTACTTCGGCATCGAGATCCCGGACTCGCCCGGCAAGTACTTCTACGTCTGGCTGGACGCACCCGTGGGCTACCTGGCCAGCCTGAAGAACCTGCTGGACAAGCGCGGCGAGAGCTATGACGCCTACATGGCCAACCGCGCGCTGGAGCAGTACCACTTCATCGGCAAGGACATCGTCACCTTCCACACCCTGTTCTGGCCGGCGATGCTGAAGTTCAGCGGCCGCAAGACGCCGGACTCGGTGTTTGTGCACGGCTTCCTTACCGTCAACAACGGCGAGAAGATGAGCAAAAGTCGCGGCACCGGCCTGGACCCGCTGAAGTACCTGGGCCTGGGCATGAACCCTGAATGGCTGCGCTACTACATCGCCGCCAAGCTGAGCGCCCGCAACGAAGACATCGACTTCAACGCCGACGACTTCATGGCCCGCGTGAACAGCGATTTGATTGGCAAGTACGTCAATATTGCATCTCGTGCGGCCGGTTTCCTGAGCAAACGCTTCGGCGGCAAATTGGGCACCATTTCGGCCGACGGCGCAGATTTGATCAGTACCATCAGCTCTCAAAAAGAGAGCATTACCACAATGTACGAGCAGCGCGAATACGCCAAGGCGCTGCGTGAAACCATGCTGCTGACCGACCGCGTGAACTCCTATGTGGACGCCAACAAACCCTGGGAACTGGCCAAACAGGAAGGTGCTGACGCAAGACTTCAAGACGTGTGCAGCACCTGTATCGAAGCCTTCCGCCTACTGACCATCTACCTGAAGCCCGTGCTGCCCGCGCTGGCCGCGCAAGTGGAATCGTTCCTGAACGTGGCTCCACTCGGCTTTGCCGATGCCGCCACACAGCTGGGCGCAGGCCATGCGATTGGCGACTACAAGCATTTGATGCAGCGCGTGGACATCAAACAACTTGATGCATTGTTTGAGCCTCCAGCGCAGGCGGAACCTGCGCAAGCAGCTACAGAAACTGTAGTACCGGGTGGCGAGGAGATTGCACCGACCATCACCATCGACGACTTCGCCAAGGTCGATCTACGCATCGCAAGAATAGTGAACTGCGAGCCGGTGGACGGCTCCACCAAGCTGCTGCGCCTGACCCTGGACGCCGGCGAAGGCCGCATGCGCAATGTATTCAGCGGCATTGCCGCCCATTACACGCCGGACCAGCTGATCGGCAAGCTCACCGTGCTGGTGGCCAACCTGGCGCCGCGCAAGATGAAGTTTGGCATCAGCGAAGGCATGGTGCTGGCCGCCAGCCATGCGGATGAAAAAGCCCAGCCCGGCGTCTACGTGCTGGAACCCTTCCCCGGAGCGCAACCCGGTATGCGCATCGGCTAAGCATGGCCTCCCCGCTTGCCCGCTTCCGCCCGCGTCTGTGGGACGCGTTGCGCGGCTATAGCGGGGAGCGTTTCGCCAAGGACGTGGGCTCGGGCGTCACGGTGGGCATCGTGGCCCTGCCGCTGGCCATGGCGTTTGCGATTGCCAGCGGCCTCACGCCCCAGGCGGGGCTGTGGACGGCCATCATCGCCGGCTTCATCATCTCCGCGCTCGGTGGCACCACGGTGCAGATTGGCGGGCCGGCGGGGGCCTTCATCGTCATCGTCTACGGCATCGTCGAGCGCTACGGCGTGGCCAACCTGCTGATCTCCACCGCCTGCGCGGGCGTGCTGCTGTTCGGCCTGGGCCTGTTCAAGCTGGGCACGCTGGTGCGCTATGTGCCGGTGAGCATCGTCATCGGCTTCACCAACGGCATTGCGGTGCTGATTGCGCTATCGCAGCTGAAGGACTTGCTGGGGCTGGACATTGCCAAGATGCCGGGCGACTTCTTCTCGCAGATCAAGACCATTGCCGCCCACCTGGGCAGCGCCAACCCGTATGCCTTCGCGCTGGGCGCGCTGTGCATCCTGGGCCTGGTGGTCTGGCCGCGCATATTCGTGCAGGGCTCGCCAGTGATACGCCTGCTGGAGGGGCGCACGGTGCGCACTTTTGCCCGCGTGCCCGGGCCCATCATGGCGCTGGTCAGCCTGTCGCTGCTGGCCTGGGGTCTGGACCTGCCGGTAGAGACGCTGGGCAGCCGCTTTGGCCAGATTCCGGGCGGCCTGCCGGCGTTTGCGCTGCCCGACTTCAGCTGGGCCACGGTGCGCCTGCTGGTGACGCCCACCATCACCATCGCTCTGCTGGGCGCCATCGAGTCGCTGCTGTGCGCCCGCGTAGCCGACCAGTTGGCCACCGACCCACACCATGTGAAGCACGACCCCAACCAGGAGCTGATGGCCCAGGGCGTGGCCAATTTCGTGGTGGCTTTCTTTGGCGGCATGCCGGCCACCGGCACGATTGCGCGCACGGTGACGAATATCCGCTCCGGCGCCACATCACCCATCGCGGGCATCGTACACGCCCTGGTGCTGGCCGTGGTGGTGCTGGTGGCCGCGCCTCTGGCCCTGTACATCCCGCTGGCGGTGCTGGCAGGCATATTGCTGTTCGTGGCCTGGAACATGGGCGAATGGCATGAGTTTGTGCGCCTGCGCAACTTCAGCAGCCACTACCGCACGCTGTTGCTGGGTACCTTCTTTCTGACCGTGGTGTTCGACCTGACCGTGGCCGTGGAGGTGGGCATGGTGCTGGCCTGCATTCTTTTCATACGCCGCATGAGTTCGCTGTTCCGCGTGGCACCGCTGCCGTCCAAACCGGAGGTGTTGGCATTCAAGCTGTATGGCGCGCTGTTTTTTGGCGCGGTGGCCAAGATCGACCCCATTGTGCGGGCGGTGGAAAAACACCCTGCGGGCATGCGGGTGGAGCTGGACGCATCGCAGTTGATCTCGTTGGATGCGACCGGCCTGGACGCGCTGGAGCAGCTGTTCAAGGTGGTGCTGCAGCACGGTGGCCAGCTGCACATCCGCCATGTGAACCCCCAGCCACGCGGGCTGATGGAGCGCTCGGGCTTTGCGGCGCGGCTGAACGGCTTCCAGCCGGCGCCGGCCACCCGGTACTGAGATTGCGCTAGCGCCGCTCGGTGTCCGGGTCGGTGACGGACAAGGTGCGCAGCACCCGCATATCCGGGTCAAACACCACGGTGAACACCATGGACTGGTTGGGCGGCAACAGGTAGCGCCAGTCGTAGTCGGTCTCGTGCTTGAGCACAAAGGGCGTGATCTTCATGGGCTTGCCCAGCATGCGGCGCACCTCTTCCATGGCCATGCCGGGCTGCACCTTGGCGAAGTTCTCCGGCGTCAGCACCTGGCGCAGCGCGGCCATCTTGCCGTCCGGGGCTATGGTGACCATGTAGTTGCGGTGACCGGCGGGTTGGCGGTTGTATTCAAAGATACGGGCGCCACCGGGCGCGTCCCAGATGTTCTCGGGCGTGCCGAACTGGGCGCGCACATCGGCCTCGGTGGCCACACCTTCTTCGAGCTGGTCTATACGCTGCGCATCACAGCCCAGCAGGCCCACCACGGCGGCCCAGATCGTCGCCATCAACGCCATTCGCCAAATCCTTTGCACCACACGCGCCCCCGGTAAAATCACGCCCATCCATGCCCGTTCTGCGGCATGCCAGAGCCAACACTGAGGTTTAGTTTATGCCCTTCTTCCGCCGCGCCGACTACACGTCCGAAACCACGGATTTCATCGAACAGCTGAAAGCCCAAAAACCCCAGCTGGAGGCCCAGCAACTCGCAGGCCGTGCCCTGCTGTGGGACAAAAAAGTGGACCGCGACGCGCAGGCCGAATTCCGCGCCGGCCGGGTCGAGCAAAAGCCCTACGTCTACCAAACCAATAGCTAAATAGAAAACTGCTTGCAGCGCAGGTAGTACCTGCGCAAGCAGCTATTTATTCCATAGCAGCAATGGCATCCGCCAAGCCCGCACACGCGGACGCAGAAGCATTGCCCGCAGGCAGTGCCGCCGCCCTGGAAAGCATGCCCGCAGTGGTTGACCAGGTGGCCTTGGCGCGCCTGTACGGCGAGCCGCTGTTTGCCATGCCACTGGACCTGTACATCCCGCCCGACGCGCTGGAGGTGTTTCTGGAGGCCTTCGAAGGCCCGCTGGACTTGCTGCTGTACCTGATACGCAAGCAGAACTTCAACATCCTCGACATCCCCATGGCGCCGCTGACGCGCCAGTACCTGGCCTATGTGGACGAGATCCGCAGCCGCAACCTGGAGCTTGCAGCCGACTATCTGCTGATGGCGGCCATGCTGATCGAGATCAAGTCGCGCATGCTGCTACCGCCCAAGAAGGTGGCCGAGGGAGAAGAGGCCGAAGACCCGCGTGCCGCCCTGGTGCGCCGCCTGCTGGAGTACGAGCAGATCAAACTGGCCGCCGCCCGGCTCAACGCCTTGCCGCAGTTCGGCCGCGACTTCCTGAAGGCCCAGGTCTACATCGAACAAGCGCTGCAGCCGCGCCTGCCCGAGGTCCACATCGCCGATCTGCAAGAGGCCTGGCGCGACATTCTGCGCCGAGCCAAGCTGGTGCAGCACCACAAGATCAGCCGCGAGGAACTGTCGGTGCGCGAACACATGAGCTTTGTGCTGAAGGTGCTGCAGGGCCGCAAGTTCGTCGAGTTTGAAGAACTGTTCGACCCGGCCAAGGGCATGTCGGTGCTGGTCGTGACCTTCATCGCCCTGCTGGAGCTTGGGAAGGAAACCCTGGTGGAAATCGTCCAGGCCGAGGCCTTTGCGCCGATTTACGTGCGCCTAGCCTACGTATCTGTGTAACACCCCCAGGCTCCAGTGCGTAGCACTTTCCGCCACCCCCCTTGCAGGGGGCAGTACCAGCGGCCTGGCAAAGCCAGTTCCGCGGTACTTCTGGAACGGCGGCTTCGCGAAGCTTGCCTAAAAGGCTTTCAACCCTTGAACTGTTTGCGGTAGCGGCCTGGCAAGTCGGCCACGCGCATCAGCATGGGCAGGTCGGCGGTGTTGAAGTCCGGGTCCCAGGCCGGTGCGCCCAGCACCTTGGCGCCCAAGCGCAAGTAGCCGCGGATCAGAGCCGGTGGCTCGATGTCCAGGCTGCTGTCGAACTGGTGCAAAGGCAGCGGCAAGCGGGGTTGCACATGGTATTCAATCGGTGCCATATGGCTGGCCTGCAGCTGGCGCCAGATGCTGGCTGCCGCGTCGCCGCTGACCAGGCCGTTGTGCAGCATGGGGATGCTGGCACAGCCCACCATGGTGTCGAGCTGGTTGCGCTGCATGAATTCGGCCAAGGCACCCCACAGGGCCAGGATCACGCCACCATGGCGGTGCGCGGGATGCACGCAGCTGCGGCCCAGCTCCACCATGCGGCTGCGCAGGCTGCGCAAGCGCACCAGGTCAAATTCGGTATCGCTGTAGGTGCTGCCCACGCGCTTGGCCTGAACCGGGGTGAGCACGCGGTAGGTGCCAATCACTTCCTGGGTAGCCACATCCCGCACCAGCAGATGCTCGCAAAAGTCATCGAACAGGTCCACATCGTGGCCCGGTACGCGGCTGGACAGGCGTGCGCCCATTTCCACCGCAAAAACCTGGTACCTCAGGCGCTGGGCTTCGCGGACTTCATCCTGCTGCCGCGCCCAGGAAACCACGAACCCCGCCCCAGGCTGCGCATCCGCACTGCGGCCCGGTGCTTCCAACCGTTCTGAGCGTCGATGAAGTGACCCCCGAAGCAAAGACGCGGGCGTCAACGGCGAAAGTGCAAAGGTGGGGGTAGGCAGTTCTTTCATGGACTTCTCCTGTGTTGGAGAGAGTCTGAAAGAGCGTCATGACAACACCGTGTAGGTTTTATGGCGTCAGCGTGACATTACAACTGATACATCTCGCAGTGGCGCCGAGCAGGCTAAAGACGAGGGGCCGCAACATGGCGGCCCTTGCTTAGCTGTAGAGACTCTCAGCGCAAGGTCGCCGCGATCCGCTCGGCGCAGGCCTGGGCCTGCTGCGCGTCGCGGGCTTCCACCATGACGCGCACCAGGGGTTCAGTGCCGCTGGCGCGTATCAGCACACGGCCGTTCTTGCCCAGCTCGGCCTCCACCGCCTTGGTGGCAATTGGCAGCTGGGTATTGGCCTTCCAGTCCTGGCCAGGCTGCAGACGTACATTCACCAGGGTTTGTGGAAACAGGGTCAGGTCGGCCAGAAGTTCAGACAGGCTTTGACCGGCGCGCACGCAGGCTTGCAGCACTTGTAGCGCACTGACCAGGCCGTCGCCCGTGGTGTGCTTGTCCAGCGCCAGCAAATGGCCGGAGCCCTCGCCACCCAGCAACCAGCCGCGTTTTTCCAGTTCTTCCAGCACATAGCGGTCACCCACCTTGGCGCGCACCAATTCCACGCCCTGTTCCTGCAAAGCCAGCTCCACGGCCATATTGGTCATCAAGGTGCCCACCACACCGGGCACGGCATCGCCCGCGCGCTTGCTAGCGGCTTTGCCGCCCCGCGACAGACGCTCTTTCACCATCAGGTACAGGATCTCGTCGCCGTTGAACAGCCTGCCCTGGCTGTCCACCATTTGCAGACGGTCGGCATCGCCATCCAAGGCCACGCCAAAGTGGGCCTGGTGGGCTTTGACGGCCTCTACCAGGGCTTGGGGATGGGTCGCCCCCACCTTGTGGTTGATGTTCAGACCATCGGGTGCGCAGCCGATGGCGATAACCTCGGCGCCCAGCTCGTGGAAGACCTTAGGCGCAATGTGGTACGCCGCGCCATGGGCGGCATCCACCACGATGCGCAAGCCTTTCAGCGTCAGCGCGTTGGAGAAGGTGCTTTTGCAAAATTCGATATAGCGGCCAGCGGCATCGTCCAGGCGGCGGGTCTTGCCCAGTGAGGCGGAATCGGCCCACACCGGAGGTTTGTCCAAGGCCTCTTCGACCGCCATTTCCCAGACGTCGGGCAGCTTGGTGCCTTCGGCGCTGAAGAACTTGATACCGTTGTCCGGAAAGGGGTTGTGGCTGGCACTGATGACAACACCCAGGCTGGCACGCTGCGCGCGCGTCAAATAAGCCACGCCCGGGGTGGGCAGCGGCCCCAGCAAGACCACGTCGACACCGGCAGAGTTGAAGCCGGACTCCAACGCGGACTCCAGCATATAACCGGAAATACGGGTGTCCTTGCCAATCAGCACGGTGGGACGGGCCTCGGTCTGCTTCAGCACGCGCCCCACGGCATGGGCCAGGCGCAGTACAAAATCAGGGGTGATGGGAGCCTGGCCGACGGTGCCTCGAATGCCGTCGGTGCCGAAATAGGTACGGGTCATTTTTTTCCTGTTCTTATGAAATGCGTGCGATTACATCGCAATTTTGCTAGTTTTCTAATAGCTGTCTCAACCAGCGCTCGCCGTCCGCCAAACCTTGAGGGCCTGTACCGTCTGGGCCACGTCATGCACGCGCACGATACGGGCACCACGCTCCACCGCCAGCAAGGCGGCCGCTATGCTGGGCACCAGCCGCTCCTGCGGGGGCAAAGCGCCACTACCAACACCCATCAGGGCCAAAGAAGATTTGCGAGACCAACCCACCAAGAGCGGATACTCCAAGGCCAGCAGTTCAGACTGGCGCGCCAGCAGGGCAAAGTTCTGCTCCACTGTTTTGCCAAAGCCAACACCAGGGTCGAGTGTAATACGAGCCTTTTCAACCCCCAGCGCAGACAAACCCTGCGCCGAGCGCTTCAAAAACAATAGCACCTGCTGCACCACATCGCCTTGCATGGGCATGGCCTGCATGGTCATAGGTTCACGGTGCATATGCATCAGGCAGATTCCGCATGACGAATGGCTGGCCACGATGTCAGGGCCTCGGTACTGCGGTGCGGCGGGGTCCGTCCAACGCAGCGCCCAGATATCGTTGACGATGTCCGCTCCGGCATCCAGCGCGGCCTGCATGACCTGCGGCTTGTAGCTATCCACCGAAATAGGTACACCCAAGGTGGCTGCCGCACGCAACACGGGCAGCAGGCGTGCCAGCTCCTGCTCTACCGGCACCGGCTGGGCGCCAGGGCGGGTGGACTCCGCGCCCAGGTCCAGAATCTGGGCCCCGTCGCGCAGCAACTGCTCACAATGCGCCAAGGCAGCCGAGGTGACTGCATGCTGGCCACCGTCTGAAAACGAGTCAGGGGTGAGGTTGACGATGCCCATGACCTGGGGCTGATCCAAATTAACCTGAAAGCGGGACGTTTGCCAATACATGAGCGCTCAATACCGAGAAGGACTACTTCAACTACCTCAAAAACAGAAAAGGGCCCTCAGAGGGCCCTTTTCAACCGGCGCAGCGCTCAGGCTGCGGTAGGTGCTGGGTCAGTAGTGACAGCAGGTGCTCCGCCGCTGCCACCATTGCTGCCGCCACCCGTTGGTGTGCGCGGCGTCCAGTCCTTGGGAGGACGCGGCTCCCGGCCGGCCATGATGTCATCAATCTGGTCGATATCGATGGTTTCCCATTCCAGCAAGGCCTTGGCCATGGCGTGCATTTTGTCGGCGTTGTCTTCGATCAGCTTGCGCGCCAAGGAGTATTGCTGATCGATGATGCGGCGGACTTCACTGTCCACCTTTTGCATCGTCTGTTCGCTCATATTGGTGGTCTTGGTCACCGAGCGGCCCAGAAACACTTCGCCTTCGTTTTCCGCGTACACCATCGGGCCCAGTGCATCGGTCATGCCGTAACGGGTCACCATATCGCGGGCGATGGAGGTGGCACGCTCGAAATCGTTGCTGGCGCCGGTGGTCATCTGGTTCATGAACACTTCTTCGGCGATACGACCACCGAACAACATGCTGATCTGGCTCAGCATGTATTCGCTGTCGTAGCTGTAGCGGTCTTGGGCCGGCAAGCTCATGGTCACACCAAGCGCACGGCCACGGGGGATGACGGTAACTTTGTGCACTGGGTCGCACTTGGGCAGCAGCTTGCCGATCAGGGCGTGGCCAGACTCGTGGTAGGCCGTGTTGCGGCGCTCTTCCTCGGGCATAACCATGCTCTTGCGTTCCGGGCCCATCAGGATCTTGTCCTTGGCCTTCTCGAAGTCCTGCATTTCCACTACACGGGCATTGCGGCGAGCGGCCATCAGCGCAGCTTCATTGCACAGGTTGGCGAGGTCCGCACCCGACATGCCGGGCGTACCACGGGCAATGATGCTGGCGTTCACGTCCTGGCTGACCGGTACCTTGCGCATGTGCACATGCAGGATCTGCTCACGACCACGGATGTCCGGCAGCGTTACGTAGACCTGGCGGTCGAAGCGGCCTGGGCGCAGCAAGGCCGCATCCAGAATGTCAGGGCGGTTGGTAGCAGCCACCACGATCACGCCGAGATTGGTTTCAAAACCGTCCATCTCGACCAGCATCTGGTTCAAGGTTTGTTCACGTTCGTCGTTACCGCCGCCCAAGCCGGCGCCACGTTGGCGGCCAACTGCGTCGATTTCATCAATGAAGATGATGCAGGGTGCGTTCTTTTTAGCGTTCTCAAACATGTCGCGAACACGGGCTGCGCCCACGCCGACGAACATTTCGACGAAATCAGAACCGGAAATCGAGAAGAAAGGCACCTTGGCTTCACCAGCAATGCCCTTGGCCAACAGCGTCTTACCAGTACCAGGAGGGCCTACCAGCAGCAACCCACGCGGAATACGGCCACCCAGTTTTTGAAATTTTTGCGGGTCTTTCAGGAAGTCCACGACTTCCTTGACCTCTTCCTTGGCCTCGTCGCAACCCGCCACATCGGCAAAGGTCACAACGTTGTTGTTTTCGTCCAGCATGCGGGCCTTGCTCTTGCCGAAGCTGAACGCACCACCCTTGCCGCCACCTTGCATCTGGCGCATGAAGTACACCCAGACGCCAATCAACAGCAACATGGGGCCCCAGCTGACCAATAGCGTGGTGAGCAAGGAACCTTCTTCGCGGGGCTTGACGTCGAATTTGACATTGTTGGCGATCAGATCACCAACCAAGCCACGGTCCAGATAAGTGGCATTGGTGCGGATACGGCGGTCATCATTGGTGATGGCCACAATCTCGGTACCGCCCTGGCCTTCCTGTATGGTTGCTGTCTTGATGTGCTTGTTACGCACTTCGTCCAGAAACTCGGAATAGCCAAGATAGCCAGACCCCACGCTAGCGCGGGTGTCGAACTGTTTGAAAACCGTGAATAGCACCATCGCAATGACGAGCCAGACGGCAATTTTGGAAAACCACGGATTTTTCAAGCAAGGCTCCGGTAGAAAGACTTCAACGTAAGTGCGTACTATTTTAGGCGTTTCAAGGCCACGCACCTTATATCTTGACTATGGCAGCCACAGGCGTAACAAGGGTTTAACGGTACAACTACGCAATCCACCGTACTGTTACGAAACTGTTACGAAACTGTTACGAAACTGTTACGAAACTACTGTTGGGCTTTGGCCACTGATTTCAAGCCCAAGCCCACCAAGAACGTCTCCGTGGACTTGTCACGCGAAGCTTTGGGTTTCATGGGTTTCACCGTATGGAAAGACTGCTTGAACAGCTTCACCAGCGGGTCGTAAGCGCCACCATGGAACAACTTCACCACCAAAGCCCCCTGGGGTTTCAAATGGCTTTGGCAGAAATCCACGGCCAACTCTACTAAGCCCTCTACCCGCGCCGCATCCGCCGAATGGATGCCCGACAGATTCGGCGCCATATCGGACACCACCACATCCGCCAGACGGCCACCCAGTTCCTGGGCCAGCTTGTCCAGCATGCCCTGCTCGCAGAAATCGCCCTGGAAAAACACCACGCCCTCGATAGGCTCCATGGGTAGCAGGTCGATGGCAATGATGCTGCCATTGAGCTCACCCACCGCAGCACCACCACCCACCGCCGTCTTAGGCGACAGCTTGCGGCGTACATACTGGCTCCAGGCACCCGGACTGGACCCCAGATCGACCACCACATGCCCCGGCTTGATCAACTGGAAGGTCTCGTCAATTTCCTTCAATTTGTAGGCCGCACGGGCCCGGTAGCCCTCTCTTTTGGCCAATATCACGTAAGGGTCATTGACGTGATCATTCAACCAAGCCTTGTTGACTTTTTTACTTTGTGTTTTTACTTTCATATCTGGCTAGCTTACATGCAAGCCCTGCAAACAACCGAAGCCGGCCTTTTTCGTCAACAGTGTGTCACTTACGCAGTTCTTCATGAAGTAGTGACTCGTCCAGTTCCGGAGCGATGCAGATCATCATTGCGTAGATGGCCCGACCAGTCGCATAAACCATCAGCCCTTCAGTCTTTGCACGCTGCGCTACTATTTTTGGTTCTGCATTAAGAAAATCCTGCAACTTCGAATCCCTAGAGATAGTTGCCTGAACACAATTACAGACCTTGTCATAGTCAATGGGGTGCTTACTGAGTAGCTCACCCATTCCTTGGACATTACTAAATGTAGGCGCTGACTCCCTACATGTAGGATCTAGCTGCTTCGCCATTTGGGACGCTCCATCTACGTTTTGCGCATGAAGACTTACCGAGGTACTGCAAAGCACAGCTAGAAGTACGAGAGGAATACGGGACTTAAGGAAAGAGTACATCTTTGAGGACAACTTTTCTAGTTTTAACTTTCATCTTGGCCTTGATAATACGGACATGTCTCAAATACAACTTACCCCTGCCCAGCGCAAGGTTCATCGCGCTGAAGCCCACCATTTAAACCCGGTGGTGATGGTTGGCAGCGACGGCTTGACCCCCGCTGTCATCAAAGAAGTCAACCTGGCGCTGAACGCCCACGGCCTGATCAAGGTGCGTATTTTCTCGGACGACCGTGTCGCCCGCGAAACCATGTACCAAACTCTGGCGGATGAACTCGGCGCAGCCCCCATCCAGCACATCGGCAAGCTGCTGATACTCTGGCGCCCGCAGCCGGAAATCACCAAGGAACGCAAGATCGACGAAGACCGCATGCCCGGCCCGCGCGATTTCAAGGTGCTGAAACATAGCACGCGCGGTGGCCAGCGTCCTGAAGTAAAAACTTTGCGGGTTCTGGGCAACCAGCGCCTGACGGCAGGCGGTACGGTGAAACGCGCCAAGCCGAAGCCAAAAACCAGCCTCAAAAAGCGCAGCCAGACCTGATCTAGGTCCGCGGGGCCGACACCTTCCAGAGTGTCGCGCCCGCTGCCAGCCACTGCAGCAGATACAAGCCTGTACCCAGGCTATGCCAAAGCTTCAAGTTCTCCCGCGCCACGATGTGCGGGGATACGGCAAACTCCACCAGTACCGCGGCAAGCAACCCAAAAGCTATAAAAATAGTAGCTACTGGCGCATGCTTTACCTGCGCCAGAGCCTCATTTGACCTGGAAATCAACAGAAGCAACAAGGTACAGACCATCGACAGCCAGGTTTGCGCCGTAAACAGCTTGGCCGCCGTACTGCCGGCCAAGGCCGGGGTCGGCAGCACCATGAACAGCAATGGCACCACCATGAAACCCAGCGTGGTCAGGCTGCCCCACCACAGGGCCGCCAAACCGATGGGCAAACGCTGGCGCATGGCTTAGATGTAGCTGACCGCCATCACTTCATAACGTTTGATACCGCCTGGCGCATTCACCTCGGCGGTATCGCCGACTTCCTTGCCGATCAGAGCGCGGGCAATCGGACTGGACACGTTGATGCGGCCCAGCTTCAGGTCGGCCTCGTCTTCGCCGACGATCTGGTATTGCACGGCCTGGCCGGAATCTTCGTCTTCCAGATCGACCGTGGCGCCGAACACGACGCGGCCACCAGCATCCAGTGCTGCGGGATCAATGATCTGGGCGGCGGACAACTTGCCTTCCACCTCCTGGATACGGCCTTCGATAAAGCCCTGGCGGTCTTTCGCGGCTTCGTATTCGGCGTTTTCGCTCAAGTCGCCCTGGGCCCGCGCCTCGGAGATGGCCGCGATCACCGATGGCCGCTCCACGGTTTTGAGCTTGTGCAGCTCGGCTTTCAGCGTCTCAGCGCCGCGCTTGGTAATAGGGATAGTAGACATAGAAAAATCCGGGTTCTGTTTTAAGCCGCCAATCAAGCAAGCAGTTGGGCGTGCATTTCCTGTACCGAGATCACATCCAGATCGTCCAGGTACTGCATGCCTTCCACCGCCGCTTCGGCACCAAAAATGGTGGTGAAGGTGGTGACACGGGCCAGCAAGGCCGAGGTGCGGATGTGGCGAGAATCGGCGATCGCGTTGCGGCGCTCTTCCACGGTGTTGATGACCAGAGCAATCTCGTTGTTCTTGATCATGTCCACGATATTGGGCCGGCCCTCGGTGACCTTGTTCACCACGTTGCAGGCAATGCCCGCCGCCTGGATCGCCGCCGCCGTGCCCTTGGTGGCCAGCAGGCTGAAGCCCAGAGCGGCCAAACCGCGCGCGACTTCCACCGCACGGGCCTTGTCGTTGTTCTTCACCGACACAAAGGCCACGCCGGAACGCGGCAGCTTGGTGCCCGCACCGATCTGCGACTTCACAAAGGCTTCGCCAAAGGTCTTGCCCACGCCCATCACCTCGCCGGTGGACTTCATCTCGGGGCCGAGAATCGTGTCCACGCCGGGGAACTTGACGAAGGGGAACACGGCTTCCTTGACGCTGAAATACGGCGGAGTCACTTCCTTGTGGATGCCTTGCGCGTCCAGCGACTGGCCGACCATGCAGCGGGCCGCCACCTTGGCCAGCTGGATGCCGGTGGCCTTGCTGACGAAGGGCACGGTGCGGGAGGCACGCGGGTTCACTTCCAGCACATAGATCACATCCTTGCCGTCGACGTTCTGAATGGCGAACTGCACGTTCATCAGGCCGACCACTTTCAGTGCATGCGCCATGGCCGTGGTCTGGCGCTTGATCTCGGTGACGGTCTCGGCCGACAGATAGTACGGGGGCAAGGAGCAGGCCGAGTCGCCGCTGTGCACGCCGGCTTGCTCGATGTGTTCCATCACGCCGCCGATGAACACGCGCTGGCCGTCGCAGATAGCATCCACATCGCATTCAATCGCGTCGTTCAGGAAGCGGTCCAGCAGCACCGGAGAGTCATGGCTGACCTTGACGGCTTCGCGCATGTAACGCTCCAGATCGCGCTGCTCGTGGACGATTTCCATGGCGCGGCCGCCCAGCACGTAGCTGGGACGCACCACCAAGGGGTAACCCAGGGCAGCAGCCTTTTCCAGCGCTTCGGGCTCGGTACGGGCCGTGGCATTCGGTGGCTGGCGCAGGTCCAGCGCATGCAGCAGCTTCTGGAAGCGTTCACGGTCTTCGGCCGCGTCGATCATGTCGGGGCTGGTGCCGATGATCGGCACGCCGTTGGCTTCCAGATCCAGCGCCAGCTTCAATGGGGTCTGGCCGCCGTACTGCACGATCACACCGAAAGGCTTTTCCTTGTCGACGATCTCCAGCACGTCTTCCAGGGTCAGCGGCTCGAAGTACAGGCGGTCGCTGGTGTCGTAGTCGGTGGACACGGTTTCGGGGTTGCAGTTGACCATGATGGTCTCGTATCCGTCTTCGCGCATGGCCAGCGCGGCGTGCACGCAGCAGTAGTCGAACTCGATGCCCTGGCCGATGCGGTTCGGTCCGCCCCCCAGCACCATGATCTTCTTCTTGTCGGTAGGCGCGGCTTCGCACTCGCCGCCTTCTGCCTCGTAGGTCGAGTACAGGTAGGCGGTGTCGGTGGCGAACTCGGCTGCGCAGGTGTCAACGCGCTTGTAGACCGGGCGCACGCCCAGCGCACGGCGGGCATTGCGCACCGCGGTGTCGGTGGTCTTCAGCTGCTTGGCCAGGCGGCGGTCCGAGAAGCCTTTTTGCTTCAGGGCGCGCAGCGTGGCGGCGTCGATGTCCTCCAGCGACTTGGTTTCCAGCTCCAGCTCGATCTTCACGATCTGCTCGATCTGCACCAGGAACCAGGGGTCGATCTTGGTCAGCGCAAACACTTCGTCCACGCTCATGCCCTGGGCAAACGCGTCGCCCACGTACCAGATGCGCTCGGGACCGGGCTCGCCGAGTTCTTTTTCCAGCACTTCGCGGTCCTGGGTCTTCTCGTTCATGCCGTCCACGCCGACTTCCAGGCCGCGCAGGGCTTTCTGGAAGGATTCCTGGAAGGTCCGGCCCATGGCCATAACTTCGCCAACCGACTTCATCTGCGTGGTCAGGCGCGCATCGGCAGTGGGGAATTTCTCGAACGCAAAACGCGGGATCTTGGTGACCACGTAGTCGATGCTGGGCTCGAAACTGGCGGGCGTAGCGCCGCCTGTGATGTCGTTGCGCAGCTCGTCCAGCGTGTAGCCGACAGCCAGCTTGGCCGCCACCTTGGCGATCGGGAAACCGGTGGCCTTGGAAGCCAGTGCCGAGGAACGCGAGACGCGCGGATTCATCTCGATCACCACCATGCGCCCGTCTTTGGGGTTGATGGAGAACTGCACGTTGGAGCCGCCGGTGTCCACGCCGATTTCGCGCAGCACCGCCAGGCTGGCGTTGCGCAGCAGCTGGTATTCCTTGTCGGTCAGGGTCTGGGCGGGGGCCACGGTGATGGAGTCGCCGGTGTGCACGCCCATGGGGTCCAGGTTTTCGATTGAGCAGACGATGATGCAGTTGTCGGCGGTGTCGCGCACCACTTCCATCTCGTACTCTTTCCAGCCCAAGAGCGACTCTTCGATCAGCAGCTCGTTGGTCGGCGAGGCTTCCAGGCCGCGCTTGCAGATGGTTTCAAACTCTTCGGCGTTATAGGCGATGCCGCCGCCGGTGCCGCCCAGGGTGAAGCTGGGGCGGATGACCGTGGGGAAACCCAGGGTCTTCTGCACATCCCAGGCTTCCTGCATGCTGTGCGCAATGCCGGAACGGGCCGAACCCAGGCCGATCTTGGTCATCGCGTCCTTGAACTTCAGGCGGTCTTCGGCCTTGTCGATGGCTTCGGGCTTGGCGCCGATCAGCTCGACCTTGTACTTCTCGAGCACGCCGTTGTGCCACAGGTCCAGCGCGCAGTTCAGCGCGGTCTGGCCGCCCATGGTCGGCAGGATCGCGTCCGGGCGCTCCTTGGCGATAATCTTCTCGACCGTCTGCCAGGTGATGGGCTCGATATAGGTGACGTCGGCCGTGGCCGGGTCGGTCATGATCGTCGCAGGGTTGCTGTTGATCAGAATGACTTTGTAGCCTTCTTCACGCAACGCCTTGCAGGCTTGCACGCCCGAGTAGTCGAACTCGCAGGCCTGGCCGATGATGATCGGGCCAGCGCCAATGATCAGAATGGATTTGAGGTCGGTCCGCTTAGGCATTTTTTGTTTTCTCCATCAGTGCGGTAAAGCGGTCAAACAGGTACGAGATATCGTGCGGGCCGGGCGAGGCTTCAGGGTGGCCCTGGAAGCAGAACGCCGGCTTGTCGGTACGGGCCAGGCCTTGCAGCGTGCCGTCGAACAAGGACACATGGGTGGCGCGCAGATTGGCCGGCAGGCTGGCCTGGTCCACGGCAAAACCGTGGTTCTGGCTGGTGATGCTGACGCGGCCATCGTCCAGGTCTTTGACCGGGTGGTTCGCGCCGTGGTGGCCGAACTTCATCTTGAAGGTCTTGGCGCCACTGGCCAGGGCCATAATCTGGTGGCCCAGGCAGATGCCGAAGGTGGGGATGCCGGTTTCGATCAGCTCGCGGGTCGCGGCAATCGCGTAGTCGCAGGGCTCCGGGTCGCCAGGGCCGTTGGACAGGAATACGCCATCAGGCTTCAAGGCCAGCACGTCTTTGGCGCTGGTCTGGGCCGGCACCACGGTGATGCGGCAGCCACGGCTGGCCAGCATGCGCAGGATGTTGAACTTGACACCAAAGTCATACGCCACCACGTGGAAGCGCGGTGCGGTCTGGTCGCCATAGCCTTGGTGCAGCTGCCATTCGGTCTGGGTCCAGGCATAGGATTCCTTGGCCGACACCACCTTGGCCAGGTCCAGGCCGGCCATGCTGGGTGCGGCCTTGGCGGCAGCCACCGCTTGGGCAATGGCCTCGGGCGTGACATCGTGGCCCGCGGGCAGTGCCAGGATGCAGCCGTTCTGCGCGCCATGGGTACGCAGGTGGCGGGTCAGCTTGCGCGTGTCGAGGTTGGCGATCGCCACCGTCTTTTGCTGAACCAGGTAGTCGGACAAGCTCAGGTGGCTGCGGAAGTTGGAGGCGACCATCGGCAGGTCTTTGATGACCAGGCCGGCGGCATGCACGCGGGCGGCTTCAACGTCTTCCACATTGACACCGTAGTTGCCGATGTGGGGGTACGTCAGGGTGACGATCTGCTGGCAGTAGCTGGGGTCGGTGAGGATTTCCTGGTAGCCGGTCATGGCGGTGTTGAACACCACCTCGCCCACGGTGGAGCCGGGGGCTCCAATGGAATTGCCAACAAAGACCGTGCCGTCTGCGAGCGCCAGGATGGCGGATGGGAAGGTTCCCTGAAGAGACAAAAGCACTGGGTTCTCCGAAATAGTTACGGGTACGCCCAAGCGGTCCAAGAGAAAACTCTTGCAAATGCTCTGGAAGGGGGTTCGGTGAGACCGGCGCTAGGCGTACGTGGATGCGGGAAAGCCCATCATTATAGCTCACCCCCAGGCTGCGCCACCCCGCCCAAAGGGCAGACCCGATGGCCCTCAAACCGGCTTTATGGATTCCTGCGAACCCGTCAACGGCCGATAGATGACGCGTGCAGACAGATCGCCGCCGCCGCCGCCACGTTCAGCGACTCCTCGCCGCCGGGCTGGCCGATGCGTACCGCGATCTGTGCGCGGGCCTGCAGGGCCGGGCCCACGCCCTGGCCTTCGTGGCCCATGGCCCAGGCGCAGGGAAAGGGCAGCTTCTGGTCTTGCAGCAGCGCGCCCTGGTGCGAGCTGGTGACCACCAGGGGCACGGCCAGCGCCTCCAGCGCCTCGGGCTCCAGGCCTTCGATCAGCCGCAGGCCGAAATGCGCCCCCATGCCGGCGCGCAGCACCTTGGGACTCCACAGCGCCGCCGTGCCCTTGAGCGCGATGATCTGCTTGAAGCCGAAAGCACCGGCACTGCGCAGGATGGAGCCGACGTTGCCGGCGTCCTGCACCCGGTCGAGGATGACGCTGGCCGCCGCCGGGTCCAGCGCGGTGGCGCTGGGCAGGTCGATGACAAAACCCATGGGCGCCGGCGATTCCAGGCTGCTCAGGTCGGCCAGCAGTTTATCTGCCATTACTATAGTTTTAATAGCTTCCTGCGCATATTGCGCCTGCGCCTGAGGCCAAAAAGACTCTGAAAACACCGCCAGCGCCGGCTTCCAGCCGCGGGCCAGCGCGGCCCGGCACAGGTGGTCGCCTTCGAGCCAGACCCGGCCCTGCTTGCGGTAGGCCGTGCTGTCCTGCGACAAGCGGCGCAGTTCTTTCAGCAGCGGGTTGTCGCGCGACTGGATGTGGGTGATGGGGTCGGAGCTCATCGAAGTACCTGCGTTGAACCTAGAGTGGCTTTCATGCTTCGGGACGGCTCTGCCGCCCAAGCATGGAAGTCACGGGAGCAAAAGTTTTACGGTGCAGCGGGCAGGCCCCATGAGCTTGCAGCGCCGCCAGGTGGGCGGCCGTGCCATAGCCCTTGTGCCCGGCAAAGCCGTACTGCGGGTAAGTGAGATCCACCTGCGCACACCAGCGGTCCCGCGTCACCTTGGCCAGGATGGAGGCCGCCGAGATCGCCGGCACCAGGGAGTCGCCTTTGACGATGGCTTCGCTGGTCACGCGCAGCGTCGGCAGGCGATTGCCATCCACCAGCACATGGCCGGGCTTGAGACGCAGGCCTTCAACAGCACGTTGCATGGCCAGCATGGTGGCTTGCAGGATGTTGAGGCGCTCTATCTCTTCCACGCTGGCTTCGGCGATCGAGCAGCACAGGGCCTTGGCCAGGATTTCGTCGAACAGCTGCTCGCGGCGCTTGGCGGTCAGCTTTTTGCTGTCGGCCAGGCCACGGATGGGGTGCAAGTCGTCCAGGATCACCGCCGCGGCTACCACCGGCCCGGCCAGCGGCCCCCGCCCGGCTTCGTCCACGCCGGCGACCAGGCCGCGCGGGCTCCAGGCCAACGGAACCTGTTCAGGCGCGGATGATTTTTTCGATGGCATGGGTGGCAAGTTGGGCGGTATCGCGCTGCAGCGTGTGGTGCAGCGCGGTGAATTTTTCTTCAAGAGCGGCGATTTTCGCAGAGCCCTTGGCGTCCAGCCACTGCAGCGTGGCCTTGGCCAGAGCCTGGGGCGTGGCCGCGTCTTGCAGTAGCTCGGGCACCACGAAGTCGGCGCACAGAATGTTGGGCAGGCCCACCCAGGGTTGCAGCTGCTTGCGCTGCATCAGCTTCCAGGACAGCCAGTGCATGTTGTAAGCGATGACCATGGGCCGCTTGAACAGCGCGGCCTCCAGCGTGGCCGTGCCGCTGGCGATCAGGGTCACGTCACAAGCGGCCAGTACAGTGTGCGACTGGCCGGCGACGATCTGCACGCGCCCGGCCAGGCCGGCCTGGGCGGCGATGGCTTCGATCCGCTGTTTCAGCGAGGGGATCGCCGGCACTACAAATTTAATAGCTGGCCGCGCAAGCAGCATCTGCGCTGCAGCCTGAAAGTACCGCAAAGCCAGGTATTTGATTTCGGACTGGCGGCTGCCGGGCAGGATGGCAACCACATCGTCTACAGCGTCCAAGCCCAGCTTCTGCCGTGCGGCTGCGCGGTCGGGGTTGAGCGGGATCACGCTGGCCAGCGGGTGGCCGACATAGGTGGCGGCAATGCCGTGCTCGGCCAGCAGGGCCGGCTCGAACGGAAAGATGCACAGCACATGGTCGGCCGCACGGCGGATCTTCTCTACCCGCTCCGCGCGCCAGGCCCATATCGACGGGCAGACGAAATGCACGGTGGGCACACCCTGTGCCTTCAGCGCGGCTTCCAGGCCCAGGTTGAAGTCGGGCGCATCCACGCCGATGAACACCGCCGGGCGCTCTTTCAGCAGGCGTTCACGCAATTGCTTGCGGATGTTGATCAGCTCGTACAGACGCAGAAACACGTCCATGTTGTAGCCGTGCACGGCCAGCTTGTCGCTGGGCCAGGCCGCCTGGAAGCCGCGCTTGGCCATCTGCGGACCGCCTATGCCGGTGGATTGCAGATCGGGCCAGCGCGCGCGCAAACCGTCCAGCGCCAGACCCGCCAGCAGGTCGCCAGAGGCCTCGCCGGCCACCATGGCGATACGGGGAGCGGACATCAGCGGGCGATGCCGCTGACGGAAGAGCCGAGGAAGTCGTCCATCAGCGCGATGTCCGCCGCGGCTTCGGGCATCTGGGTCGCCAGGGCCTGGATCGCGGCACGGGCTTCGTCCAGGGTCTTGCCCTGGCGGTAGATCAGCTTGTGCATCTCGCGGATGGCCTTCAGGCTCGCATCCGAAAAATCACGCCGTTTCAGGCCCACCAGATTGACCGCGCGCACTTCCAGCGGGTGACCATCCACCACCATGAAGGGCGGTACGTCCTTGTTCACATGGCTGGCAAAGCCGACCATGGTGTGGGCGCCGATGCGCATGCGCTGCAGCACGCCGGTAAGGCCGCCGATGGTCGCCCAATCACCTATCTGCACATGGCCGGCCAGCGTGGTGTTGTTGGCCATGGTGATCTGGTTGCCCAACTGGCAGTCGTGCGCGATGTGCACATAGGCCATGATCCAGTTGTCATCGCCAATACGGGTCGCGCCGGCGTCCTGTACCGTGCCGAGGTTGAAGGTGCAGAACTCGCGAATGACATTGCGGTCGCCGATCTGCAGTTCGGTGGGTTCGCCTGCGTACTTCTTGTCCTGCGGCACCGCGCCGAGAGAATTGAATTGGAAGATCCGGTTGTCGCGGCCTATCGTGGTGTGGCCTTCGATCACACAGTGCGGGCCTATCGTGGTGCCGGCACCGACTTTGACATGCGGGCCGATCACCGTGTAGGGGCCTACGCTGACCGAAGGGTCCAGCTGGGCCTGCGGATCGACAACGGCGGTGGCGTGGATAAGGGTCACACGCAGTCCTTAGGCGATGGTGCGCATCGCGCAGGTCAGCTCGGCTTCGACCGCCAGCTCTTCACCCACGGTGCCCTTGCCCTTGAATTTGAAGATACCGGACTTCATGCGCACCAGCTCCACGTCCAGCATCAGCTGGTCGCCGGGCTCGACCGGGCGCTTGAAGCGGGCGTTGTCGATGGCGGCAAAGTAGTAGACGGTGTCATCCTCGGGCGATTTACCCAGTGCATCAAAGGCCAGCAAAGCAGCAGCCTGGGCCAGCGCTTCCAGCATCAGCACGCCGGGCATGACCGGACGGCGCGGGAAATGGCCCTGGAAAAACGGCTCGTTGATGGTGACGTTCTTGAACGCGCGGATGGACTTGGATTTGTCGATGCTCACCACCCGGTCCACCATCAGAAAGGGGTAACGGTGGGGCAGCTGCTTGAGGATTTGGTGGATGTCCATCATGGTGTTTCTAGGCTCTTCAAATGTTGTTCTAGTGATTTTTCGACCGCTTTCAATCGGTCACGCAAACTGTGCAGCTGTTTCAGGGAAGCGGCATTCTTTTCCCACTTGCTGTTTTCATCGATCGGAAACATGCCGGTGTAGTGGCCGGGTTGGGCAATGGAACGGGTCACCACGGTAGCCGCAGAAATGTTGACACGGTCGGCCAGCGTCAAATGGCCCAGCACGATAGCCCCGCCGCCCACAGTGCAATGCGCGCCGATGTGGGCGCTGCCGGCCACACCGACACAGCCGGCCATGGCAGTGTGTTCGCCGATCTGCACGTTGTGGCCGATCTGGATCAGGTTGTCGAGCTTGACGCCGTTGCCAATCACGGTGTCGTCCAGCGCACCCCGGTCTATGCAGGTATTTGCGCCGATTTCCACGTCGTCGCCGATGCGCACCGCGCCCAGCTGTTCGATCTTTTCCCATGCGCCGGCATTCGGCGCAAAGCCAAAGCCGTCGGCACCGATCACCACGCCCGCATGCAGCAGGCAGCGCGCGCCGACACTACAGTCTTCACCCAGGGTGACGCGGGACTTGAGCACCGTACCGGCGCCGATGCGCGCACCGCGCTCCACCACGCACAGCGGGCCGATGGTGGCCGTCGGGTCGATGTCGGCACTCGGGTCCACCACGGCACTGGGGTGTATGCCCGGTGCTTGCGCAGCCGCGCGCTGGCGCTTCCATAACTGGGTGAGTTTGGCGAAATACAGATATGGCGCATCGGCCACGATGCAGGCACCACGCGCCAGCGCCATGTCGCGCTGGGCCGGGTCGACGATCACACACCCAGCTTGGGAATGCGCCAGCTGCTGCTGGTATTTGGGATTGCTGAGAAAGGCGATCTGACTGGCAGTCGCAGACTCCAGGGGCGCAATGCCGGTAATGGCCAGAAGGGCATCACCATGCAACTCGCCCCCCAGGGCCTCCACGATCGCGCCAAGGCGCAACACCACGCTGGAAGCCCCCGTCATCACTTCAATTATTTAGCGCCCGTCGTCGCATTCAAGGCCTTGATGACCTTGTCAGTGATGTCGTACTTGGGGTTGATGTAGACGGCCTCTTGCAGAACGGCATCGTACTTTTCAGTCTCTGCCACTTGCTTGATGACCTTGTTGGCCTTTTCCAGGACCTGCTGCAGCTCTTCGTTCTTGCGGGAATTCAGATCTTCCTGGAATTCACGGCGCTTGCGCTGGAATTCGCGGTCTTGGTCGACCAGCTGCTTCTGGCGCGACGTACGCTGGCTTTCGGCCAGGGTCGTAGCTTCACGCTCGAACTTGTCTGAGGCGGCCTTGAGCACCGAACCCGCATCGGTCAGCTCTTTTTCGCGCTTGGAGAACTCTTGTTCCAGCTTGGACTGGGCTGCCTTCGCGGCCGCAGACTCGCGGAAGATACGGTCCGTGTTGACAAATCCAACGCGGAACTCGTCTGCCTGCGCGTGTGCCGACAGAAGCATGGCTCCCAGAACAATGCCGGAGCCCCAGTTGCGTAGAAATTTCTTCATTAGAAAGACGTGCCTATTTGGAATTGCAAGGACTGGATTCTATCGCCAGCGAATTTACGTATCGGTTTGGCATAAGCCAGGCGAAGCGGACCGACCGGAGAAATCCAGCTCAGGCCCACGCCGGTGGATGCCCGCATGTCGCTGAAGCTCATTTTCTGGTCTTCGCCGTAGACGTTGCCAACGTCGGCAAATGCGAACAAACGCAGGGTACGGTCATTACCAGCACCGGGGAACGGCGACTGTATTTCGGTGTTCAAGGTGAACTTCTTCGGACCACCAATGACCGAGCCCGTCACGTCACGTGGCCCCAGCGTACCCTGCTCAAAACCGCGCACCGAACCCAGGCCACCGCCGTAGAAGTTCTTGAACACCGGGAATGGCTCACCGCCCAAGCCCTTGCCATAGCCCAGCTCACCGTTGAAGGCAAAGGTGAACTGCTTGGTCAAAGGCACATACTGCTGGTACTGGTAGTTGCTGCGCAGATAGCGGGCATCGCCGAACAGCCCGGCTTCGGTGTTGAAGCGCTGGTAGATACCGGAACTGGGCGCCAAGGTACTGTCGCGATTGTCACGCGACCAACCCACGGTCAAGGGGAAAGCCGAACTGGTGTAGCCAAATTTCTCGGCGTACGCCAAATAGGCAGCCGGGATATTGGTACCCGGCTTGATGGTGGTGCGCTCCAGGCTGGCGCCGAAGTAGATGGTGTCCAGCTCACTGAACGGCACGCCGAAACGCAAGCCCGCGCCCTGGGTCACCAGTTGGTAGTTACCGCCCTGGTCGTTATAGGGCTTGGTGGCGCGGTGGAACACGTCGATCGAGCGTGAAATACCGCTGTTGGTGAAATACGGATCGACCGTGCTGACCACCACCACCTGGTTGTATTTGCTGGTGTTGACTTCCAGGCCCAGGTAGTTGCCCGAGCCGAAGGCGTTTTCCTGCTTGATGCTGAACGACAGCGCCAGCTTTTCAGCGCTGGAGAAGCCTGCACCCAGCTGGATGCTGCCGGAGGATTTCTCTTCCACATTGATCTGCAGGTCCACCTGGTCGGGCGAACCGGCCACGTCCTGCGTCTCTACGCCAACTTCCTTGAAATAACCCAGACGGTCCACGCGGTCGCGCGACAGCTTGATCTTGTCACCGTCATACCAGGACGATTCGAACTGGCGGAATTCTCGGCGGATGACTTCGTCACGCGTGCGGCTGTTGCCGGCCACATTCACCTTGCGCACATAGGCACGACGCGAAGGTTCGGCCTGCAGCACCAGCACCACGCGGTTGGTGGCACGGTCGATTTCTGGACGGGCCTCAACCTGGGCAAAGGCAAAGCCGAAGCTGCCAAAGTTATCCTTGAACGCCTTGGTGGTCTTGGCGACCAGGTCGGCGTTGTAAGCTTCACCGGGCTTGATACTGACCAGAGATTTGAACTCGTCTTCCTTGCCCAGGTAGTTGCCTTCCAGGCGCACGGCGGACACCACAAAACGCTCACCTTCGGTGATGTTGATGGTGATAGACATGTCCTGCTTGTCGGGCGAAATCGCTACCTGGGTCGAGTCCACCTTGAACTCCAGGAAGCCGCGCGACAAGTAGTAGGAACGCAGGGTCTCGATATCGGCGTTGAGCTTGGCACGGGTATAGCGATCCGACTTGGTATACCAGCTGAGCCAGCCGCCGGTGTCCAGTTCAAACAGGCCGCGCAGGGTGGACTCCTCGATGGCTTTGGCGCCTACGATATGGATGTCCTTGATCTTGGCCGGCTCGCCTTCGGTGATCGTGAAGGTCAGGTTGACGCGGTTGCGCTCCACCGGCGTGACGGTAGTCACCACGGTGGCCGCATACAGGCTCTTGTTGATGTACTGGCGCTTGAGCTCTTGCTCAGCGCGGTCGGCCAAGGCCTTGTCGAAAGGACGGCCATCGGTCAAGCCCACATCGCGCATGGACTTCTTCAATGCATCCTTGTCAAACTCTTTGGAGCCGACAAACTCCACATCGGCGATCGTCGGGCGCTCTTCCACCACTACCACCAGCACATCGCCATTCACTTCCAGGCGCACGTCCTTGAACAGCCCCAAAGCAAACAAGGTGCGGATGGCCGCCGAGCCCTGTTCGTCGTTGTAGGTATCACCCACACGGAAAGGTAAAGATGCGAAAACAGTGCCGGGCTCTACACGTTGCAGGCCTTCGATGCGAATGTCGCGCACGGCAAACGGTGTCACGGCCCAGGCCGTATTGGCGACAAAAATCAAAGCCGCAGCAGCCGACAAAGACCGCAGGCGAAAGCTATTAAAGTGGTTTTTCATGGATAAGGGTCTTGCCAAACCTGCAGAGCAGCTCAGCGATTGAATGTTAGCCAAAGAGGCGGTTGACATCGTTAAACAACGCAATGGACATCATGAGCAACAGCACCGCACCACCTCCGCGTTGCAAGCGCTCCATCCAGGCGTCAGATACGGATTTGCCTGTCACGGCCTCCCAAAGATAATACAACAGGTGCCCACCATCGAGGATGGGCACGGGCAGCAGGTTCAGCACACCCAGGCTCACACTGATCAGCGCCAGGAACAGCAGATACTGTGTAAAGCCCAGGCTAGCCGACTTGCCCGCATACTCCGCAACCGACAAGGGGCCACTCAGATTCTTGATGGAGGCGTCACCCACCAGCATGCGTCCCATCATGCGCAAGGTCAGGCCGGACACCTCCCAGGTGCGCTCCACGCCGCGCCACAGACCATCGACCAACCCGTAACGTATGGTCACCATTTCAGGAGGGGCGCCCACATAGGCACCGATACGCCCCACCGACTGCAAACCCTCGGGCTTGATGTCCGGTGTAACGGTCACGTCCAGCATCTCGCCGGCACGCTCGACACGCCAGGTCTGCGCCAGCGGCTGACCATCCACCAAGGAGCCACGAATCACCGCGCGCAGCTGCTGGCCATCCACAATCGGCGTGGCACCGACCTGCACGACCAGGTCGCCGCGTTGCAAACCGGATCGGGCCCCAGCGCCATCGGCGGCCACATCTCCCAGCAACGGGCGCGTCCAGGGGCCCACCACACCTATGGTGCGGAACAGTTGGGCATCCGCATCCTGGGCATGCAGGCTGGCCAAGCCCATGACGACTTCGCGGCGGGCGCCATGTTCGTTCGAAGCCAATTCCAGACGCACATCGCGGCCATCCAGCGCGCCGCGCGTCAGCAGCCAACGCAGGTCGTCAAAGGACTGGACTTCGTCCAGCTCTTCACCGTCCCAGCCGGCACGGGTGACAACTTCGCCGCCCTGCACGCCAGCCTTTTCCGCCACCGAGCCTATGCCCGGGCTGGCCAGCACTGCGCGGGCTTCGTCCACACCACTCCAATTGATGACGCCGTACAGCAATACCGCCAACAACAAATTGGCCAAGGGCCCAGCCGCCACGATGGCCGCCCGCTTGGCCAGGGTCTGGGTATTGAAAGCCAGGTGACGCTCTGCTGGCGCCACGGGCGCTTCGCGCTCGTCCAGCATCTTCACGTAACCGCCCAGGGGAAATGCCCCCAGCACGAATTCGGTCGGTGAACCCTTGGGCTGCCAGCGTAACAAGGGCTGGCCAAAGCCCACGGAAAAGCGCAGCACCTTGACGCCACAGGCCACAGCCATGCGGTAGTGGCCGTACTCGTGCACGGCAATCAACAAGCCCAGCGCCACGATAAAAGCCACTATGGTCAGCATGGCAGTCCTTTACTAGATTTGCAGACGCGATACGGTCTGATGTGCGGCGGCGCGCGATTGCGCGTCCAACGCCAATAAATCTTCCAGCGTCTGCGGCTTGGAGGGGCTGACCGCTGCCAAAGTTGCAAGATTGATGGAATGGATCTGGTCGAAGCGGATACGCCGGTCTAAAAACGCAGCCACGGCCACCTCGTTTGCCGCATTCAGCACCGCACAGGTACCAGAAGGCGCACGCAAACTCTCCCAGGCCAACTGCAGACAAGGGAAGCGTTGAAAATCTGGCAGCTCAAAAGTCATCGCCGCCATCTTGGCGAAGTCCAGCCGCGCCGTGCCGCTCTCGATGCGCTCCGGCCAGGACAGGCCGTAGGCAATCGGCACCCGCATATCCGGCGTGCCCAGCTGGGCCATTACCGAGGCATCATGGAACTGCACCATGGAATGGATGATTTGCTGCGGATGGATGACCACCTCGATCTGCTCAGGCGTGACGCCGAACAGGTACTTGGCCTCAATCACCTCCAACGCCTTGTTCATCATGGTGGCCGAGTCCACCGAGATCTTGCGGCCCATGGCGAAGTTGGGATGGGCACAGGCCTGCTCTGGCGTGACATCGCGCAGCGTGGCCGGATCACGGGTACGGAAGGGGCCGCCCGACGATGTCAGCATGATCTTCTCGATGCGCCGTGGCCAGACCGCCGGGTCTTCAGGCAGCGACTGGAACACCGCGGAATGTTCGCTGTCGATCGGCAGCAGCAGCGCACCGCCTTCTTTTACCGCCGCCAGAAACACCTCGCCGCCGACCACCAACGCCTCTTTATTTGCCAACAGCAAGCGCTTGCCGGCGCGGGCCGCGGCCAGGCAAGGGGCCAAGCCAGCAGCCCCGACGATGGCCGCCATCACCGCGTTCACATCTTCATGCGACGCTACCATTTCAATAGCTGCTGGCGCAGACAATACCTGCGTTGGAAGGCTTATTTCCTTAAATTTTCGGGCCAGCAGTTCGGCATGCGGTACGCTGGCCATCACGGCAAAACGGGGTTTGAACTGCACGCATTGCTGCAGCATCAAATCCACCTGGGTCGCCGCCGTCAGAGCGAAAACCTCGAAGCGCTCTGGATGGCGGGCCACCACATCCAGCGTGCTGGTACCCACCGAGCCGGTGGAACCCAAAATCGTCAAAACCTGTTTCATACCCTGCTTCATGGGTTCATAAGCCTACAGCGGAGGCCAACATCATCGCCAGCGGCAGGATTGGCAGCAAGGCATCCACTCGGTCCAGCACACCGCCGTGACCGGGCAACAAACCACTGCTGTCTTTCACACCGGCGCTGCGCTTGACCAGAGACTCGATCAAATCCCCCGCCACACTCATGGCGGCAAGGAACAAGGCCGCCAACAGCAACAGCACATTGCTGCGCTCTGCCAGGCGGGTGTACAGACTGACCACCGTGACGTGGTTCGCACTATCTGCGGCCACCCAGGCAAACGCCAACACCACCACCCCCAACATACCACCGCACACACCTTCCCAACTCTTGCCGGGGCTGATGGCGGGAGCCAGTTTGTTCTTGAAAAATTTGGTGCCGAAGGCGCGCCCTGCAAAGTAGGCAAAGATGTCGGCCACCCAAACCAGCACCAGCGCCGACAGCAGAAAGTTAATGCCCACCACGCGGGCTTGGCACATAGCCAGCCAAGCGGCCCACAGGGCGGCAAACCCCACCGTGCCACGCACGACGCCAGGGATGCGTCCCCACCCATCCACGCCGCCACGCAGCAGCCAGGCACCCACCAGCACCCAGGCTGCACCGACCACGGTCCACAGCATCGGCGTATGCGCGGTCAGCAAACCCATCAACCAGGACACGGCGCAGGCCAGTGCCATCAGCAGGCCCAAGCCCAAAGATTTGGCCTGGCTCAAGCCATTCATGCGACCCCACTCCCAGGCGGCTGCGACTATCGCAACAACGGCCAGCAGACACAGCGGCTCGGGTGCTGGATAAAACAGCGCAGGCAAAAGAATCGCCAACAGAACGATGGCCGTGATGACACGTTGCAGCAGCATGGAAGGTGATCAGGTGGCCGTAGCCACCTGCTCCGAGGTTTTGCCAAAGCGGCGTTCACGGCGGCTGTAAACGGCAATCGCCTCGTCCAGCGCGGCTTCATCGAATTCGGGCCACAGCTTGTCGCTGAAGACCAGCTCGGAATATGCGGCCTGCCAGATCAGGAAGTTGCTGATGCGGAACTCACCGCCGGTGCGTATCAGCAGATCCGGGTCCGGCGAATGCGCCAGGGCCATGGCGCGGTCCAGACTTTTCTCGGTGATGGCCTCGCCCGCTGCAGCAAGTTTGCGCGCGGCCTGAGCAATATCCCAGCGACCACCGTAGTTGAAACAGATGTTGAGCACCAGCCGGGTGTTGTCGGCCGTCGCCTTCTCGGCTTCCAGCAGGCCATTGCGGACCTTTTCCGACAAGGCGCCAAGGTCGCCCACGAAGTGCAACTGCACACCATTGGCCTTGAGCTTGGCGACTTCCTTGGCCAGCACACCAACCATCAAGGACATCAACCCCGAAACCTCTTCTGCCGGGCGGTCCCAGTTCTCGGAGGAAAACGCAAACACGGTCAGCACGCCGACACCACGGTCCAGGCAAGCCTGCACGCAGCGACGCAAAGAATCCACACCCTGGTGGTGACCGGCAATGCGCGGCATGAAGCGCCGCGTGGCCCAGCGGCCATTGCCATCCATGACGATGGCAATATGGCCGGGAACCGAAGATAGAGAAGTAGCCATGTTAAAAATCAACCCCTGTCAAAAACACCGTGGAACCGACTGCATAAAGACCGGGGATGCTCCACATGCTAGACGGCCATGATGTCCTGCTCTTTGGCAACCACCAGTTGGTCAATTTCGGCGATGTGGCGGTCGGTGATCTTTTGCACATCGGCTTCAGCGCGCTTCTGGTCGTCTTCGGAGGCAAGCTTGTCCTTGACCAGCTTCTTCACGGCTTCGTTGGCATCGCGGCGCACACTGCGCACCACGATCTTGGCGCTTTCACCTTCGGTGCGTGCCAGCTTAGTGAGTTCCTTGCGGCGCTCTTCGCTCATGGCCGGCATGGGCACGCGGATCAGGTCACCCAACGAAGCGGGGTTCAAACCCAGATGGCTGTCACGGATGGCCTTTTCGACCTTGGACGCCATGTTCTTTTCCCAGGGCTGAACGCCGATGGTGCGCGAATCGATCAGCGACACATTGGCGACCTGGCTGATAGGCACCATGGAGCCGTAATACTCCACTTGCACGGTATCCAGCAAAGCGGGATTGGCGCGACCCGTACGGATCTTGGCCAGGTTGTTCTTGAAGGCCACGATGGACTGGTCCATCTTGGCTTGCAGATTGGTTTTAACGTCGGCGATAGTCATGCTTTTCTCCTCAGGGGCCTGCACACAGGGTCAGGCATGGACCAGGGTGCCCTCATCTTCACCCATCACCACACGCTTGAGCGCACCGTGCTTGAAGATGGAAAACACCTTGATCGGCAACTTCTGGTCACGGCACAAGGCAAAGGCCGTTGCGTCCATGATGCCCAGGTTTTGCGACATGGCTTCATCGAAGGACAGGCTGGCGTAACGGGTTGCCGAGGGGTCTTTCTTGGGGTCGGCGGTGTACACACCGTCCACCTTGGTGGCCTTGAGCACCACCTGCGCACCGATCTCCGCGCCGCGCAAAGCTGCAGCCGTATCGGTGGTGAAAAATGGGTTGCCAGTACCGGCGGCAAACACCACGACCTTGCCCTCTTCCAGGTACTGCAAGGCCTTGGGCCGCACATAGGGCTCGACCACCTGGTCGATGGCGATGGCAGACATCACACGCGCTGTCAGGCCGGCCTTGTTCATCGCATCGGCCAATGCCAATGCGTTCATCACCGTGGCCAACATGCCCATGTAATCGGCGGTGGCGCGGTCCATACCGACCGAGCCGCCCGCGACACCACGGAAAATATTGCCTCCACCAATCACCACCGCAACCTCCACACCCAAGCGGGTGACTTCGGCGACCTCTTCGACCATGCGCACGATGGTGTCACGGTTAATACCGAATTGGTCGTCTCCCATGAGTGCCTCCCCCGACAGCTTGAGCAAGATACGCTTGTAGGCTGGTTGGGCTTGGGTCATGGAAACTCCTTGGATGGTTGGATGAAAAATGGTAGGGGCAAAGTGTTTCGCGTAGATGTCTGGAACAGGACTTAGGCCGTAGCCTTGGCTGCAGCCACTTGCGCCGCTACTTCGGCAGCAAAGTCGTCAACTTTCTTTTCAATGCCTTCACCCACCACGTACAGGGTGAATGATTTGACATTGGTCGAAGCCGCCTTGAGCATTTGCTCCACAGTTTGCTTGTCGTTCTTGACGAAGCTCTGGTTGAACAACGAGACTTCCTTCAGGTACTTCTGCACGCCGCCTTCGATGCGCTTGGCAACGATTTCGTCGGACTGCACAGGCTTGCCGGCGGCCACTGCCACAGCAGCGTCCTCAGCAGCCTTGGCTGCTGCCACGGAACGCTCTTTAGCGATCAGGTCTGCAGGCACGTCAGCGCTGGTCAGGGCCACGGGCTTCATGGCGGCGATGTGCATCGCGACATCCTTGGCCGCCACTTCGTCGCCTTCGAACTCAACCACCACGCCGATGCGCGTGCCGTGCAGGTAACCCGCCAGCTTGGAGCCGGAGAATTGCTTGAAGCGGCGGAAGGTCATGTTTTCGCCGATCTTGCCGATCAGACCCTTGCGCACATCTTCCAGCGTGGGGCCGAAACCGTCTTGCTCGTAAGCCAGGGCGCTCAGGGCAGCCACATCGGCTGGGTTGTGCTTGGCGATCAATTGCACCGCACCTTGGGCCAGAGCCAGGAAGCTGTCGTTCTTGGTCACGAAGTCGGTTTCGCAGTTCACTTCCAGCAGAGCGCCCACAGATGCCGATCCGGTGCCTTCGAAGTAGCTGGTCACCACGCCTTCAGCGGTCACGCGCGATGCGGCCTTGCCAGCCTTGCTGCCGAGCTTGACGCGCAGCAGTTCTTCAGCCTTGGCCATGTCGCCTTCGGCTTCGGTCAGGGCCTTCTTGCATTCCATCATGGGAGCATCGGTCTTGCCACGCAGTTCAGCGACCATGCTTGCGGTAATTGCAGCCATATTTCTCTCCGTCTTAAATCAAAAAAATTAGTAAAAAAAAGGGGGCTTGCGCCCCTCTTTCATGGCGGCGAACCGCGCAATGGAGAAGCGCTTAGGCAGCGGCTTCGCTCACTTCCACGAATTCGTCGGCAGTTTCAGCAGCCACGGCCTTGACCACATCGCTGGCGGCGTTGTTACGGCCTTCGATGATGGCGTCAGCGATACCACGGGCGTACAAAGTGACAGCCTTGGAGGAGTCATCGTTGCCTGGGATTACGTAGTCAATGCCTTCGGGCGAGTGGTTGGTATCGACCACGCCGATCAGCGGAATGCCCAACTTGCGGGCTTCAGCGATGGCAATCTTGTGGTAGCCAACGTCGATTACGAAGATCGCGTCTGGCAAGGTGGTCATATCCTGGATGCCACCGATGTCTTTTTCCAGCTTGGCCATTTCGCGGGCAAACATCAGCTGTTCTTTCTTGCTCATGCTGTCCAGACCGGCTTCTTGCTGGATCTTCATGTCTTTCAGACGCTTGATCGAGGTCTTGACCGTCTTGAAGTTGGTCAGCATGCCGCCCAACCAGCGTTGGTCAACGAAAGGCACGCCAGCACGGGCTGCTTCACCGGCGACGATTTCGCGGGCTTGGCGCTTGGTGCCGACCATCAGGATGGTGCCACGGTTGGCGGTCAGTTGCTTGGCGAACTTGGCCGCGTCCTGGAACATCGGCAGCGATTTTTCCAGGTTGATGATGTGAATTTTGTTGCGGTGACCGAAGATGAACGGGGCCATCTTGGGGTTCCAGAAGCGGGTTTGGTGACCAAAATGGACGCCGGCTTCTAACATTTCGCGCATGGTGACAGACATGGAGTTCTCCGTAAGGTTGTGTCTAAAATTCAGTCCGATTTGCAACTGTTTTGAGATACTCAAAGTCAGCGCAACACCTTGAATGGACTGGTTTGCGATTAGTTTTACTGCAACAGTCAAACGATTCTGACCGATCAGCAAAACCCAAGGAGTGTAGCACGCTCCACGCCACACCATGTTTACAGACCTTGTCGCCACCCGCCTGAAGCTGCAATCGCGGCAGTCCACCCCCCTGGAAGAGCTGGAACGGTCGATCGCCATCGCCCAGTCGGATGCATGCAAAAGCGCTTTTCTGCATACCCGCTTTGATACCGCCCGCAGCGTGGCCGCACAGCCCCGCATCATAGAAACACCGCTGGCCGGCCTGGCGGTGTCGGTCAAAGACCTGTTCGATGTGGCTGGCGAAGTCAGCAGCGCCGGCTCCACGGTGCTGGCCGACCGACCCGCTGCCGCAGCCGACAGCCCCGCCGTGGCGCGCCTGCAGGCCGCTGGCGGCGCCATCCTGGGCCGCACCCACATGGTGGAGTTCGCTTTTTCCGGCGTGGGTACCAACCCGCACTTCGACACACCGGCCGCCTGGGATGGCCGCTACAACCAGCCTGCGGGCGCCCGTACCGTAGGCCCCGTGGCGCGGGTGCCGGGCGGCTCATCGTCGGGCGCTGCGGTGTCGGTGGCCACCGGTGCGGCTTTCATCGGGCTGGGCTCGGACACCGGCGGCTCGATCCGCATCCCGGCCGCGCTGAACGGCATCGTGGGCTTCAAAAGCACGACCCGGCTGGTGCCTACGACCGGCGCCACCCCCTTGTCCAGTACGCTGGACACGGTCTGCGCGCTGACCCGCAGCACGCGCGATGCCGTGCTGGCCCATGAAATCCTGGCCCAGCGCAGCGTGGCACTCAGCGACGCACCGCTGTCGCAATACCGCATTGCCGTGGCCAACAACATCCTGCTGGACAACCTGGACTCCACCGTGGCCCGCGCCTTCGAGCGCGCACTGCAGCGCCTGCGCGATGCCGGCGCCACGCTGGTGGAGCTCCCTCTGGAGCCAGTCAACGAGTTGGCCCGCATCCAGCAAACCGGTGGCTTCTCGGCGGTAGAGTCGTATATCTGGCACCGCCCTCTGCTGGGCCGTGGCCCGCTCACGCGCGCCGCCTACGACCCCCGGGTACTGGTGCGCATAGAACGCGGTGCGCAGATGCGGGCCTTCGAGTATTTCGAGCTGGTAGAGGCACGCGCCGCCTGGATCACACAGATGGAGGCCGCCTTGCGCGGCTTTGACGCCGTGGTCTCGCCCACCGTGCCCATCGTGGCGCCACCCATCTCGCATATGGCACCGGGCACGGCGCGCGACGACGCCTTCTTCCACGCCAACGGCCTGTTGTTGCGCAATACCAGCGTGGTGAACATGCTGGACGGCTGCGCCATCTCCCTGCCCTGCCATACGCGCGATGAACTGCCAACCGGCCTGATGCTGTGGAGTACCGCGATGCGCGATGATGCCCTGCTCAGCCTGGCATTGCAGGCCGAGCAAGCACTACAGTTTTAATAGCTACCTGCGCAGACGATACCTGCGCAAGAGCCACTTTTCTTATAAAAACAAGGTCCCCATGCATGTCGTGAAGATGCGGATGTTTTCCGCATGAAAGTTGCCATCATTGGCGCCGGAGTCATCGGCGTCAGCACAGCCTATGAGTTGGCCGCCGACGGCCACGAAGTCACCGTTTTCGAACGCCGCAGCGCCGCCGCCGAAGAAACCAGCTTTGCCAACGCCGGCATCATCGCGCCCGGCTACGTCACCCCCTGGGCGGCCCCAGGCATGCCGGGCAAGATGTTCAAAAGTCTGTTCCAGCGCCACGCCCCGCTGCAGCTGGGTCTGCGCCTGTCCACCGGCGACCTGGCCTGGATGTGGAAGTGGCGTCACGCCTGCAAGCTCGACACCTACCTGGCCAACCGCAGCCGCCTGCAGCGCCTGGCCTTCTACAGCCGCGAACGCCTGCACGCGCTGGCCCACACGCTGCACCTGGAATACGACCGCAGCGACGGCTATATGGTGCTGCTGCGCACCGCGCAGGACGCAGCCATGGCCGAACCCGGCCTGCAGCTGCTGCGCGATGCGGGTGTGCGCTTCCAGCAGATCGACGTGGCCACGGCACGCAGCATCGAGCCCGCGCTGTGCGCCGAGACCGACTTCTTCGGTGCCATCCACCTGCCGGACGACGAGGTGGGCAACTGCCGCCAATTCACCATGCTGCTCAAGGCCGCGGCCCAGCAGCTGGGTGCAAAATTTGAGTTCAATCGCACGGTAGCGCAGATAAATCCTGCGCCAGCAGCTACGGTTTCCATAGCAAACGAGACCACGCCCCGGCGCTTCGATGCCGTGGTGGTGTGCGCCGGCATGGCCTCGGCCGCCCTGCTCAAGCCGCTGGGTCTGCATATACCGCTGGCGGCGGTGTACGGCTATTCGCTCACCGCCAATATCCGCGAGCCGCTGAACGCCCCCGTCAGCGCCGTGATGGACGAGCACTACAAGGTCGCCATCTCACGCATGGGCCAGCGCGTGCGCGTGGCCGGCAGCGCCGAGCTAGGTGGCCTGCCCGACACCAAGAACCCCGCCGCCATCGCCACCCTGTACAAGGTGCTGCACGACTGGTTCCCCGGTGCGGCCCAGCTGGCCAGCAATGTGCAGATATGGAAAGGCGCCCGCGCTATGCTGCCCGACGGCCCACCCCTGATCGGTGCCAGCGGCCTGCCCGGCGTCTGGCTCAACCTGGGCCACGGCTCCAGCGGCTGGGCCCTGGCCTGCGGCAGTGCCCGCGCCACGGCTGACCTGGTAGCCGGCCACAGCCCGGCCATCGACATGGAAGGCCTGGGCCTGGAACGCCTGAGGAGCTGAGTATGCAACGCATCAACGCCGACCAATCGCAGCCCCTGTTCGATACCGCCGCCTCGCGCCGCATCGAACAGGCCGCCTTGGCCGGCCTGCCCAACAACACCTTGATGCCCCGCGCCGGCCTGGCCGTGGCCCGTTTGGCCCGCGCTCTGGCACCGCATGCGCGCCGCATCTGGATCGCCTGCGGCCCCGGCAACAACGGCGGCGACGGCCTGGAAGCCGCGGCCCAGCTACAACAGCACGGCGTCCAGGTCGTGGTGACTTGGTTGGGACAGGAAGCCCGAGCCTCCAGCGACACCCTGGCCGCCCTGGGGCGCGCCCGGGCGGCCGGCGTGCAATTTGCCGACACCCCACCCACCGACCTGGACGCCCAGGACCTGTGCATAGACGCCCTGCTCGGCCTGGGCCAAAGCCGTGCCCCCAGCGGCAGCATGGCCAGCTGGATCGTCGCCATGAACGCCAGCCCAGCCCCCACGCTGGCAGTGGACCTACCCACCGGCCTGCAAACAGACACCGGCGCACTTGCTACAAATTCAGTAGCTGCCCGCGCAGATGAAACAAGCGCTGCAGCCATCATTTATGCAGACCACACACTCAGCCTGCTGACGCTCAAACCCGGCCTGTTCACCGCCCATGGCCGGGACAGCGCAGGCCAGGTCTGGCTGGACGCACTGGGCGTCACGCCCGGTATCGCGGCCAGCGCCCGGCTGCTGGGCGCGCCGCAGCCCCCACAGCGCAGCCACGCCAGCCACAAGGGCAGCTACGGCGACGTGGCCGTTATCGGCGGCGCGCCCGGCATGACCGGTGCTACGCTGCTGGCGGCCACGGCCGCCCTGCACCACGGCGCGGGCCGGGTCTTCGTCGGCCTGTTGGACGGCGGCAGCATGCAGGTCCACCCACAGCAGCCCGAGCTGATGTTCCGTGCCCCGGGGGCGCTCAAACTGCATGCCCTGGCCGTGGTCTGCGGCTGTGGCGGCGGCGAGGCCGTGCGCCCCCTGCTGCCGCGCGTGCTGGGCGAAGCTGCCCGCCTGGTGCTGGACGCCGACGCCCTGAACGCCATCGCCAGCGACACCGCCCTGCAAGCCCTGCTGCGCCACCGCGCGGCCCAAGGCCTGCCCACGGTGCTGACGCCGCACCCCCTGGAGGCCGCACGCCTGCTGGGCTGCACCACGCTGCAGATCCAGGCCGACCGCCTGGCCGCCGCCCAACAACTGGCCGACCGCTTTGCTTGCGTGGCCGTGCTGAAAGGTTCGGGCACGGTGATCGCGGCCCCACTGCGAACACCGGCCATCAACCCCACGGGCAATGCCCGGCTGGCCACCGCGGGAACGGGGGACGTGCTGGCAGGCATGGTGGGCGCACGGCTGGCGGCGGGCCAGTACGCCATGGATGCCGCCTGTGACGCGGTCTATGCCCATGGACTGGCAGCAGACCGCTGGCCCGAGGGCAAGCCTTTAACGGCCAGCGCGTTGGCGCAGTTCTAGCCGCCCGGCACAATACGACAGAGTAAAAGCGGCCTAGCCCCGGCCCACGAACGGCATCTTGGTCGCCATCACGGTGTGGAACAGCACATTGGCATCGAGCGGCAGGCTGTCCATGTAGAGCACCGACTTGCCCACGATGTTGACGTCCATGACCGGCTCCACCACCATCTCGCCGTGGGCCTGCAGAATGCCGGTGGTCATGCGCTGAGTCATATTGGTGGCGGCGTTACCGATGTCGATCTGGCCCACCGCAATATCGTATTTGCGCCCGTCCAGCGCGGCCGACTTGGTCATGCCGCGCACCGCGTGCTTGGTGGCGGTGTAGGCAATCGAATTGGGCCGCGGCGTGGTGCTGGAGATGGAGCCGTTGTTGATGATGCGGCCGCCGCGCGGGGTCTGCGCCTTCATCACCCGGAAGGCCTGCTGTATGCACAGAAACATGCCGGTGAAGTTCACATCCACCACGCCCTGCCACTGCGCCAGGCTCAGATCCTCCAGCAACACCCCCGGCGCACTGGTGCCGGCATTGTTGAACAACAGATCGACGCGGCCAAAAGCCTGCACCGTGGCTTCAAACAAAGCCTGCACAGCTGCCGGGTCGGTCACATCGGTAGGCACTACCAGCGCATTCTGCGCGGCACCGGATTCGGCCTGCACAGCCAACAAGGCTTCGCTGCGCCGCCCGGCGAGCGCGACACGGTAGCCATCGGCCAGCAGGGCCAAGGCCACAGCCCGGCCGATGCCGCTGCCGGCGCCGGTCACCACGGCGACTTTGGAATGGTGAACCATAGCCTTCCTTCGCCTATCTGCGGGTACGCGGTTTCTGGGTTTTCTTCTTGGCCGCACCGCCCTTGGCGGAAGCCGAACCCGAGGACTTGACCGCAGACTTGGCCGCCTGCACTGGCGTGCGCGGCGCGTGATCACGTGACTGCGACTCCTTGCGGCCAGAGCGCTTGGAAGGCGCAGCCTCGGATTTGGAGCGGTTAGGACCGTCGCGCTGCACGCCCTTGTCTTTCATGGCGCGGTTCACCAGATCTTCCCCTTCACGTATCAGGCGGAAGTCGATCTTGCGTCCGTCCAGATCGACGCGGCTGACCTGGACCCGCACCCGCGTGCCGATGGAATAACGGATGCCGGTACGCTCGCCACGCAGCTCCTGGCGGGCCTCGTCGAACTTGAAGTATTCGCCGCCCAGCTCAGTGATGTGCACCAGGCCTTCTACGTACATGGCGTCCAAGGTGACGAAGATGCCGAAGCCGGTGGCCGAGGTGACCACGCCGCCGAACTCCTCGCCCAGATGCTCACGCATGTATTTGCATTTGAGCCAGGCTTCCACATCGCGGCTGGCCTCGTCGGCGCGGCGCTCGTTGGCGCTGCAATGCAGGCCGGCAGCCTGCCAGGCCAGGGTTTCAGGGCTGACTTTCTTGGGCTTCAGGTCGGGCTCGGCCACCTTGCCTTGCAGGCGCGCGTGGTTGTTCTTGCTCAGGCGCTTGGCCAGCTTGGCATGGGCTTCGCCCGGCGTGGGCAGCGTCGGCAGCTGGTACTTGCGGTGCGCCAGGATCGCCTTGATCACGCGGTGCACCAGCAGGTCCGGGTAGCGCCGGATGGGGCTGGTGAAGTGGGTGTACGCGTCAAATGCCAGGCCGAAGTGCCCGCTGTTACTGGGCGTGTATATGGCTTGCTGCATGGAGCGCAGCAGCATCGAATGGATTTGCTGGGCGTCGGGCCGGTCCTTGGTGGCCGCGGCAATCGCCTGGAACTCGCCTGGCTTAGGGTCGTCGCTGATCGACATGCCGACGCCAGTGGCCTTCAGGTAGTTGCGCAGAATCTCGATCTTCTCGGGTGTAGGGCCTTCGTGCACGCGGAACAGACCGGGGTGCTTGCCCTGCGCGATGAAGTCGGCGCTGCAGACGTTGGCAGCCAGCATGGCCTCTTCGATCAGCTTGTGCGCCTCGTTGCGGGTACGCGGCACGATTTTCTCAATCCGGCCGTTTTCATCGCAAACGATCTGGGTTTCGGTGGTTTCAAAGTCCACCGCACCACGCGCCTGGCGGGCCACCAGCAGCGCCCGGTAGACATCGTGCAGATTCAGCAGATCGTTAACACGATCCTTGCGGCGCAGCGCCTCAGGGCCACGGGTATTGCCCAGAATGGCCGCCACCTCGGTATAAGTAAAGCGCGCATGGCTGTACATCACCGCAGGGTAAAACTGGTAGGCGTGCACCTCGCCCTTGGTCGTCACCAGCATGTCGCAGACCATGCACAGGCGTTCTACCTCGGGGTTCAACGAACACAGGCCGTTGGACAACTTCTCAGGCAGCATGGGGATCACGCGGCGCGGGAAATACACGCTGGTTGCGCGGTCATACGCATCCACATCGATGGCCGAGCCGGTTTCCACGTAGTTGCTGACATCGGCAATCGCCACCAGCAAACGCCAGCCCTTGCTGCGTCCGACCTTGGCCGGTTCGCAGTACACAGCGTCGTCGAAGTCGCGGGCGTCTTCGCCATCGATAGTGACCAGGGGCACATCGGTCAGATCGACGCGATTCTTCTTGTCTTGCGGCCGCACCTTGTCTGGCAAGGTGCGCGCCAGGGCAATACACGCATCGGAGAACACATGCGGCACGTCGTATTTGCGCACTGCGATTTCGATCTCCATGCCGGGGTCGTCCACCTCGCCCAGCACTTCCTTGACGCGACCCACCGGCTGGCCGAACAATGCAGGCGGCTCAGTGAGTTCAACCACGACCACCTGGCCTGGTTTGGCGCTGCCAATGGCCGTCTTGGGGATCAATACATCCTGGCCATAACGCTTGTCTTCGGGAGCCACCAGCCAAATGCCGCTTTCCTGCAGCAGGCGACCAATGATGGGTTGGACCGGGCGTTCAATGATCTCGACAACCCGACCCTCGGGGCGGCCCTTGCGGTCGCTGCGCACGATACGGGCCTTGACCCTGTCCTTGTGCAGCACGGCGCGCATTTCATTGGAGGGCAGATAGATATCCGACTCACCATCATCGCGCAGTACAAACCCGTGTCCATCGCGGTGTCCCTGGATGGTGCCTTCGATCTCGTCCAGCAAGCCGCTGGTATGACTGGTCGTTTTGATAAGGATTCTCTCTTTCTGGTTTGCCCAAAGGGTAGCAGAGCGCGGCAGGCAACGGAAAAAACTGCGGATTTCATCAAGCCTTCAGCCCGCGAGTCAAAACGCTGTTTTTCCCATGTTATACTTTAACTTGTGGGCCCAGATGGCGAAATTGGTAGACGCACTGTGTTCAGGTCGCAGCGCCGCAAGGCGTGCTGGTTCGAGTCCAGTTCTGGGCACCACACCTTATCTCGAACAAAAACCGCTAATCAGTTAGCGGTTTTTTTCTGGTTAAAAATCTGCAAACTACCAATTGCAGATGGTTAGAGTTTAGTGGGCCCAGATGGCGAAATTGGTAGACGCACTGTGTTCAGGTCGCAGCGCCGCAAGGCGTGCTGGTTCGAGTCCAG
>NZ_JBWKNO010000013.1:0-62697 GCF_059415605.1 Rhodoferax sp. GW821-FHT10B06 | reverse complement strand
GTTCTGGGCACCACACCTTACTCGAAAAAAAGCCGCTAAAAAGTTAGCGGCTTTTTTTTGCCCATTTTTCCCCGCACCACATATGCAGCACGGGGAAATTAGACTTAGATGGGCAAGGCCACCAGGTCGTGACCTTGCGTGCCCACAATCCGCGCCTTGGTGAACTCACCCACCTTCAAGGTCTTGCTGATCTTCTCGGGCGGCAGCAAACGCACAATGCCGTCAATCTCGGGCGCATCCGCATAGCTGCGGCCGACCCCACCTTTTTTACCCAGACCCGGCGCCGAATCCACCAGCACCTGCATGGTACTACCGACACGCTTGAGCAGCTTGTTCGCCGACACTTCTTCAGCCACGGCCATGAAGCGCGCACGACGCTCTTCGCGTAACTCCAATGGCAGCATGCCAGGGATGTCATTAGCCGCAGCGCCGTCCACCGGGCTATACGCAAAACAACCCGCGCGGTCAATCTGGGCTTCACGCATGAAGTCCAACAAATGGGAAAACTCTTCCTCCGTCTCGCCCGGGAATCCAGCAATGAAAGTACTACGAATGACCAGCTCAGGGCAAATCTCGCGCCAGCGCTGGATGCGCTCCAGATTCTTTTCACCGCTGGCGGGGCGTTTCATGCGCTTGAGCACGTCCGGATGGCTGTGCTGCAAAGGCACATCCAGATAGGGCAGCACGCGACCAGTCGCCATCAAAGGCAGGATGTCGTCCACGCTGGGGTACGGATAAACATAGTGCAAGCGCACCCAGGCACCATAGGGCTCAGCAATATCCGCCAAGGTTTGCACCAGTTCCAACATGCGGGTCTTGACCGGCTTGCCATCCCAGAAACCGGTACGGTATTTCACATCCACGCCATAGGCCGAAGTGTCCTGGCTGATCACCAGCAACTCCTTCACGCCGCCTTCAAACAAGGCTTTCGCATCGCTCAGCACGTCACCAATCGAACGCGAAACCAGGTCGCCACGCATGGACGGAATGATGCAAAAAGTACAACGGTGGTTGCAGCCTTCGCTGATCTTCAAATATGCGTAGTGGCGGGGCGTGAGCTTGACGCCCGCGCTGCCGAACGCATTGGGCACCAGATCCAGAAACGGGTCGTGCGGCTTGGGCAGATTGGCATGCACGGCATCCATCACTTCTTGCGTGGCATGAGGCCCAGTTACGGCCAACACGCTGGGGTGCATTTCACGCACCAAGTTGCCACCGGAACCACCTGCCTTGGCACCCAAACAACCCGTCACGATCACCCGGCCGTTGGCAGCCAAGGCCTCGCCGATAGTGTCCAGACTCTCCTTCACGGCATCGTCGATAAAGCCACAGGTGTTGACGATCACCAGATCGGCACCCTCGAAGGTCTTGGAGGTTTGGTAACCCTCGGCGCTCAGCTGGGTGAGGATCAACTCGGAGTCGGTCAGCGCCTTGGGGCAGCCCAGGCTGACAAATCCAACTTTGGGTGTATGGGTGGGGGAAATTACTTCAGTCATCCCCCTATTGTCGCCGCGCCGGGGAAATTCAGGGTTTCAAGCCAAAGCTGCCCAGCATTTGCTCGGTTTGCCGCTGCATCTGCTCCTGCATCTGCACGAAGATATTTTTGGACTGCTCTACGTAAGCACCCATCATGCCCTGCATCACGGGAGACGGCATTTTCAACATCTGCGCCCAGGCCTCTGGGGTGACACCCTTGGCCTGCTCGCCCATCTTGGACTGCAAATCCATAAAGGTTTGCACATTCTTTTCCAAATAGGGCCCCAAAAAACCCTGCATGGTGTTGCCGTAAAAACGAATGATGTTGGCCAGCACCTGCTCGGTTAACAAGGGCGCACCACCCGCCTCTTCTTCCAGAATGATCTGCAGGAAAATAGCGCGCGTCAGGTCCTCACCGGTTTTGGCATCGCGCACCTGCACCGGCGCGTGCTGCATCACCAGCTTTTTGACTTCTGCCAGCGTGATATAGGTAGAAGTATCGGTGTCATAGAGACGCCGGTTGGGGTATTTCTTGATGACGCGATGCGCCGTTTTGTCGCTATCGGGAGGGTTGCTCGGCACTGCAGTCCTTGGTGGTCGATGGTGTTGCTATGTGCACTGTACTGCACCGCAACATATTGTAAAAAACCACCTCGCAATCAGTGTCAAGGATTACCCTGAACAGACTGCACCGCGCAATTTACGGCGGCACAAATAAAAAAGGCCTAGCGGTTAAGCTAGGCCTTTTTTACTACCAAATTATTGGTAGGCGCGATTGGACTCGAACCAACGACCCCCACCATGTCAAGGTGGTGCTCTAACCAGCTGAGCTACGCGCCTAAGGATGCATTCGAGACCACGAGTATAGCACGGGTTTTTTACGATTCCTTGCGGTCGCCATTATTTGCGTCGTGCAGAGCGCACGCCCACAACCTCTGACACCACGCCCAACACCTTGTTGAGCCGCGCCGCGTCGGCTACCTCCACGGTGAACGTCATCCATGCCGTGCCCTTGACAGACTGGGTCTGCACGCCAATCACATTCATCTTCTCCTTGGTGAAGACTTCGGAAATATCGCGCAGCAGACCCTGGCGGTCGGCAGCCTGCACCGCCACGTCCACCGGGTAGACGGCGGCATGCTCCTTCTTGTCGCTGCCCCACTCCACCGGGATCACGCGTTCGCCATTGCGGGCAGACATTTCGCGGAAATTGCTGCAGTCGGCGCGGTGGATACTGACGCCCTTGCCGCGCGTGACAAAACCCAGAATCGGGTCCGGCGGCGCGGGCTTGCAGCATTTGGCCAACTGGGTCATCAGCGAATCCACACCGACCACCAACACACCGCCCTTGGGTGACCTCTCGGTGTTGCGGGACTTTTTGAGCAGCAGGAAATCGTCCTGCGGCAGCACCGGCTCGGGCGGACGCAGCAGGGTCTCGATGCTGCGCAGCGAAAACTCATCCTTGCCCACCACCTCGAACAAATCGTCGGCCGACTTGAAGCCCAGACGAGCAGCCAGATCGTCCAGCTTGATGGCCGTCTTGCCCTCGCGCTGCAGCAGCTTTTCCACCGCCTCGCGGCCCCGCGCCACGGTGGTGTGGATGGCCATGGCATTGAACCAGGCCCGGGCCTTGGCCCGGGCACGGTGGCTGACCAGGTAGCCCAGCTCGGCATTCAGCCAATCGCGCGACGGGCCGCCTTCCTTGGCGGCCGTGATCTCCACGGTCTGGCCGTTTTGCAAGGGCGTGTTCAAGGGGACTTGCACGCCGTCCACCTTGGCACCACGGCAGCGATGCCCCAGGCTGGTGTGCAAGCTGTAGGCAAAGTCCACCGCCGTGGCGCCCGCAGGCAGCTCGACCACCGCAGCATCGGGCGTCAGCACATAGATACGGTCGCTCAGCACATGCACGTCACCAGCATTCGGCGCCGCGCCAGACAGATCACGCTCCCAGGCCAACAGTTGGCGCAGCACGGCGATCTTGGCGTCGTATTCACCGCTGGCGGACACGCCCGCATAGCCCTTGGTACCGGCCTCTTTGTATGCCCAGTGCGCGGCCACTCCGTACTCGGCATGCTCGTGCATGGCCTGGGTACGGATCTGTATCTCAATCGGCAAACAGGCCACACCGTCCACCATCTGCTGCACCACGGTGTGCAGCGACTGGTAGCCATTGCCCTTGGGTTTGGCGATGTAGTCGTCAAACTCATCGGCCATGGGCACAAAGCGGCTGTGCACCCAGCCCAGCACGGCGTAACAATCGTCCACGCTGGGTACCACCACGCGCAGGGCACGGATATCGAATAGCTGGTCAAAGCCCAGCGACTTGCCGCGCATCTTCTTGACGATGCTATAGATGTGCTTGGGTCGGCCCTGCACCGTGGCCTGCAGACCCTGGGCGATCAGCTCGGCCTCGAGGGTGGAGCGCAGTTGCTCCATGTTGGCCTCGCGCTCCACGCGCTTTTCGTCCAGCAAGCGCGCCACCTGTTTGTAGGTATCGGGCTCGATGAAACGGAAAGACAGGTCCTCCATCTCCCACTTGATCTGCCAGATACCCAGGCGGTTGGCCAGCGGAGCGAAGACCTGCAGCGACTCGCGCGCCAAGCGCGGCGATACCGGTGTCTTGCTGGCTGCACAGAAGCGCAAAGTCTGCAGGCGCGAAGCCAGGCGCAACATGACCACGCGCAGATCGCGCGAGAAGGCCAGCAGCATCTTGCGCACATTTTCGGTCTGCGCCGCCGGGTCATCCGCCGGGTTGGCGGCGCTGTCGGAGCCGCGCGACAGGCGCTGCACCCGCATCAGCTGCGTGGTCTCTACCGCCAATGCCGCAAAGTTTGCACCGAAGGCCTTGGCAATCACCTCCTGCGGCTTATTCAGATGGACGCAGGCATAGACCAGGTAGCTGGCCGCCTGCATAGCCTCGGAGCCGCCCACCGAGCGCAGGATGGCGGCCACGGCATCGGCGTGCTCCAGCGTGTTCTCTCCGGTGTCCAGCAGCTCGCCGGAGATCAGCGGCTCGGCAAAAGCCCGAGCCCGCGCCAGCGCATTCACCTGCTCGGGCAAGGTCTCGGAAGTAACCGCCACCACATCTGCCAGGCGCTCTTCAGGCGGGCTCGCGGTGGCTTGCACAGTCGGTGCACTTTTCATCCCTAGCTGGTCCTCAGGTAAGTAAAAAACCAACGACTTCGGCAAGCTGCGCATCGGCAATCAAGGTCGGTGCATGCCCAACACCCGCAAACTCCACCAGGCGCGCTTTCGGGCCGCGCTGGGTCATGGCCTTGGCCGTGGCGGCCGACAATAAATCGGACTGCGCTCCCCGCAGCAGCAAGGTCTGTGCCGTGATGTTGTCGTACAGCTTCCACAGCGCGGCCTCACCCTCGGCCGCCGATGCGGCGCTGAAGCTGCGAAACGACTCGGCCAACGCCGGGTCATAGTGCAGGGTCAGCGCCGGCTCGCCCGGCACCAGGGGTTTAACCATATGGCGCGACAGCTCCAGCCACTGGGCCGGTGTGTGCGGCCCAAAGCTGGCCGAGATGGCCCACATCGCATCGGCCGCCTGCTGCAGCGATTCGAACCTGCCGGTATTGCCCAGGTAGGTGCCGATGCGCTGCAGGGCCGTCCATTCCAGCGCCGGGCCTACGTCGTTCAGCACCAGGCGGCGCACCGGTACCGGCAAGGGCAAGCCGGGCGTGCCCAGCACCCCCATGCCGATCAGCCCGCCCATGCTGGTTCCCAGCCAGTCCAGGGTCTGCACCGGGGACTGCTGGTGCAGCTGGGCCAGCAGCGCCAGCATGTCGGCGGCGTAAGTGGGCATCTGGTAGGCCTGCGGGTCTTGCAGCCAGTCGCTCTGGCCGCGACCCACTACATCCGGGCAGACCACACGGGCGCCACGGCTCAAGGCCTGGGCCAGCACGTCGAAGTCTCGGCCCTGGCGCGTCAGCCCATGCACGCACAGCACGAGATGGGGGTTGGTCGGGTCGCCCCATTCCCAGTACGCCATGCGGTGGCCGCTGGCGTCAGGTGCGCTGCGGACGGCTGCGGGGCCGGGGCAAGAAACGTAATGGAGGCGGGGCTCGGTCATGGCAGGCAAACGGTAAAAAAATGGGTCCATCCTAATCCATAGCGACACCGCAGCAGCATAGCGTTGCGCATCACCCCATCACTTAATGACATATACACAAATGGCCGCCAGCGCAGATAAATTCAGCGTCGGTAGCTACTATTTATATAGCACTCAAACCGCACACGAGCGGAAACCAACAAAACGCACATCATCACCAGGGAGGGCAAAACCCCGGTGCTTGGGGTGCTTCATGCGTGCACGCGTGGCGAACGACGCGCCCCGCATCACCTTGGCGTGGCCAAACCAGGGCACAGAATAGGCCATCCACGGGTCAGCGCTGAAGCCGGGCCAAGGCCGGAAGGTGCTGGCCGTCCATTCGTGCACATCACCCCAGTGGAAGCCCCTGCGGGCCGCATGGATGGCCGCATATTCCCACTCTGCCTCGCTGGGCAGTCGACGCCCGGCCCAGCGGCACCAGGCATCGGCCTCCCACCAGCTCATATGCATGGCCGGCTGTTGGCCCGCAGCGCGCAGGCGCACGCCAAACCGGTTCTGCAGCACGGCACCGCTGGCCACGCCAATCTGGTCCACATAGCGCGGTGCGCGCCGGCCTTCTTTCTTGTCCATGGTCTGCAGCCATGTCCAGGCCTCAGGCTGCCACCAGGCGGAATTGTCGTAACCGCCGTCGTCCACAAACTCCACATACTGGGCCCAGCTGACCGGCTGGGCGTCGATCTCAAACGCAGGCAGCGCGACCTCATGCGCCCATTTTTCGTTGTCAAACACAAAGCCCCCCGGCTGCGAACCCAGCTGCCACTGACAGGCCGGCAGTTGCAGCGGTGGCCGCGCGGCCATGCCCGCGGGCGGAGCCAGTTGCAGCGGCACGCCGTGCACCTGGGCCAGGGTGATCAATTGCTCGCCACGCAGGTCTTCATGGAACAGGGCCAGACGGTAAAAGTACAGCGCCGCGTCGTTATCGGGCGTTTTCTCCAGCAGCTCCAGCGTGCTCTCCAGCGTTTGCAGCAAGAAGTTCTTGGTGGTGGCCAAATCTGGCGCGAATGCGGCGCCACGGCCCTCCATCTGCTCCTGGTTCCACCAGATGTCGGCATGGGGTTCGATAGAGGCCAGCCGGGTGGGCTGGAAGGCGCATTCCGTACCACGGCTGCGCTGGGTATTGCGGCCCAGCCAGGCCTCGGCCATCCAGCCAATATGCCCGGCCAACCAGCGCGGCTGCAGGCCGGGTGGCAAGCCCATCTGGGCCGACTCAAACTGGTCCAGCAAATGCAGGGTGTGGTTGCGCGCATCCATCAGCGCCAGCGACAGCAGGTCGTGGCCCGCGCTGCGCATGGACGGCGCATCGATAGAGCCCGGCAAGGCCCGTGGCAGGGTGGAGGACATGGGCCATTATTCACCCAAATACCCAGCTTTGTAACGCCCCGCTGGCGGACGGACACCAGCTTTACGCCAGCAGGCGGGCGCAATGCTCGCGCGAGTTGAATGCGTACTCACGCGGGCCGGGCGTCCAGTGCGCCATGGCGGGCGAACGGTTGACGATGTCACCCCAGGTGTCGCGCATGATGTCGGAGTCCTGCTCCTCGGCAATCAGCTTGTGCAAGCTGCGGATTCTGCGCGCATCCGCGTCGCACAAGGGTTGTTGCAGCATGCGTTCCACCAAGCGGTTAAACCACTTGCGCGCCGGCATCCACTCGCCAACTGCGGGGTTGAACAGGTGGGCATCCATACCGTCACGACAAGCCATGAAACGGCTAACACGCTCTGTGTTGTAGGGAATCGGAGTGGCGGCATAGCCCAGCTCGCCCTGCAAGGCCAGGGCCGCACAGGCTCGGGTGAAGGCAGCCAGTGACACGGCCTTGCGCACGCTCAGCGGCGTGTCAAACACGCGGACTTCCACCGTACCGAACTCGGGCTTGGGCCGTACGTCCCAATAAATATCCTTCAGGCTTTTGGCCAGGCCGGAGTCGAAGATTTCCTGGGCCACTTTTTCAAACGCGGCCCAGTTCTCCAAACGCGGCATCGGACCTCCGTAGGGGTAGACCAACGGCTCGAGCGGGCGTGCAGCGCAAAAGCCGGTGTCCACGCCCTGCTGGAATGGCGAGGCTGCAGACAGGGCAATGAATAGCGGGCACAGGCTTTGCATCACGTTCGCGAGCTGGATGGCCTCCTCCTTGCCGGGTACACCGATGTGCACGTGCATGCCATAGGTAGAAAAGCGTTTGGGCAGGAAGCCATACTTGGCATGCAGCTCGGCAGCACGTTCGGTTTCGGTGAACTCGTGCTCGTTCCAGAATTGCAGGATGTGCGTGCCGCCACCGCGCAGGTCAGCACTCTGGCGGCGGGCAATCTGCTTTACGGTACGCACCAGTTCGCGCGCCTCGTCCTCCATGGTGTCGGCATCTTCATGCACCGAAGTGGTCACTTCAATAGTGGATTGGGTAGCCTCCAGGGAGAAGCGTTCATGCTCCGGCAGCACTTCCAGTTCGCGCCAGAGCGCGGCACTGCTGGGGGACAGACGCCCGGTGGCGTCGTCCACGATCTGCAGTTCCAGCTCCATGCCGAAAGTAAGTGCTTTTGAATGTTGGAAATGCATGTGTTGGCTCCTTTTGGGGTGAGTCACTTGAAGGCCAGGCAGCAGTACTGCAACTGGGCATCTCGAGTTATGGGGGCCAGAATGCCGGTGTGCAAGCAAACCGGGCTCGCAACTTGGTAAGCAATCTGCACAAATTACCCCTGCTGCATCGCCAAACACCCCAGACTGCAATATCTAAAAATGCTTACAGCGCTTACAAACTAAGCATATGCAGCTATTTTTTAAATAGCACGACCAAGCCCTACATTTAGAAACAACAAATGCCGTTTCCGTAAGCCTGAACGACGTCTAGGCGTAAACCCGGACCCTGCCGCAGCATCGGGTGCACGTTACAAAGTTATCATCGTGCGCTGCAAAAAGCGGCGTCCATCGCCGTGGCCATGGGGCCAGCGCCCCACCTCTTTTCCCTATCGGAGTGACACCATGTCCGGATTACTCAAGCTTGCCCTCGGCATGGACTGGATCAGCCAGCAAATGGGCCGCCTGGCTGCCTGGGCGGTGCTGGCCGCCGCCTTTATCTCTGCCGGCAACGCCTTCGTGCGCTATGGGCTGGACATCAGCTCCAACGGTTGGCTGGAGATCCAGTGGTATATGTTTGCCGTCACCGTGATGCTGGGCGCGCCGGTGGTGCTCAAGATGAACGAGCATGTACGCGTGGACATCTTCTACGGCCGACTCAAGGGCCATGCCCCGGTGTATGTGGACCTGTTCGGCCTGGTGTTCTTTCTGCTGCCGGTGATGGCCACCATCGCCTGGCTGAGCTGGCCACTGTTCATCGGCATGCTGCGTTCAGGCGAGATGTCGAACAACGCCGGCGGCCTGATCCGCTGGCCCGCCATGATGCTGTTGCCACTGGGCTTCGCGCTGATGTTTCTGCAGGGGGTGGCGGAGGTCATCAAGCGCATAGCCTACCTGCAAGGCAAATTCGAGATGGACACGCATTACGAAAAGCCGGTGCAGTGAATAGGCTCCCCCCCGTTTCTTGCTCACTGCGTGTAGCCGCATCCCCCCCTCAAGGGGGCAACACCAGTGGCCCGGCGCAGCCGGCTCCACGGTGTTCCGCGCACCAACCCCGCCACCACCGATTAAAGCAACAGGACAGAACGATATGCAGATGGAAAATTTCGCGCCGATGATGTTCGGTGGGCTGGTGCTGATCATGCTGATCGGCTTCCCAGTGGCCTTTTCGCTGTCGGCGCTGGGCATGGCCTCGGGCCTGTTTGCGATCCAGATGGGCTGGTTCCCGGCTGTGTTCATGGAGAACCTGCCGATCAACATCTTCGGCATCTTGTCGAACGACCTGTTGCTGGCGATTCCGTTCTTCACCTTCATGGGCGCCGTGCTGGAGAAATGCGGCCTGGCCGAGGACATGCTGGACTCCATGGGCCAGCTGTTTGGTACGGTCAAGGGCGGCCTGGGCTATTCGGTGATCATCGTCGGCTTCATCCTGGGCGCCATCACCGGTACCGTGGCCGGCCAGGTAATTGCCATGGCGCTGATCTCGCTGCCCGTGATGATCCGCTACGGCTACAACATGCGCTATGCCACCGGCGTGCTGGCGGCCTCCGGCACCATCACCCAGCTGGTGCCGCCTTCGCTGGTGCTGATCGTGATGGCCGACCAACTGGGCCGTTCGGTGGGCGATATGTACCGTGGCGCCTGGGGCCCATCCATTCTGCAGGTACTGATCTTCGCCGGCTATACCTTTTTGCTGGGCGTATTCCGCCCGCAGGACATTCCCGGCATCCCGAAAACCGCCCGTACGCTGAGCGGCGCCAAGCTGTGGGCCAAGTGCCTGCGCGGCATCATCCCCTCGGCTGTGCTGATCTTTGCCGTGCTGGGCTCTATGGGTGGCCTGCCGGGTATTGATACCGCCATTGCCACGCCCACCGAGGCCGGCGCCATGGGCGTGGTCGGCGCGCTGCTGCTGGCCGCTCTGCACCGGCGGCTGACGCTGCCGCTGATCTGGGAGTCCATGGTCAGCACCATGCGGCTGACGGCCATGGTGGTGTTCATCTTGATCGGGGCACGTGTGTTCTCCATGGTGTTCCAGGGTGTGGACGGCGCCAAGTGGGTGGAACACATGCTGACCGGCCTGCCGGGCGGACAGATCGGCTTCCTGATCGCTGTCAACGTGTTCATCTTCTTCCTGGCCTTCTTCCTGGACTTCTTCGAGATCGCCTTCATCATCCTGCCCATGCTGGGCCCGGTGGCGGCCAAGCTGGGCATCGACCTGGTGTGGTTTGGCGTGCTGCTGTGCGTGAACATGCAGACCAGCTTCATGCACCCGCCGTTTGGCTTTGCGCTGTTCTATCTGCGCGGCATTGCCGATACGCTGTTCAAGGAAAAGCGCATCGAGAAACCCATCCAGTCGAACGACATCTACATGGGCGCCATCCCCTGGGTGCTGATGCAGCTGATCCTGGTGGCCATCGTAATCTTTGTACCGCAGACCGTCACCGTCTTCCTGCCCAAGGAAGAAAAGATCGACACCGACAAGATCCAGATCGAGGTACCCGTGGACGATTTGCAAAAGTCCGACAGCACGGGTGAGAACCCGTTTGGTGACGCACCCGCAGCCGAGCCCCCTGCCGCAGACGCCTCGGCGCCTGCATCCGAACCCGTGAAGCCCTGAGCTATTTATGGGCCCCACTCCTTTCCGCTTTGCACCGGGCAGCGGCAGCGCTGTGGAAGACGCAGCGTTTTCGCCGCTGTTCAAGCTGCTGACCACCGCCATAGTCGGCGGCTGCGCGGTCTGGCTGGCCCAACTGTTCACCAGCGGCGCGCTGGGCAACGGGCGCAGCACCGGCGTGGTGTGGCTCATTGCCGGCCTGGTGCTGATGGCCTGGACCTGGTGGAACATCCTACGCAGCCGCACCCGCATCAGCAGCGAGGGCCTGCACCAGAGCTGGATCTGGAACAAGCAGCTGGCCTTTGACGACCTGGCTTATGGCAAGCTGATACGCGTACCCGGCCTGGACTGGCTGATCGCGCCACGCCTGTATGTGCGCACGCTGATGGGCAAGTTCGATGTGTTCTACGGCGCCACGCCGGCCCTCATCAGCGAATTTGAGCGCCTGGTGCGCGAGCTGCACGAATTCCGCAAGCCCTGATCTAGCCCCTATGAAAAAACCGCGCCTCGGCGCGGTTTTTTATTGCTGAATGGCGGCGATGACTACAGTTTTATGCTCTGCATATAGCTGTCGAAACGGCCTTCGGCGACGCGGAACCAGGCCACTTGGTTGCGCTGGAAGGCGCGGAAGTCGGCAAAAATCTTCTTCCACTCAGGGCTCTTGGCATCGTTTTCTTCGTACACGGCCTGGGCCGCCTTGAAGGACGCGTCCAGAATGTCCTTGGAGAACGGCAGCAGCTTGATCTTGGAGCCCAGCAACTGCTTTAGCGCTTCCGGGTTACGTGCGTCGTACTTAGCCAGCATGTCGACTGCGGCAACGGTGGTGGCAGCTTCCACGATGGCCTTGTTCTCGGGCGACAGCGCGTCCAGGGCCTTCTTGTTGATGAAGAAGTCCACCTCGGGGCCGCCCTCCCACCAACCGGGGTAGTAGTAGTTGGGCGCCACTTTAGCGAAGCCCAGCTTCTGGTCGTCGTAGGGACCGACCCACTCCGCCGCGTCGATCGTGCCTTTTTCCAGCGCCTGGTAGATCTCGCCACCGGGCAGGCTTTGGGGCACCACGCCCATCTTGGCCATCACCTCGCCGACCAGGCCGCCACCCAGGCGCATCTTCAGGCCCTTCAGGTCGGCCACGGTCTTCACTTCCTTGCGGAACCAGCCCCCCATCTGGGTGCCGGTATTGCCGCCGGCATAGCTGACCATGCCGTAGTTGGCGTAGAACTCGTTCATCAACTTGCGGCCGTTGCCGTGCATCATCCAGGCGTTCATCTGGCGCGCGTTCATGCCGAAGGGAATGGCGGCACCGATGGCGAAGGCCGGGTTCTTGCCGTAAAAGTAGTACGGCACGGTGTGGCACATCTCCACCGAGCCCTGCTGCACGCCGTCCACCACGCCGAACGGAGGCATCAACTCGCCACCGGCATGCACCGAGATTTCAAACTTGCCACCCGACATGGCTTTCACCGCATTGGCGAACACCTCAGCCCCGCCGTAAATCGTATCCAGCGGCTTGGGAAAGCTGGAGGCCAGACGCCAACGCACGGCAGCCTGAGCGTGTGCCGCAGGCGCCATGCCAGCAGCCAGTACACCCGCAATACCGGAATGTTTGATAAGAGAACGACGATCCATGAAAAATCTCCCTCCGATGAATAAGTGCAGCCCCGCAGACGCAGGGGGTAGACGGTAGTCTGCGCAGATTGTAGGGAAGCGCAGCAAGCGATTTGGCACGGGTTTTCCCCGGCGCAGGTCGCCTCAAAGTGCTACATATTCAATAGCATCCTACGCAGACAAAGTGTGCGCTAGCAGGCCATTTTCTTATGGAGCGCCAGACCCTGCCGTCGGTCCTCATATGTTTTTGTACTTAGCAAACGCCGAATCAATCGTTCCATTTACAGCGCCGCCGCCCTACATTCGCCCACACATTCGGCACCCCTGGTGCCCTTCTGACAAGGCCTACGATGACCGCGATACTGGAACGCACACCCACCTCCACCACGACAGCGCAAAAACTTGAGATACGCCCCTTCGACGCTCCCTTGGGCGCCGAGGTACTCGGCCTGGACCCGTCACGCCCGCTGGCCGCAGACGACTTTGCGCGCATCCACCGCGCCCACCTGGAGCACCACGTGCTGGTGTTCCGCGACCAGCGCATCACGCCACAGCAGCAGGTGGACTTCAGCGCACGCTTCGGCCCGCTGCAAATCCACGTATTGAAGAACTTTCAGCTGCAAAACCATCCGGAAATCCTGATCGTTTCCAACATCAAGGAAAACGGCCAACCCATAGGCCTGGGCGACGCGGGCGCCTACTGGCATTCCGACCTGTCGTACAAAGAGAAGCCCAGCCTGGGCTCGCTGCTGCACGCACAGGAACTGCCCAGCGAAGGCGGCGACACCTTGTTTGCCAACCAGCATACAGCCTGGGACACCCTGCCCGCCGCGCTGCAGAATGCCGTAGCCGGCCTGCGCGCCGAGCATTCCTACCTGGCCAAATACGAGGAGCTGCGGGCCCGCAACCCCTGGCGGCCGAAGCTGACGCAAGCCCAGCTCGACGAGGTGCAGCCTGCCGTGCATCCCGTTGTGCGCACGCATCCCGAGAACGGCCGCAAGGCGCTGTTCGTCAGCGAGCATTTCACCACCCGCATCGTCGGCATTCCCGAAGACGAAAGCCGCGCTCTGCTGGACGAACTCTTCGCCCACACCTCCCGCGCCGAGCTGGTCTACCGCCACGCCTGGCAGCCGCACGACATGGTGTTCTGGGACAACCGCTCTGTCACCCATTTGGCCGCCGGCACGCCGGACCACCTGCGCCGCAAGCTTTACCGCACCACCATCGAAGGTAGCGCCCCTTTTTAATTTTGAACGACAAGACCACCATGCCATTCCCCCTCACCCGCCTCGTAGCCGGCCTGACACTGGCCACAGCTACCCTGCTGGCCCAGGCCGAAGGCCGCATCAGCATCGCCCAGCAATTCGGTATCGGCTACCTGGTGCTCGACGTGGTGCAAGACCAGAAGCTGATCGAAAAACACGGCAAGGCCCAGGGCCTGGACATCGATGTCGATTGGAGCCAGATCTCCGGCGCCACGGCGATGAACGAAGCCCTGCTGGCCAACGCGCTGGACGTGGTCTCGGCCGGCGTGCCGCCGATGCTGACGCTGTGGGACCGCACCAAGGGCCGGCAGAACGTGAAGGCCGTGGCCGCACTCGGCTCGCTGCCCAACTACCTGATCAGCAACAATCCGAAAGTGAAGACGCTGAAAGACCTGAGCGACAAGGACCGCATCGCCGTGCCCGCTGCCGGCACCGGCTTCCAGTCGCGCACCCTGCAGATCGAGACCGCCAAGCTCTACGGCAAGGACGACTTCAAGCGCTTCGACAACATCTCGGTGAGCCTGGCCCACCCGGATGCCACCGCCGCGCTGATGGCCGGCGGCTCGGAGATCAACACGCATTTCTCCAGCGCGCCGTTCTACTACCAGGCGCTGGAGAACAAGAACGTGCACAAGGTCATCAGCTCGTACGAGATTCTGGGCGGCCCCGCCACCTTCAACGTGCTGTACACCACGCAGAAATTCCACGACGAGAACCCGAAGACCTACAAGGCTTTCTACGCCGCGCTGGTCGAGGCCTCGCAGTTCATCAAGGCCAACAAAGCCAAGGCGGCGGAGACCTTCATCCGCGTGCAGAAGTCCAAGCTGCCGCTGGACTTCGTGCGCAAGATCGTGGAAGACCCGGAGAACGACTTCACCATCTCGCCCTTCCGCACCTATGTGTATGCCGACGAGCTGAACAAGCTCGGCGTGCTGAAGAACCGTGCGGCTTCGTGGAAAGACTATTTCTTCGAAGAAGCCTACACCCAGCCAGGAAGCTGAAATGGCCACAGTGACCGCTTTGAAATCCGCCCCTGACGCGCCGCTGCTGGAAGTCGACGGCGTCAGCCTGGAATACCGCACGCCAGCGCGTGTGGTGCGCGCCACCCACCAGGTCAGCCTGAACGTGTTCGAGGCCGACCGCTTTGTGCTGCTGGGCGCATCCGGCTGCGGAAAATCGACGCTGCTCAAAGCCATGGCCGGGTTCATCACGCCGGTGGAAGGCGAGATCCGCATCGCCGGCCGCAAGGTGACGCAGCCCGGGCCGGACCGCATCGTGGTGTTCCAGGAGTTCGACCAATTGCCTCCGTGGAAAACCGTGCTCGACAACGTGGCGTTTCCGCTGTTGGCATCGCGCACGCTGGGCAAGCAGGAAGCCTATGAACGCGCGCTGCACTATCTAGACAAGGTGGGGCTTTCGGCTTTTGCCAAGGCCTATCCCAACACCTTGTCTGGCGGTATGAAGCAGCGCGTGGCGATTGCCCGCGCACTGGCCATGCAGCCCAAGGTCTTGCTGATGGACGAGCCCTTCGCCGCACTCGATGCGCTGACGCGCCGCAAGATGCAGGAAGAGCTGCTGGCGCTGTGGGACGAAGTGCGTTTCACCCTGGTTTTCGTCACCCACTCCATCGAGGAAGCGCTGGTGGTGGGCAACCGCATCGGCCTGCTGTCGCCGCACCCGGGCCGGGTCCGCGCCGAGATCAACAGCCACGACTTCGGCATGCACAGCCAGGGCGGAGCCGAGTTCCAGGCCGCCGCGCAGCGCATCCACCGCCTGCTGTTCAATGAAGAATCCGATGGCAGCCCGACGCCTGCCAACGAACTACCGCGAAAGATTGCATGAGCGTTTTGAACCCACCCATCCGGGCCGAATACGAACGCGTGTTGGAGGCCCTGCCCGACACCCATGTGGAACGCCTGCTGCCCTGGACGGCCCGCGTCTGGGAACAGGCCTGGCTGCGCCGCGGCCTGATCCTGCTGGCGCTGCTGATCGCGTGGGAGATCGTGGCCCGCATCCAGAACAACGACCTGCTGCTGCCCACCGCGCTGCAGACCGCGCACGCGCTGGTCGACGGCCTGGCCAGCGGTGAGCTCATCACCAAGACCCGCATCTCGCTGAGCCTGCTGCTGCAAGGCTATATCGGCGGTGTGATCGCCGCCTTTGTGCTGACGACGCTGGCGGTATCGACCCAGCTCGGCCGCGATCTGCTGGCGACGCTGACCGCGATGCTGAACCCGCTGCCGGCCATCGCGCTGCTGCCGCTGGCGCTGCTGTGGTTCGGCCTGGGCCAGGGCAGCCTGGTGTTCGTGCTGATCCATTCGGTGCTGTGGCCGCTGGCCTTGAACACCTACGCTGGCTTCCAGACAGTACCCGAAACCCTGCGCATGGCCGGGCGCAACTACGGCCTGAAGGGCTTGCGCTATGTGCTGCAGATCCTGGTGCCTGCCGCGCTGCCTTCCATCCTGGCCGGGCTGAAGATCAGCTGGGCGTTTGCCTGGCGCACCTTGATCGCGGCCGAGCTGGTGTTCGGCGCATCCTCGGGCAAAGGTGGCCTGGGCTGGTACATCTTCCAGAACCGCAACGAGCTGTTCACCGACCGCGTGTTCGCCGGCCTGGTGATGGTCATCGCCATCGGCCTGCTGGTGGAAAGCCTGGTGTTCCAGACGCTGGAGCGCTTCACGGTACGCCGCTGGGGCATGCAGCGCTGAACCTCGCTGGTACAATACTATAAAAGTGATAGCTGCTAGCGCTGATAGTACCTGCGCCAGAGGCCTAAAACGTTCAAATTCTGCTATGCCGCCGGCCACGGCGGTAGCGGTTTACCCAAACCCGACATTCGACACACACGCAGCTGACAAAGCCCGCCTACAGTGGCCGCTCTGCCCACCTTGGCGGCAGCATATTGATCAAGGGAATTGAACCGTGAAGACATCCAGCATCCACCTGGCCTGCATCGCCGCCCTGGGCCTGGCCTATGCCGCCAGCAGCGGCGCCCAAAACGCCCCGCCCAGCAGCAACGGTGGCAAAAATGCCGCCCTGGATGCGGCCATACAAGCCTGCTCTGCCAGCGTCGCCAAAGACGCGGGAGGCCACCCAGACCGTACGGCCATGGATGCCTGCATGACGGCCAAGGGTTTCACCAAGCCCAGCGGCCCACCGCCTGGTGGCGCCGCTCAATAGCAATTACGCTACCAATTTAAGAGCAGACTTCGCAGTACTTACCTGCGCTGGAAAGCGTTTTTCTATAGATGCCTCGATGCCGGCAGCATCCAGGCCCTGTAGGGACATGAGCTTGGCCGGGTCGCCGTGTTCAATGAAGTCATCGGACAGGCCCAGCTGTAGCACTGGCACGGTCACGCCCGCAGCCTGCAACGCTTCCAGCACCGCGCTGCCGGCACCGCCCATGACGGCACCGTCTTCCACCGTTACCAAAGCCGCGTGGCTGGCGGCGATCTGCAGCAGCAGTTCCACGTCCAGCGGCTTGGCCCAGCGCATATTCACCACGGTGGCGTCCAGCTTCTCGGCCACGGCCAGCGCCGGGTACAGCAAGGTGCCGAAGGCCAGGATGGCAATGCCCGAAGCCTGTTTGCTCTGGCGGCGAATCTCACCCTTGCCATAGGGCAGCGGCTGCAGACCGGCTTCCATGGCTGCGCCAGCACCCGCGCCACGCGGGTAACGCACAGCCACCGGGTTGTCTTGCGCAAACGCGCTACTCAGCAGGCGGCGGCATTCGTTCTCATCGGCCGGGCAGGCCACACCCATGTTCGGGATGCAGCGCAAGAAAGGAATGTCGTACGCACCCGCATGGGTAGCGCCGTCGGCCCCCACCAAGCCAGCGCGGTCGAGTGCGAACACCACCGGCAGGTTCTGCAGCGCCACGTCGTGGATCAGCTGGTCGTAGGCGCGCTGCAGGAAGGTGGAATAGATCGCCACCACCGGCTTCAAGCCTTCACAGGCCAGGCCGGCGGCAAAGGTCACCGCGTGCTGCTCGGCAATGCCCACGTCGAAGTAGCGGTCTGGAAACAGCTTCTCAAATTCCACCAAACCCGAGCCTTCGCGCATCGCCGGGGTGATGCCGACCAGTCGGCTGTCCTGCGCCGCGGTGTCGCACAGCCAGCGGCCAAACACCTGGGTGAAGGTGGGCTTGCTGGCGCCGCTGGCTTTTTGCAGGCCCACGGCCGGGTCGAATTTGCCGGGGCCGTGGTAGGCCACGGGGTCGGCCTCGGCCAGCTTGTAGCCCTGGCCTTTCTTGGTGACCACGTGCAGGAACTGCGGGCCGGTCAGGTGCTTGATGTTTTCCAGCGTGGGGATCAGCGAGTCCAGGTCGTGCCCGTCGATGGGGCCGATGTAGTTGAAGCCAAATTGCTCGAACAGGGTGGCCGGTACCACCATGCCCTTGGCATGCTGCTCGAAGCGCTTGGCCAGCTCGAACAGCGGCGGCGCACCCTTGAGCACTTGCTTGCCCACGCTCTTGGCGGCGGCGTAGAACTGGCCGCTCATCAGCTGCGCCAGGTAACGGTTCAGCGCGCCCACCGGCGGGCTGATGCTCATGTCGTTGTCGTTCAGGATGACCAGCAGATTGCAATCGCTGACGCCGGCATTGTTCAGCGCCTCGAAGGCCATGCCCGCGCTCATGGCGCCGTCGCCGATGATGGCCACGCTGCGGCGGTTCTCGCCCTTTTGCTTGGCCGCCAGGGCCATGCCCAGCGCGGCAGAGATGGAGGTGCTGGAGTGCGCCGTGCCAAATGCGTCGAATGGGCTTTCGGAGCGGGTCGGGAAGCCCGACAAACCGCCCAGCTGGCGCAACGAGGCCATGCGCTCACGCCGTCCGGTCAAAATTTTGTGCGGATAGGTCTGGTGGCCCACGTCCCACACCAACCGGTCTTCCGGTGTGTTGAAGACGTAATGCAATGCCACCGTCAACTCCACTGTGCCCAGGTTCGAGCTGAGGTGGCCGCCGGTTTTGGACACGCTGTCGATCACGAACGCGCGCAGCTCATCGGCCAGCGGTTTCAGCTCGGTGCGGGGCAACAGGCGCAGGTCCGCCGGGTCGTTGATGGTTTCCAGCAGCGGAAAGGTCGATGGTTTCGCGGTAGGCATAGTTTCAATTCTTGTGGAGGCGTAAACAACGGACCTCGCCAGAACACCCCAGAACCGGCTCTGCCGGGCTGGCGGTGTTGCCCCCTGCAAGGGGGTTGGCGTAGCGACATGCGTCCTCGCCTTTGCAAGACGATTCCGGGGCAGTGCGCGAAGACTGGGGGTGTGCCATATCAGCTGGACCGGTTCACCACCATATCGGCCAGGGCACGCAGCGCCTGGGTGTTGGGCAGGTCGCTGGCATCCAGCGCAGACAGAGCCTGGGCCAGCAGCTCCTGGGCGTAGGCGGTGGAGCGCTCCAGGCCCAGCAGGGACACATAGGTGGGTTTGTCCTGGGCAGCGTCCTTGCCCACGGTTTTGCCCAGGGTGGCGGCGTCGGAGGTGACGTCCAGGATATCGTCCACCACCTGGAAAGCCAGGCCCAGCGCGGCACCGTAGTCACGCAGCGCCGCATGTGCAGTGGCGGACAGCGCACCCTGCTTACAGGCCGCGCCCATCATCACGCTACCCTGCAACAAGGCGCCAGTCTTCAGGCGGTGCATGCAGCGCAGTTGGTCTTCGCTCAGCGCCAGGCCGATGCTGGCCAGATCGATGGCCTGGCCGCCGGCCATGCCCTGGTAACCCGCGGCCTGGGCCAGCAGGCGGCACAGCGTGGCCTGCACGCTGGCCGGGGCTTCGCTGCCTTCGGGCGTGAGCAATTCAAACGCCAGGGCCTGCAGCGCGTCGCCAGCCAGCAGGGCCTGGGCCTCGCCAAACTGCACATGCACCGTGGGCTTGCCGCGGCGCAGGATGTCGTTGTCCATGCAGGGCATGTCGTCGTGCACCAGCGAATAGGCGTGGATCAGCTCGGCCGCGCAGGCGGCACGCATGGCCGCGTCGTCCAGGCCGGCCGTGGCGGTGGCGGCCTCGCCGGTGGCCACGGCTTCGCGGGCGGCCAGCACCAGCAGGGGCCGCAGGCGCTTGCCGCCGTCCAGCACGGCATAGCGCATGCCCTCGCGTAGTGCGGCGGGGGCGGGGTGTTCATCGTCCACCACGCCGCCAGCGGCCACCCAGTCGCTCAGGGCCTGTTCTACACGGGCCAGTTGCTGGCTGCTCCAGCGGGATAAATCAAATGCGGTGGTATTCATTCTTGCGTCCATGGCTTCAGCACACCCTGGTCCAGCACCTTGATCTGCTGTTCTACCGCGTCCAGCCGGTCACGGCAGAACTGCAGCAGCTGGGCACCGCGCTGGTAGCCGGACAGTAGCTGTTCCAGGGGCAATTGGCCCGATTCAAGGCGGCTGACCAATTGCTCCAGCTCCTGCTGGGCGGCCTCGTAGCTGGCAGGCAAGGCCTCTTGCGGGGCGTCGGGTACGGTTTTGGCGGCGGCCTTGGGCATGGGTGGGGCAAAGAATGGAATCGGCAAAGAGGAGTGATTTTACGGGCTGGCACAGGCGGCTGCGGCAGAGCTGCCAGCCGAAAACACCCTGGCGGGTACAATCGGCCCTCTTTTCGCCACCGGTGACCGTGCTTTTGCTGCACCGCCGGAGCTTCTTCCCGCGCAAAATCCCTGGATTAGCGCCTAACCTGCCCCTTCATAGGGGGAGTCTCTAGGTCAGGACAACCATGTCTGATTTAAGTCTTCAACTGCAGCAGGCCTCAAGCCAACTACCAGTTTCAAGCTATTTTGACGAAGCGCTGTTTCAGCGCGAGATCGAAACCATCTTCCAGCGAGGGCCACGCTACGTCGGCCACAACCTGGCCGTACCCGAGGTGGGCGACTACTACGCCCTGCCCCAGGAGGGCGAAGGCCGCGCGCTGGTGCGCACGCCGAACGGCGTGGAGCTGGTCTCCAATGTATGCCGGCACCGCCAGGCGGTGATGCTCAAGGGCCGGGGTTCGCTGAACACCACCCAGCAAGGCAGCGCCGGCGGCAATATCGTCTGCCCGTTGCACCGCTGGACCTACAGCGGCGGTGGTGGAGGCGTGCATGGCAGCCCCACAGGCACGCTGCTGGGCGCGCCGCATTTTGCGCAAGACCCCTGCCTGAACCTGAAGCAGTACCCGCTGCAGGAGTGGAATGGCCTGCTGTTCGAAGGCAGCAGAAATGTCCAAGCCGACCTGGCGGGCATGGGGCCGCTGGCCGACCTGGACTTCACCGGCCACGTGCTCGACCACGTAGAGCTGCATGAGTGCGACTACAACTGGAAGACCTTCATCGAGGTCTATCTGGAGGACTACCACGTCGGCCCCTTCCACCCCGGACTGGGCGGCTTCGTCACCTGCGACGACCTGCAGTGGGAGTTCAAGGACCAGTATTCGGTGCAGACCGTGGGCCTGGCGCAACGCCTGGGCGCCGCCGGCAGCCCTGCCTACCAGCGCTGGCAGGACGCCCTGAAAGCCTACAACCAGGGCGCAGCCCCCAAGCACGGCGCGATCTGGCTGACCTACTACCCGAACGTGATGGTCGAGTGGTATCCGCACGTGCTCACCGTGTCCACGCTGCACCCCATCAGCCCGAACAAGACGCTGAACATGGTGGAGTTCTACTACCCCGAGGAAATCGCCGCCTTCGAGCGCGACTTCGTCGAGGCCCAGCAGGCCGCCTATATGGAAACCTGCGTGGAGGACGACGAAATCGCCCTGCGCATGGATGCCGGGCGCAAGGCCTTGCTGCAGCGCGGTGACAACGAGGTCGGACCCTACCAAAGCCCGATGGAAGACGGCATGCAGCACTTCCATGAGTGGTACCGAAATGCTATTAAATAAGTAGCTGCTAGCGCAGGATCTATTTGCGCTAGCGGCCTATTTTTCATAGATATAGAAAGCGGAGCGATGCAGGCTTTATGGATGGTGCTGGCGGCTTTTGTATTTGCCAGCATGGGGGTTTGCGTCAAGTTCGCCTCGGCGCACTTCAATCCGGCTGAACTGGTGTTCTACCGTGGCCTGATCGGCATGGCCTTCCTGGCCACCCTGGCGCGCGCCCAGGGCGTCAGCCTGAAAACCCGCTACCCTGGCATGCACGCCTGGCGCAGCACGATTGGCGTGGCCTCGCTGGGGGCCTGGTTCTACGCCATCGCCCACCTGCCCCTGGCCACGGCCATGACGCTGAACTACATGAGCAGCATCTGGATCGCCGCCTTTCTGATCGGCGGCGCGCTGCTGACCTGGCGCCCGGGCCAAAGCCAATCGGCCCTGCAGCAAGGCCCGCTGGTACTGACCGTGATGGCCGGCTTCATCGGCGTGGTGATGGTGCTGCGCCCCAGCCTGGACCAGAACGAAATGTTCGCCGGGCTGATTGGTCTGCTGTCGGGCATGGCGGCCGCATTCGCCTATATGCAGGTGATGGCGCTGTCGCGCATGGGCGAGCCCGAGGCGCGTACTGTGTTTTATTTCGCAGTGGGTTCGGCCGTGGCAGGTAGCCTGGGCATGCTGCTGACCGGCGCATCCACGTGGCACTGGCCTACGGCCTTGTGGCTGCTGCCCATAGGCGTGTTCGCCGCGCTCGGCCAGCTGTTCATGACGCGGGCCTACGCCTCCGCCAAGACCCAGGGCGCCATGCTGACGGTGGCCAGCCTGCAGTATTCAGGCATTGTGTTCGGCGCGGTCTACAGCCTGCTCTTGTTTGGCGACAAAATCTCATCCCTGGGCTGGCTGGGCATGGGCCTGATCATGGCCAGTGGCATCGCCGCCACTGTGCTGCGTGGCCAGGCCGCGCCGAATGCCCCCGCCGAAGAACACTGAAAGGTAAGCACCGATGTACAGCACCCTTATCTCCGTAGCAGAGCTCCAGGCCCTGCAAGCCAGCGGCCAGCCCTATATGGTGTTCGACTGCACATTTGATCTGGCCCAGCCCGACGCCGGCCAACAGCAGTACCGCGCGGCCCACATCCCCAGCGCGGTGTATGCGCATCTGGACCACGCCCTCAGCGCCAAGACTGGCCCGGCGGAATCGGGCGGCCGGCACCCGCTGCCCACCCAGGAAGCCTTTGCCACCTGGCTGTCCAGCGTGGGTTTCAGCAACGACATGCAGGCTGTGGTGTACGACCGCAACGGCATGAACTACTGCGGCCGCCTGTGGTGGATGCTGAAGTGGATGGGACACGCTGCCGTGGCCGTGCTGGACGGCGGGCTGCAAGCCTGGCAGGCCGCTGGCGGCGCCGTCACCGACGCGGAAGAGCCCCATAAATTCACGACAAACTTCGCTCCAACGCAGAGTCTATCTACGCTGGTAGCTACAGAAACTGTAGTGAGCAACCTGGGCCGCCCGGGCCAGACCATCATCGATGCCCGCGCCACGCCGCGCTTCAAGGGCGAGGTCGAACCACTGGACCCGGTGGCTGGCCACATCCCCGGCGCGCTGAACCGCCCGTTCAGCCTGAACCTGGGGCCGGACGGCAAGTTCAAGCCCGCCAGCCAGCTGCGTGCCGAATTTGAAGCCCTGCTGGGGAACCGCGACCCCGCCAGCGTGGTCCACCACTGTGGCAGCGGCGTCAGCGCCAACCCGAATCTGATCGCCATGGAAATCGCCGGCCTGGGCACCACCGGCCTGTACGCCGGCAGCTGGAGCGACTGGTGCAGCGACCCGTCCCGGCCCGTGGCCCAAGGTTAAAACTGGGTGACAGGGGCAAACTAATGTAAAGCCGGTCATCGCCAGCTGCCCGGGGCTCGTTGCACATGCTGTGTGCTACACAACACAGGAGACGCATGATGGGTATCCCACCGTTCCGATGTATTACCCCCGCGCTGCTAGCCAGCCTGCTGCTGGGTGCTTGCGCCACCCATGATCCAGCCAAACCCTCCGCCAATACAGCCAGCACATCTCGCCCCGCCCCGGTAGACGCCTACAAGCTGACCAACCGCCTGACCTGGGGCGCCACGACGGCCACGCTGGAGCAGGCCGAATCCAAGGGACTACAGGCCTATATCAACCAGCAACTGCGTCCCGGCCCCGCCACCCTGCCCCCGGTCGTCCAGCAGCAAATAGCGGCCATGACCATCAGCCAGCAGCCGCTGGTACAGCTGGCCACCGACATGGAAAAGCAGCAGAAGGAGGTCAACGCCACCTTCGCCAATGACGACGACAAAAAGGCCGCCCAACAGGCCTACCAGCAGGAGATGAACCGCCTGGGCCGCGAGGCCGCCACCCGGCACCTGCTGCGCGCCCTGTACTCCAGCAACCAGGTACAGGAACAAATGACCTGGTTCTGGCTGAACCACTTCAACGTGCACCTGTACAAGGCCAATCTGCGCGCCATGGTGGGCGACTACGAAGACACCGCCCTGCGCCCTTACGCTTTAGGCAAGTTCCGCGACCTGCTGGGCGCCGTGGCCCACCACCCGGCCATGCTACGCTACCTGGACAACGAACAGAACGCCGCCGGCCGCATCAACGAAAACTACGCCCGCGAGCTGATGGAGCTGCACACCCTGGGCGTAGGCTCGGGCTACAGCCAGCAAGACGTGCAAGAAATGGCGCGCATCCTCACCGGCGTGGGCTATAGCTTCAACCCCGACGCCCCCAAGCTGCGCAAGGAGCTGCAGGGCGACTATGTGCGCAAGGGCCTGTTCGAATTCAACCCCAACCGGCACGACTACGGCCCCAAAACCCTGCTGGGCCAACCCATCCGCAGCCGCGGCCTGGCCGAGCTGGACGAGGCCCTGGACCGCCTGGCCAAGCACCCGGCCACCGCCCACTTCATCAGCCGCAAGCTGGCCCAGTACTGGCTGAGCGACGAGCCGCCACCGGCCCTGGTGGAACGCATGGCGCAAAGCTTCTTGCGCAGCGACGGCGATATTGCCGTGACCCTGCAGACCCTGCTGACCTCACCCGAATTCGCCCAGGGCGCGGGCGAGAAATTCAAGGACCCGATGCACTACGTGGTGTCTGCCGTGCGCCTGGCCTATGACAACAAACCCATCTTGAACGTAGGCCCCATGCTGAACTGGCTGAACCGCATGGGCGAGCCGCTGTACGGCCACCAGACGCCCGACGGTTACGCCCTGGACACCGCCGCCTGGGCCAGCCCCGGCCAGATGGCCACGCGCTTTGAAATCGCCAAGGCCATAGGCTCGGGCAACGCCGGCCTGTTCAAGACCGACGGTCCGCAGCCGGTGGACAAACCTGCCTTCCCACAAATGGCCAACGCGCTGTACTACCGCGCGCTGGGCCAGACCCTGGGACCAAACACGCAGAAGGCATTGGCAGAAGCCACTTCGCCGCAAGAGTGGAACAGCTTCCTGCTGTCCTCGCCCGAGCTGATGCACCGTTAGGAGAGAAAAATGCAACGCCGCCACTTACTCCAGTCCGCCGCAGCCCTGCCCTTCGCACTGAATGCCGGCCAGCTATTTGCCGCGCCCGCCGCTCCCAACACTGCCACGCCACGCCTGCTGTTCGTTTTTCTACGCGGAGCCTACGACGCGGCGAACCTGCTGGTGCCCACCAGCAGCGACTTCTACTACGCCTCCCGGCCCGAGATCGCCATCCCCCGCCCCGGCACCGACCTGAACACCGCCATCGCCCTGAATGCCGACTGGGGCTTGCACCCTGCACTGCGCGACACGGTGTACCCGCTATTCCAGAAGGGCGAGGTCAGCTTCATTCCGTTCGCCGGCACCGACGACGTGTCGCGCAGCCACTTTGAGACCCAGGACAGCATTGAGCTCGGCCAGCCGCTGAACGGCCCGAAGAACTTCCGCTCCGGCTTTCTGAACCGGCTGTCGAATGTGGTCAACGGTGCCGCGCCCATGGCCTTTACCGACAGCTTGCCGCTGTCCATGCAGGGCACGCTGCAGGTACCCAACACGGGGCTCAAGTCGGTTGCCAAACCCGCCGTGGACCCGCGCCAGACGGCCATCATCGCCGCCATGTACCAGGGCACCAGACTCGCCAGCCCGGTGAGCGACGGCTTTGCAGTACGCGACGAAGTCACGCGTGAACTCAGCGGCGAGATGCTGGCCGCCAGCCGCGGCGCCATCAGTGCCAAGGGCTTCGAGCTGGAGGCCCAGCGCATCGCCCGGCTGATGAAAGAGCGCTACAACATCGGCTTTGTGGACGTGGGCGGCTGGGACACCCATGTGAACCAAGGCGGTGCCACCGGCTACCTGGCCTCGCGCCTGGACGAACTGGGCCGCGGCCTGGCCGCCTTTGCCCAAGAGATGGGCCCGGCCTGGCGCAACACCACGGTGGTGGTGGCCAGCGAGTTCGGCCGCACCTTTCGGCAAAACGGCAACCGTGGCACCGACCACGGCCATGGCTCGGTCTACTGGGTGCTGGGCGGCGGTCTGCGTAGCGGCCCCAATGCGGGCGGCCAGATCGCTGGCGAACAACAGAAGGTGGAACAAGCCACTCTGTTCCAGAACCGCGACTACCCGGTGCTCAACGAATACCGCGCTGTGCTGGCCGGCCTGTTCGCACGGCAGTTTGGCTTGAACACCAAGCAGTTGGACCAGGTGTTTGCGGGCGTGAAGCCGCTAGACATCCGGCTGGTGTGAGCTAGCAGCCGGATGTCTTTGAAAATCACTTCTTCACGGTATCTTCCAGGAAGAAGCGGCCCAGCGGATTTTGGTAAAAACCGGTGATGTTTTTACGGCTGACGTTGCGGTAAGGGCTGTAGTACAGGTCAACCCAGTTCACGTCGGCTTTGGCCATCTTCTGTAAATCGGTATACATCTGCTCTCGCTTCTTGGGGTTCATTTCCAGACGCGCGGCAGCCACCAGGGCTTTGACCTTGTCGTTCTGGTAGCGCGTCATGTAGTTCAGGTTGGAATCATGGCCCAGCGTGAAGGTGGTTTTCTGATCCGGGTCCAGAATGTCATTGGTCCAGTACATCACCGAGATGTCGTAGTCACCGGCCACCAGCATGTCCCAGCTTTGGCTGGGGTCGACCTTTTGCAGATTGATCTTCACGCCCACTTTGGACAACTGCTGCTGCAACAGCACGGCGATCTGCTCGTCCACCTCGTCGCCTGCATTGACGATGTATTTCAGGTTCAGATTGGTAGCACCCGCATCGGCCAGCATTTTTCGGGCCTTGTCGGGGTCGTAGGGGCGGCGCAGGTTGTCGGCATAGTGGAAGAGCGCGCCTTTGGGAATATAGGAGTTGGCAACCTGGCCATAACCAAACGAGACCGTCTTGACGATGGTGTCTTTGTCGATCGCCATGTCCAACGCTTGCCGCACTGCAATCTTGCCCAGCGCGCCATGCGAGTGGTTGATCAACAGATGGTCTTCGCGGGTGGATACGTCCAGCTCCACGGTCAAGTTCGCATCTTTCTTGAGGGATGCAATCCGCGAAAACGGCACGCTCAGGGCGGCGTCCAGTTCGCCCGCCTGGACCTTCAGCATGCGGGTGTTGTCGTCGGGGATGGTGAGCCAATCCACGCCGTCCAGTTTGACCTTGTCGGCCTGCCAGAAATACGGGTTTTTGACCAAGGCGATTTTTTCACCACGGGTCCACTTCTTGACGCTGAAGGCGCCAGAGCCGACGGGACTTTCCGCAAACTTCTCTTCTCCTGCCGCCTTCATGGCTTTCTCTGAAATCACGGACGCATTCGGCAAGGCCAGCTGCGACAAGAACGGCGCGGAAGGCGACTTCAGGGAAATGACCAGGGTGCGGGGATCTTGCGCTTTTGCGGTGTCGATGATGCTGTAGGAGTCGCGCCAGAGCGAGCCCTCATTGTCACGGATGCGCAGCAGGCTGAAGGCAGCGTCGCCAGCAGTCACGGGCGTGCCATCGGAGAACTTGGCGCTGCGGATTTTGAGGGTGTAGACCTTGCCGTCTGGCGAGACCGTCCAGCTCTCGGCCACACCGGGCTCCAGCTTGGTGCCGGTTTTATCCACCCGCACCAAGGGATCGAAAACATTGGAGAACACCCAGTTGTCGGCGTTCTGGGCCGACTTGATCGGGTCGAAGGTAGTGCTGTCTTCGCGCCGGCCAATGCTCAACACGCCCGCTGCCTGCGCAGCCTCGTTGGCCAAGCAAGCCAGCAATAGCAGGCCCACGGCGGCCGTCTTAGTCAGTCTTAGTTTCATTTCACAACTCCTTGGTTAACGAACTCGCCACCACTGCGATCCAGGACGCAGGCGTAGCCATGGTCGGCAAAATGCCGGGTTTCGGGGGCATTCCCACTGCGGCATTGCGCCTGGGCTACCGGACAGCGGGGGTGAAAAGCGCACCCCGCAGGCCGCGCAATCGGGCTCGGTGGCTCGCCCACCAAGGCACTGCCAGCCAGGGTTTTGTGGGGGTCAATTTCAGGGATCGCCGCCATCAACGCGGCGGTGTAAGGGTGGCGCGGCTGGCTGAACACGGCTTCTACCGGCCCTTCTTCCACGATGCGGCCCAGGTACATCACCGCAACGCGGTCGCACAGGCGGCGCACGATCGCGAGGTCATGGGCGATGAACAGAATCGTCAACCCCTTTTTCTCACGCAGGCTCATCAGCAAATTGATGATCTGACCCTGGATCGACACGTCCAGCGCCGACACGCATTCGTCCGCAACAATCAGTTGGGGTTCGATGGCCAAGGCCCTGGCAATGCCGGCACGTTGGCACTGGCCGCCGCTGAGCGCATGCGGGCGGCGCTTGCCATGCTCGGGGCGTAAGCCAACCTCGGCCAATAGCTCGTCCACCCGCGCGGGTACGCGGTCCTTGGGCACCTTGCGGTGGACGCGCAGCACTTCTGCAATGCTTTCGCCAATGGTCTGCCTGGGATTGAGCGAGGCAAAAGGGTCCTGAAAAACCATGGCCATTTGCTGGCGCATGCGCGCCATATCGCTTTTCAAACCGCCGGTGATCGGCCGCCCTTCAAAGCGAATGCAGCCGCCGCTGATGTTCTCCTGCGGCAGGATGATGGCGCGCCCCAGTGTGCTTTTGCCACTGCCGGACTCGCCCACCAAACCGAGAATTTCTCCCTTGCGCAGTTGCAGATGCACGTCACTGAGCGCGTGCAGCCAACGCTTCGCCCCAAAGAGCGCACCCGCGACCGGGAACTTGACCGACAGCGCATCAACTTCCAGCAAGGGCCAATGGGCGGTCAGCATGGCAACTCCGGTGTGTGCAGATGGGCTAGCGGATGGTGGCAGGCGGCGAGGTGCGTGGCGTCCGTGGGTGTGGTGGGCTGTTGTGCCTGGCAAACTTGCGTGGCGCGCTGGCAGCGTGGATGAAAACGACAACCTGCCGGAAAGTGTTCTGCCACGGGTGGTTGGCCATCGATGGTGACGAGCCTGCCGCGCCCTCCTTCGCTGGCGGGCTGGCAGTCAATCAGTCCTTGCGTGTAGGGGTGAATCGCGCCTGCGAGGACCTGGTGTTTGCCGCCGGTCTCGCACAGACGCCCGCCGTACATCACGGCAATGCGGTCACAGGTTTGCGCCACCACGCCCAGGTCGTGGGTGATCATCACGATGGCAACACCCAGTGTGTCGCGCAACTCCATCAGCAAACGCAAAATTTGCAGCTGCACCGTGACGTCCAGCGCGGTGGTGGGCTCATCTGCAATCAGCAGCTTGGGCTCTGGTGCGAGTGCTACCGCAATCATTGCGCGCTGGCGCATACCGCCCGAAAACTCGTGCGGATAGCTCTTCACCCGCTGCGCGGGATCGGGGATGCCCACCTTGCGCAACAGGTCTACGGCGTCGGCCATCGCCTCGCGTGCACTCGCTCCAAAATGCAGGCGCCGGCTTTCGGCGATCTGCGCACCTATGCTCATGATCGGGTTCAGGTGGCTGGAAGGATTTTGAAAAATCATCCCGATCTCGCGCCCGCGTATCTTCGCCATCTGTCGCTCGGACATGGCCAGAATATTCTGCCCCTGCAGCAGAACTTCCCCACCCGCAATCCGCATTGCATCCGGTGGGAGCAGGCGCATCAAGGCGCGGCAACTCACAGTCTTCCCGGAGCCACTTTCGCCCACCAATCCGAGCATCTCGCCTGCGTTCAGGCTGAAAGAAACGTCGTCAACCAGAGCAATGCCTTGCCGATTGGCGACACTGAGATGGGAAACCTGCAGGAGCGTCATGCGCGCTCTCCCAGTTTTTCGCCAATGCCATCGGCCAGCAGGCTGAAGCCCAAGGCCAGCACCACAATCGCCAGTCCAGGAAAAGCCGTGATCCACCAGGCCGTGGTAATGAAACTTTGCCCCTCGGCCACCATCACGCCCCACTCGGCCGTGGGCGGCTGCACGCCCAGGCCGAGATAGCTGACGGCGGCACCGCTCAACAGCACCAGCACACAGTCGGACATGGAGAAAACCAGTGCACTGGCCAACGCATTGGGCAACAGATGGACAAACAGAATCCGCAGATGGCCGTAGCCCAGGCTGCGCGCGGCTAGAATGAAGTCCTGGTGCTTCAGCGTCAACACCTGGGAGCGCACCAGGCGCGCATAAGACACCCAGCCCACCAATGCCATCGCAATATAGAAACTGATGAGTCCCGGGCCCAGAATGGCGATGATGGCAAGCATCAGCACCAAAAAAGGGAATGCCAGAACGATGTCGATACAGCGCATCACCAAGGCATCCACGGCGCCGCCCACATATCCCGAAAACGCGCCGAATGTGGTTCCCAGCATGAAGGGAAAGATGACACCGACCACGCACATCTGCAGGTCGACCCGCGCACCCCAGACCACCCGGGAAAAGATGTCGCGGCCAAAGTTGTCGGTACCGAAGAGATAGTTGCCCCCTGGCGCCAGCAGGCTGGCGGCGGGGTCCAGCGCGACGGGGTCAAAGGGGGCAATCCATGGCGCAAAAACGGCCAACAACAGCCACAACACGATGATGGCAGCCCCAAAAACCAAGGTATTCTGGCGCGGCAGCCAGCGCCGGCCAACACCCTGCAGTGCATTTTTCGTACTCATAGCTTGACCCGTGGATCGAGCGAAACAGTGGCCAGGTCGGCCAGCAAATTCACCAGCACGGTGGCCAGCGCGAACACCAATACGACACCCTGCACCACCATGTAGTCGCGGCTGAAGATGGCCTTGACCAGCAACTGCCCCATGCCGGGAATGGCAAACACGCTCTCGATCACCACGGTGCTGCCGATCAACCATCCGACATTGACTGCCAGCAGGTTGATGGTGGGCACCAAAGAATTGGGCATGGCGTGGCGCCAGAAAATGCGCGACACAGGCTGCCCTCGGGCCCGCGCCGCCGTGGCGTAGTCGCTGCCCATTTCCGCGATCAGGCTGGCCCGCAGGTTGCGGATCAGCACCGCAGCCAAAGCCAGCGCCACCGTCAGGCACGGCAGCACCATGTGGTGCAGTTGCTCCAGCCAGGTATCGCCATAGCCGGATACAGGAAACCACCCCAGCGTGATGCTGAACAGCAAAATCATCATGATGCCCAGCCAGAAGGCAGGGAATCCCAGCCCGCCCGTGGAGAGCAGCCGTATCAGGTGGTCCGCCAGCTTGCCTTGTTGGCGCGCGGCGATCGCAGCCAGCGGTATGGCCAGCAGCACCGCCAGCAGTACGCTGCCGCCAATGAGCCACAGGGTCGGCTCCATGCGCGAAAAAATCAGCTTCAGGGTATCGACCCGGTAAATGATCGATTTGCCCAATTCACCGTTGAGCAGGTTGCGCAAGAAGTAAAAGTATTGCAGCCACAAGGGCTCATCCAGGCCGAACTGTGCCCTCACCCGGGCCAGCGCGGCGGGTGTGCTGCGCACGCCCAGCAGTATGCGGGCGGGGTCGCCGGGAATGCTGCGCACCATCACAAAAGTCAGCAAGCTGATACCCAACAGCACGGGCAATAGCTGCAGTGGTCGAAACAATAGAAAACGATATCGGTGCATATTTATTCTTTCGCGGCAGGCAGATAGCCCAAGCCTCGGTGCGCTATCGAAGTCATGTTCCGTGCCAGCATGCTATGCATGCTGTTGGTGCAAGGCCGCTGCTGCCGCAGGCTGAACGCACCAAGAGCGATCACACAAATGAATCCTGACTAGCTGCACACGCATACACCTCCCGGCTCGCAGAGGCCACCAGCGGCCTCAGACTTACAGCCAATGTAATGGCGGCCTGTGCCGTGGGGTAGATAGCAAAAATGCTAGTTTTCCGCTTGGACGAAGCGGGCGGTCACCGTGGATTGGCACCTGAATTGCATGGGCAGCAGTACTCTTGCTCCGCCCATTTAAGAACTGTTGTCCATGATGTATTTTGGAAAATCGCCATGAGTATCAGAATCACCCATAGCCCCGCCACGCAGGCCCATACGCTGCGCCAGTCTTTCGCCGAGCTGTACCAGCAGACGTCCCGGCTGGGGTACGACGCGATGATTTACGACTTCACTCCTGTGCCGTTCTCGATGGAGGGCGACTTGATCACTCCCTCCTTGCTGCACATGAACAATGTGCCTACCGACATGCTGTCTCTGTGGAGCGAACACGGGTATTACCAGGCCGACCCGGTGCAGACCTACGCACTCAAAACCTGCGCCCCCTTCGTCTGGTCGTACCAGCGACCGGAGGAATCCGCGTTGCGCGTGGTGCTCACCGAGCGGCACCAGCCCGTGCTCGACTACATGCGCGACAACCAGATGCCCTGCGGAGCCACGGTGCCCCTGCATTTGCCCGGTGGAAGCTTTGGCACCATCACCGGCATCACCATTGGCACGCAACAGGAAAGTGCCTTGGCCGAGACTCTGGCCGAGCTGAGCTTTATTGCGCACTCCTTCCAGGAGTCGGTCTTCCCCTTGTTCGACAGTGAGATGCTGACCTGCCAGCATGTGCGCCTGAGCAAGCGGGAGCGTGAATGCCTTGCCTGGTCGGCAGAAGGCTTAACCGCCAAGGAAATCGCCCGCAAGCTGTGCCGCTCCGTGGCGACCGTGAGCCTGCACCTGAATACCGCCACCCGCAAGCTGGGCGCCAGCAACCGGGTACAGGCTGTGGTGCGTGCCATGCACTACCGCCTGCTCGAACACTGAAAATCTATCAAATTTGCTAGCTAGCCCCATGGTCTGTGCTGTTTTATCTTGCTGCTATCCATACGCACAGGAAAAAACATGTACTCCATCAGTGAAGGCTATGCCGCGTTTCAAAACTACCAGACCTGGTACCGCATCTGCGGCAATCTGCGCAGTGGCCTGACGCCTTTGGTTGTAGCCCACGGCGGCCCGGGTTGCACCCATGACTATGTGGACGCATTTCGGGATATCGCCAAGACCGGCCGCGCAGTCATCCACTACGACCAACTGGGCAACGGGCGCTCCACCCACCTGCCGCACAAGCCGGCCGATTTCTGGCAAGTGTCCTTGTTTCTGGACGAGCTCAACAACCTGCTGCAACACCTGGGCATTGCCGACAACTACGCACTCCTCGGCCAGTCCTGGGGCGGCATGCTGACCGCAGAGCATGCGGTGCTGCGCCCCACCGGCCTGAAGGCCGCCGTGATTGCCAACTCTCCTGCGTCCATGGCCCTGTGGCTGCAGGCTGCGGCCCGCCTGCGCGCAGCATTGCCACCCGACGTACAGAATAGTTTGCTGGAACACGAAGCCGCAGGCACTTTGAGCAGTGACGCGTACCGCGCGGCCAGCCAGGTGTTTTACCAGCGCCACGTGTGCCGCCTGGTTCCCTGGCCCGCAGAAGTACAACGCACATTTGACGCCATGGATGCAGACCCCACGGTCTACCACGCCATGAACGGCCCCACGGAGTTCTATGTCATCGGCTCCATGAAGGACTGGAGCATCATTGACCGGCTACACGCGATTGCCGTGCCTACGCTGCTCATTTCTGGCCGCTACGACGAGGCGGCCCCCGAAGTCGTGCAACCCTTCGCCGACCATATTCCGGCGAACGAATGGGTCATATTCGAATCCTCCAGCCATATGCCGCATGTAGAGGAACGAACGGCATGCATGAAGACTGTGACCGACTTCCTGGCGCGCCACTGTTAAGACTACGGCTCAAGCCAGCAGCTTGCGGTACTGCACAAAGCCGCTCTTGTCGGCGATCCGGTCGTACAGCTGCATGGCCTGCTGATTACTCTCATGGGTCAGCCACCAGACACGGGATGCATGGTCATGCTCGGCGCTCGCATACACATGTTCGATCAGCGCACGCCCCACGCCCTTGCCACGCAGGCCGGGCTGGGTAAACAGGTCTTGCAAATACACGTAGTCGCCCGCTGTCCAGCAGCTGCGGTGGAAGATGTAGTGCACCATGCCGACCAGCACGCCGTCGATCTCGGCCACGGCGCAGTGCATGGGCTGGCTGGCGTCCAGAAAGCGCGCCCAGGTCAGTTCGGTCACTGCATCGGCAATCTCCGCCTTGTAGAAGACCTGGTAGCCCTTCCACAGGGGCAGCCATTGCGCGTAATCGGCCGGCTCGGCCATTCGGATGTTCATGCGGGTACTCCAGATTAGATAGGCCAAGCCTACGCCCAAGCTGGCACCATGGGTAGATCCAGAGTTGACCCGAAAGATGGAGCCACGCACTGCCCGCGTTCACACCGCACGCCGGCGCAGCAGCCACGGCCACAGGCGCAAGCCCAGCGCCGCCAGCAGAATCAGCACAGGCACTACATAAGCCCCCGACTGCGGTAGCCGCTTGCCGAAAGTCACCATGAAGCTGACCCATAAAAAATACATGCCGCCCAGATGCAGCCAGCGCCAGGCACGCGGCCCCAGCCAGGCGGCGCTGCGGTCGAACGAGGTGGCGGCCATCGCCACGATGAAGGCGTAGCCGATAGTCCCCGGCACCGGGTTGCTCTGCACCAGATGGATCTGGAAAGCCAGCGGGTCGAGCAGCGCAAAACCCGCAATCGCGCACGCATGGATGGCATGCGACACCGCCATCGCCAGTCCCAGCTGCCGGCGCTGGCTGCACAGCCACTGCGACCAGGCGCCCGGCCACAGCCACGCCTGGGCCGACGCGGTAAACGCCAAGACGAACAACAGCAGCGAGCTGCGCGCCGTGGCGCGGATCAGCTGGCGCATGCCGGACGCATCGGGCATCAAAACCAGAATCAGCGCCGCCATGGCCAGCAGCGCCAACGACAGGCCGGCCAGCAGGGCCCAGCGCGCCCCATTGGTTCGATGTGCGGTGGAAGAGAGTCCCACCATTGGGGGGAGAGGTTTTGTCATCACAGTCCTTTGTGCCCTGCACGGTGCAGCGCTGGGCCGCAGACTAAGGGCTTTGCCGCGCGCAGTCGAACCGCGTTACAAGGCGCTCACATTGCAGCGATAGTGAATATTGGCTTCTGGCCATATGATGAAAAACGCTCACACATTGGAAGCCACCATGCCCATGCCCCGCGCCTACCACCACGGCAACCTGCGACAGACCCTGCTGAACGCGGCCGTGCAGCTGGCCGAAGAGGTGGGGGCCGAGCACCTCAGCCTGCGCGAACTGGCCCGCCGTGTCGGCGTGGCGCCCAGCGCGCCGTACCGGCATTTCGCCTCGCGCAAGGCCTTGTTGACCGCGGTGGCCGAAGAAGCCACCGAGCGCTTGCGCATCGGTATGGTCACCGGCGTGGCCGCCCACCGGCAGCAGGGCCTGGAGCAGCTGCAGGCGCTGGGCGAAGCCTATCTGGACTGGGCTGAGCAGCACCCCATGCACTTCCGCGTGGTGTCGGCGCGCGACCAGATAGACTACGCCGCAGCCAGCGGCATGGCGCAGCGCAACCAGGAACTGCGCGACCTGACACTGCAGGCCCTGGAGCTGGCCCAGCAGCAAGGCGACGCCCAGCGCTGCGACCCGCAAACCCTGGCCGTGCTGGCCCGCGCCACCGTCTACGGCCTGGCGCGCATGCAGACCGACGGCCATTTCGCGCAATGGGGCTTGGACCCGGCGACCGGCTGGCAGAGCGCGCGGGAACTGCTGGGGGTGTTTGTGGGATTGCTCAAGCAGGCACAACCGAAAGGCTGATCAGTCTACAGTCCCGCCGCAATCAAACGCGCCACCTTCTCAGCAATCATCAGTGTGGGGCTGTAGATGTTGCCGCTGATGATGCGTGGAGTCACACTGGCATCCACAACGCGCAGGTCGGCCACCCGCAGATGTCTACGCCATCCAGGGTTTCAAATCACGCGAGAAACGATGGGCTCAAGCATGAGCATCCCCCCGCCGCGCTGCCTCTATCGCCGCGATATCAATCTTCCGCATCGTCATCATCGCTTCAAACACGCGCTTGGCCACCGCAGGGTCGGGATCGGCCAACGCGGTGGTCAAGGCGCGCGGAGTGATTTGCCACGATAGGCCCCATTCAAGCCACGATCAGCGATGGATAGCAAACATGGCATGGACGAGCCGCTCAAGTCAGGACCGGCGTGGCCTTGGCCGCGTCCCGTATCCAGTCCCGAAACGCCCTGACCAGCGGCGCCTCAGCCCTCGACTCCGGGTACACGAGGTAGTAGGCATCGCTGCTGTCCAGCGCCTGCGCAAACAGCTGTACCAGCGCGCCCGATGTGATTTCGGCCTCGACCAGAAAACGCGGCAGCAGCGCAGCCCCCAGGCCCGACACTGCAGCCTGGGCAATCATGGCGAACTGCTCGTAGCGCGGGCCGCGCAGGGCGTGCACGCCGTCGGCGCCGACCTGCTCGAACCAGTCGGCCCACTGGGTGGGGCGGGTGGTTTGCTGCAGCAGCACCACCTTCGACAAATCCTGCACCTGGTTCACGCCGTGCTGGCGCTGGTAGGCGGGGCTGCAGACGGGCACGACCTGCTCGTGCATCAGGTATTCACACACCGCGCCGGCCCACAGCGGCGCCCCGAAGTGGATGGCGGCGTCCAGCGGCTCCTGGGCAAAGTCGAAGGGCTCGCTGCGGGCGGCGATGTTGACGGTGACATCCGGGTGGTGCGCCGCAAAGTCGCCCAGCCGGGGGATCAACCAGCGGGTGCCGAAGGTGGGCAGCACAGCCAGGTTCAGCAGGCCACCGCCGTCGGAATAGGCCATGGCCTTCTGCGTGGCGCCAGCCAACTGCTGCAGCACGGCGCGCACGTCGGCCGCGTAGACCCGGCCCGCGTCGGTGAGCACCACGCGCTGGCGCACCCGGTGGAACAAGGCCATGCCCAGCTGCAGCTCCAGCTGGCGGATCTGGCGCGACACCGCGCTCTGCGTCAGGTGCAGCTCTTCGGCCGCACGCGAGATGCTGGTGTGGCGGGCGGCGGCTTCGAAGGCCAGCAAATCCGCCACCGGCGGCAGAAAGGTTTTACGAAACATGGTTATGCCCCTGGGGAATGAAGCAGGGTTGCTGCTTTCAATTAATTTCAGGCTCTTGCACAGATTTCTCCTGCGCAAGCAGCTAGCATCTTTGCAAGCACTTGATTCTATTTTCGCATCAAGTCCTTCGAATTTGTCGCTATGCAAGCGGACGGTATTGGAGGATATTGGGGCCACTTTTCCATACCCGTCCATCGCACCATGTCCGAAGCCATTACCTCCCTCCCTTCTGAAGTCGACCAACTGCTGCAACGCCTGGGTGTGCCGCGCGCCGCCTATACCGGCGGCACCCTGGCCGTGCGCTCGCCGATCTCGGGCGAGGCGATTGCCAACTTGCCACAAACCTCGGCCGCCAACGCCACAGCCGCCATCGCCCACGCCCACGCCGCCTACCAGGCCTGGCGCAACGTGCCTGCGCCACGCCGCGGCGAGCTGGTGCGCCTGCTGGGCGAAGAGCTGCGCGCCGCCAAGGCCGACCTGGGCTTGCTGGTGACGCTGGAAGTCGGCAAGGTGCCTAGCGAAGGCGCGGGCGAGGTGCAGGAGATGATCGACATCTGCGACTTCGCCGTCGGCCTGTCGCGCCAGCTGTATGGCCTGACGATTGCCACCGAGCGCGCCGAGCACCGCATGATGGAAACCTGGCATCCCATGGGCGTGGTGGGCGTAATCTCGGCCTTCAACTTCCCGGTCGCCGTATGGTGCTGGAACGCCGCGCTCGCCCTGGTCTGCGGCAATGCCGTGGTGTGGAAGCCGTCGGAAAAAACCCCGCTCACCGCCCTGGCCACCATGGCCATCGCCCAACGCGCACTGGACCGTTTCGGCGATGCGCCCGCTGGCCTGCTGGAGCTGCTGATCGGCCAGCGCGACATCGGCGAAGTGCTGGTCGACGACGAGCATGTCAAAGTGCTGTCGGCCACCGGCTCCACCGCCATGGGCAAGGCCGTGGCGCCGCGCCTGGCAGGCCGCTTTGCGCGCGCGATCCTAGAACTGGGTGGCAACAACGCCGCCATCGTCACCCCGTCAGCCGACCTCGACCTGGCGCTGCGCGGCATCGCCTTTGCCGCCATGGGCACGGCCGGCCAGCGCTGCACCACGCTGCGCCGCCTGTTCGTGCACGACAGCGTGTACGACACCCTGGTGCCCCAGCTGGCCAAGGTCTACGGCAAGGTGCAGGTGGGCGACCCGCGCACGGCCGGCACCCTGGTCGGCCCGCTGATCGACCGCGCAGCATTCGACGGCATGCAAAAAGCCCTGGAAGAAAGCCGCGCCCTGGGCGCCACGGTGCACGGCGGCGCGCGCGTGGACGGCATTGCCGGCGACGCGGCCTTCTATGTGCGCCCAGCGCTGGTGGAGCTGAACGCCCACGCCGGCCCGGTGCTGCGCGAAACCTTCGCGCCCATCCTGTACGTGGTGCGCTACCAGTCACTGGACCAGGCGATTGACTGGCACAACGCGGTGGGCGCCGGCCTGTCCTCGTCCATCTTCACGCTGAACATGCGCGAGGCCGAGCGCTTTATGGCCAGCAATGGCTCGGACTGCGGCATTGCCAACGTCAACATCGGCCCGAGCGGCGCCGAAATTGGCGGCGCGTTTGGCGGAGAAAAGGAAACCGGCGGTGGCCGCGAATCCGGCTCGGACAGCTGGAAGGCCTATATGCGCCGCGCCACCAACACCATCAACTACTCGACGGCACTGCCACTGGCCCAGGGCGTGAAGTTCGACATTTAGCGCGCAGTTCAACCAGCATGGCTCCCATGCCCATCGTGGTCATCGGCGGCGGCGTGATCGGCAGCGCCATTGCGTACTTCCTCACACTGCAGCAACCGGGCTGTCCGGTGGTGGTGTTGGAGCGCGACCCGACGTATGCGCAAGCGTCGTCGGCACTGTCGGCCAGCTCCATACGCCAGCAGTTTTCTACCGACATCAACATCCGCATCTCGGCCTACGGCATCGACTTCTTGCGCAACGTGGGCACGCTGCTGGCCTGCCATGGCGACACGCCGGACATCGGCCTGTGCGAAGGCGGCTACCTGTACCTGGCCACCGCCGCGGGCGAGGCCACGCTGCGCGAAAACCATGCGCTGCAAAAGCAGCATGGCGCCGACATCGCGCTGCTCAGCACCGCACAGCTGCAAAATCGCTTTCCGTGGCTGGCGCTGCACGACGTGGTACTCGGCTCGCTGGGCCTGTCGGGCGAGGGCTGGTTCGACGGCTACCTGCTGCTCACCGCGCTGCGCAAAAAGGCGCAAAGCCAGGGCGTACGCTACCTGGCCGACGAGGCCATTGGGCTGGATATGGCCCGCAGCGACGGCGTGCAGCATGTGTCTGCCGTGCGGCTGAAAAGCGGCGGTACGCTGCCCTGCCGCTTTGCCGTGAATGCGGGTGGCCCCTGGGCAGCGGCCATTGCCGGCTGGGCGGGCATTGCGCTGCCCGTGGTGGGCAAGCGCCGCACAGTGTTCAACCTGTCCAGCCCGGCCGCATTGCCGGGCTGCCCGCTGCTGATTGACACCAGCGGCATCTGGTTGCGCCCCGAAGGCAAGGGCTTCATCGCCGGCTTTGCACCGCCCGCCGACCAGGACGCCGACTTCGCGCCGCTGGAGCCCGACTACCGCGCATTTGAAGACCATGTCTGGCCCACGCTGGCCGAGCGCATACCGGGCTTTGAAGCGCTGCGCCTGCAAAGCGCCTGGGCCGGCTACTACGAGATGAACACCTTCGACCACAACGCCATCGTCGGCCTGCATCCCAACTGCGACAACCTCGTGTTTGCCAACGGCTTTTCCGGCCACGGCCTGCAGCAGTGCCCGGCCGTGGGCCGCGGCCTGGCCGAGCTGATGCTCACTGGCAGCTACCAGAGCCTGGACCTGTCACCCATTTCCATCCAGCGCATCGTCGACCAGCGCCCGCTGCTGGAAAAGAACGTGATCTGAGCGCTGCTGCGCCTCCCACCTACCCTCTTGCCCCTTACTGCTATGACCACACCCCACAGCCGCACCGGCGGCCAAATCCTTGTTGACCAACTGCTGGTCCACGGTGTACAGCAGCTGTTCTGCGTGCCCGGCGAAAGTTTTCTGGCCGTGCTGGATGCGTTGCACGACGCGTCGATCGCGGTGTCCGTGTGCCGCCAGGAAGGCGGCGCGGCCATGATGGCCGAGGCCCAGGGCAAGCTCACGGGCAAGCCCGGCATCTGCTTTGTGACGCGCGGCCCGGGCGCGACCAATGCCGCGGCCGGCGTGCACATCGCACACCAGGACTCGACGCCGATGCTGCTGTTCGTCGGCCAGGTGGCGCGCGAAGCGTTGGGGCGCGAGGCTTTCCAAGAACTCGATTACGGTGCGGTGTTCGGCAGCATGGCCAAGTGGGTGGTGCAGATCGACGACCCGGCACGCCTGCCCGAGCTGGTGTCGCGCGCCTTCCACGTCGCCACCTCGGGCCGGCCCGGCCCGGTGGTGATTGCGCTGCCCGAAGACATGCTGACCGAGGCCGCCAGCGTGGCCGACGCCCTGCCCTATGCGGTGACCGAAACCTACCCCGGTCCCAGCCAACTGGCCGAACTGCAGCAGCGCCTGGCGATGGCACAGCGGCCGGTAGTGATCCTCGGTGGCAGCCGCTGGTCGGACGCGGCGGTGCAGCAGTTCAAAACCTTCGCTGAAGCGTTCTCGCTGCCGGTGTTCTGTTCGTTCCGCCGCCAGATGCTGTTTGACCACGGCCACCGCTGCTACGGCGGCGACCTGGGCCTGGGCGCAAACCCGCGCCTGCTGGAGCGCATACGCCAGTCGGACCTGGTGCTGCTGGTCGGCGGCCGCTTGTCCGAAGTGCCGTCGCAGGGCTATGAACTGCTGGGCATTCCCACGCCGCAGCAAGCCCTGGTGCATGTGCATGCCGACGCCGATGAGCTGGGCAAGCTGTACCGTGCCACCCAATCCATCCACGCCACGCCGCAGGCCTTTGCCGAGGCTGTCGGCGGGCTGCGTCCCGCATCGCCACCAGCCTGGCTGGCCGAAACCGAAATCGCCCATGCGGACTACCTGCGCTGGAGCGACCCCGCGCCCATCCGCATCCCCGGCCCGCTGCAAATGGGCGAGGTCATGCAGCACCTGCGCGCCGTGCTGTCAGCCGACACCATCTTCTGCAACGGCGCAGGCAACTTCGCCACCTGGGTGCACCGTTTCTGGCCGTTCACTACCTATGCCAGCCAGCTGGCGCCGACCAGCGGCTCCATGGGCTATGGCCTGCCGGCCGGCGTGGGCGCCAAGCGCCTGTGGCCGCAGCGTGAAGTGGTGGTGTTTGCGGGCGACGGTGACTTCATGATGCACGGCCAGGAGTTCGCCACCGCCGTGCAATACGGCCTGCCCATCATCGTTGTGCTGCTGGACAACGCCATGTTTGGGACCATCCGCATGCACCAGGAGCGGCACTACCCGGGCCGCGTCAGCGCCACCCAGCTGAAGAACCCCGACTTCTGCGCCTACGCCCAGGTGTTCGGCGGCCATGGCGAAAAGGTCAGCACCACCGAAGAGTTCGGCCCCGCCCTGGCCCGCGCCCGCGCCAGCGGCAAGCCGGCCATACTGCACTGCCTGCTGGACCCGGAGGCCATCACGCCCAGCAGCACGCTGCAGAGCATACGCGCGGCGGCACTCGGATAGCTAGCTGCGCCCGTCTTGCTTGCCATGGGCGGTACCTACAATGGCCGCCCTTGCACAGCACTTCCGAGAATGCCTTTGATCACACAAAAACTTGCCACCGCCTGCCTTGTACTGGCCACACTTTGCAGCGCGGGCCTGAGCTACGCAGCAGACCCTACGGAGCAGGAGATGCGCGACGAATACGCGCGCTGGGTGATCGGCATGGGCAGCTACCAATATCGCACGCGGCACATCCTGGTACCGACCCGCGAAGAGGCCGCTGCCGCACTGGCCGAGATCAACGGCGGCGCGTCTTTTGCCAGCGTTGCGACGAGGCTATCGCGTGACCCTGGCTCGGCGCCGAAAGGCGGTGACCTGGGGTGGGTCCTGCGCGGCGACCTGGTGCCGGAGTTCACCATCGCTTTTCGCAACATGGAGACCGGCTTGTACCCGGAGCCGGTGCGCACTCCTTTTGGCTGGCACGTGATCCGTGTGGAAGAAGTCCGCCAAGTGCAAGTGCCCCGCTTTGAGGAAGTGCGGGGCCGGCTGGAGGCGGGGATGAAAAAAGCCCGCGCAGCCGGCGTTGCCGCGGCGCCTGGCGTTCCCTCCCCACCCTTGCCCAGTTGGACAGCAGCCCAGTGGAACGACGTGTTTGCCGCCGCTGAGCACAGTGCCGGCGTCACAAGCTACGTGTATCGCGCGTTTTCCTTCAACGAACTGGAACCGGCTCAGCGCGCCAGCGATTTCGGGCCACCGCGCAAGACGGCTTCCCAGCGCGCGGCCAACCTGATCGACGTCGAGCCGCATCTGCGTTTTGCTCTGGCGCGCCTGTACCGCCCGGATGATCGCAGCGCGCCAATCGCCCACACCTTGCCAGATGGCCAGCAGCGGTGGACGGTCCTGGAACTGGTCAGCCGCGAGAATGCCGCCCGGCTGCAGCTGACACCGCGCTTTCGCAGCGACGCGGCCGTTTGGGTCGCCAAAGGCCATCTGCCCGGCCCGGACCAGTTGACGGGACTGCAGGCCATGGCGCGCAGCGCTTACTTCCGTGAAGTCACAGCACGGCAAATCGCCGGCGTCCCAACCACCTATCCGGCAGACGTGGAGTACGGCAACCTCGGTACACCGCTGCTGGGCGCGATGATCCGCAAGGACATGGAGGCCGCCAAAGCGCTGGTGCAGCGCGGGGCCGACGTCAACCGCTGCGGCATCTGGGGCTGCCCCATTGCCTACGGAGCACGCATGGACGATGCCGCGGAAAGTCTGGCCTGGGTGGACTGGTTGTTGAAAAATGGCGCCCGGCCCGATGCAATAGACCCGCGCGGGCCGGACATTTTTTCAACCGCCTTGGGTGGGGCCAGCTTCAAGGGCCATCTGCAGGTGGCACAGCGCTTGGTGGAGGCTGGCGCCTCGGTCAATGGTGTGGCAGGCGGGCAGGACACGCCGATTGAAGATGCTGCAAGCCAGGCGAACAAGCCGATGGTCGAATGGCTGGTTTCGCGCGGCGCTTCCATATTGCCCCTGCCTGACCGCGGCCGGCATGTCTTCGGGCCCGCCACCTTGTACAGCGCGGCGCGCGAAAGCAAGGACGCAGCCTTCATGCAATGGGCCGAGCAAACCATGTTGCGCGCCGCCGCCCAGAGCCCCCTCTACAGCTTCACCATGCAGTTTGAACAGAATGGCAAACGCATCAACGCGGACCCCAGCGGCAACGTACGCCTGAAGCCGGCCCCCTTCAAAATGGTGTTCCGCTTTCCCGAGGGCGCTGACGGCGTGCAGCTGGGCGCGTCGTTGCAGGCGGCCTGGCTGGAAGAGTTTCGCCAGACCGATTTGCGCAACCCGATGTTTCGGCCTTTTGCAAGCGGCGCGCAAACCGATGCGACCAAACCAAATTCACAGGATCTGTTCACGATGCAAGCCTGCCCCGCTACCGTCAAGGCTGAAGACGGCTGCGACGGAAGCCACATGTTCCTGAACCTGGATCCGGCAGACCGCGAAGATTTTCACGAGCGCCGTACTGCGGGCGGCAAGTCTTACGTGCGCGAGGTCCGTACGCTGTTTGACACCTCGGGACCTGCCAGCGTGAGCGCGGAATCGGCAGCACTGGAAAAGTTTGCTGGACAGACCCTGTACCTGGTGGCCGGCGTGCCGCTGGCGTTGGGCGGTCCGACCGGCCTTCGCTTCGTCAAGGCACAGGCACTGCGCATCCAGTTCGCACGCTAAGAACCTGTTCAAGGAACGTTTTCAGCGCTCGATGGTCTTGTTCCAGCGCGCGTTCCAGGCCGGGCGGTTGGCGTTCACGCTGTCCCAGTCCAGGGTCACGGCGTTCTTCATCCACTTGGTGATGTCGGCCACCTGGGTCGCGCCCTCGCCCACGGCAGGTGCCTTGGGGTTGGTGGGGATTTGCGCGCCGAACTGCAGCACATTGGCCTGGGCCAAAGGGCTCAGCAGGAACTCCGCCAGCTTCTGCGACAGCTCGGGCTCGCTGTTGTTGGCGATCACGCACTGGCCGACCATCAACACCACCGAACCTTCCTTAGGCTGGGCGTATTCGACCGGGATGCCCTTGACCTTCAGCGCAGCCACGGCCGTGGGTGTCAGCGGGAAGATCGCCGCCTCGCCGGTCTGCACCATTTCCGACAGCTTGGCCGAGCTGGGGATGTACTCCAGCACATTGGGGCCAATCATCGTCGGCCAGGCCTTGAAACCGGGCTCGACGTTCTTGTCGTTGCCGCCCTGGATGCGGTTGAACATCAAGAAGCCATGCAGGCCAAACGACGAGGACGACACCGACTGGAACACCACCTTGCCCTTGAACTTGGGATCGGCCAGGTCCATCCATGAGGTGGGCGCGGCCCAGCCTTTTTCCTTGAACATCTTGGCGTTGTAGGCCAGGCCGGTCATGCCCAGGCTGACGCCGCTGGCCATGTCGTCCTTGAAGTGGGCAGCAGGGTAGATCTCGGCCAGTGAGGGGTTGGGCCGCTGCTTCTGGCACAGGCCCATGCCGATGGCGCGCACCATGATGCCGTCGTCGAGGAACATCACATGCATCTGCGGCTTGTCCTTGTTGGCCTGGGCCTTGGCCAGGATGTCGGACGAAGTGCCCGGCACCACCACCACCTTCACGTTGTGCAGCTTCTCGAACGCCGGGAACACGTACTGCGTGTATGCCTTCTCCATGGTGCCGCCGTTCATGCCGATGTACAGCGTCTTGGTCTGGGCACTGGCAAGGCCGCTGCCGAGCAGGGCGGTGGCGGCCGCGACGGCTACCAGCCCCCGGCGCAGAGTGCGTGAATGGAATACATGGGACATGGTGAAATCCTTTCAATGGGTGGTGGGGGCAGGAAGAAAACGGTCAATGGAAAAAGCGTCTATCGGCGTGCTGCTGCGGCCATCGCGGGCCAGTTCGGCCAGCACCTCGCCCACCGCCGGGCCGATCTGGAAACCGGCGCCGGCAAAGCCGAAGCCGTGTACCAATCCGGGCGTGGTCCGGCTCAGGCCCAGCACCGGTTGGCGATCCGGCAGATAGCCTTCGGTACCGCTCCAGGTGCGGATGAAATGCGCATGGCGCAGCGCCGGCAGTAGCTCGACAGCTTGCACCGACAAGGCGGCGATGGCTGCGCGTTCGGAGCGCGCACGGTCGGCGTCCAGAGCCACACCGGCACCGCCGCCCAGCACCAGGTTGCCGCGCGCAACCTGGCGACAGTAGATGCCACCGCCCTCCACGCCCAGGCTCCAGTCCATGAAGAAGGGCAGCGGCTCGGTCACCGCCATCGCCGGATGGCCGGACTGCAGTGGCACGGCCTCGCCAAACTGGGCGGCCAGCTTGCCGGCCCAGGCACCCGCGCAGTTCAATAGCACCGGGGCTGTGACTTCCAAAGCCTGGCCCGAGCGCAGCGTGAAGTGCTGGCCATCGTGCAACACCTCGTCCACCGGGCTGCGTTCAAAAATCTGCGCGCCGGCACGTCGGGCGGCCTGGGCAAAGGCCGGAGACACCAGGCGCGGATTGGCCTGGCCGTCTTCGGCACACAGCGATCCGCCCACGGCCTTGCCGCCCAGCCACGGACAGTGGGCGCGCAGGCGCGGGCCGGTCAGCAGCTCGATGCCCAGGTCGAAGTCGCGGCTCAGAGCGCGGTAATTCTCCAGCGCAGCCAGGTCGGCCTCGCTACGCGCAATCTTGAAGTGGCCGCTGCGCTGGTATTCGCCGTCGGTGCCGATCAGATTCGGCAAGTTGGCCCAGATGCGGTGCGCGCGCTGGGCCAGCGGCAACTGGTTGACCGGCCGGCCCTGGCGCCGCACGCCGCCGTAATTGACACCGCTGGCGCGGGAACCACAGAGGTCACGCTCCAGCAACGCCACCTGCAAGCCCATGCGCCGCAAGGCCAGCGCCGCAGACGCGCCGACGATGCCGCCGCCCATGATGGCCACATCGGCCTGGATGCGCTGGGCCGTCATGCCTGCACCTCCACCGAGGTGTGCACCAGATGGATGGGAATCGGCTTGATCGGCGCCTGGCCGCGCAGGCGGCCCACCTGCTCCACCGGCTTACCCGTGGCATGGGCCAGGATTTCGGCCGCAGCCACGCCGCAGCTGCGGCCCTGGCAGCGGCCCATGCCGACGCGCGACAAGGCCTTGAGGCGGTTCATTTCATCGGCACCGGTGGCTTGCACGGTGCGGCGCAATTCGCCCGCGGTGATGTGCTCGCAGCGGCACACCACCAGCTCATCCGGCGCCTGGGCGGCCCAGCCGGCGGGGAATGGGAAGGCCCGTTCCAGGCCGGTACGGAATGTCTGCAAACGCTGGAGCTTGTGCTCCAGCAACCCGGCGCGAGCGGTATCCACGGCCACGCCGTGGTCGGCGAGCAAGGCCAGCGCTGCGCGCTCGCCCGCCCATTCGGCCGCATCCGCGCCCATGATGCCCGCGCCGTCGCCCGCCAAGTACACGCCGGCGACGCTGGAGCGGCCTGCGGCATCGCGCTCGGGCAAGTGGGCACGCTGCTGCGGCGCAAAGGCGAAACGGCAGCCCAGCAGGTCGGCCAGCTGGGTTTCGGACCGCAGGGCATAGCCGAAGCCGATGGCATCGCAGTCCAGCGAGTGCTCTTGCCGGCCGTCATGCCAGACCACCGCGCGCACGCGCGCATCGCCCAGCACGCGCAGGGGGCGCACGCCGCTGTGCAAGGCCACGCCGTGGGCGCGCAGCCAGGCCACAAAATACAAACCCTTGGCCAGCACCGCCGGCTGGGTCAACATGGCGGGCAGCGCGGCCAGCTGGTCGCTGAGGCGGGCCGTGTCCAGCACCGCCGCCACCTCCACACCGGCCTTCGCATACTGGTAGGCCACCAGGTACAGCAAGGGGCCGGTGCCCATGAAGACCACGCGCTGGCCGATCGCACAGCCCTGGTACTTGAGCGCCACCTGGGCACCGCCCAGGGCGTAGACGCCGGGCAGGGTCCAGCCGGGAATCGGCAGCACGCGGTCGGTGGCGCCTGTGGCCACGACCAACTGCTGGTAGGGCAGGCTTTGCGTGGTCTGGGTGGGGCCATGCAGCACATCCAGCAGGCCGCCCTGGGCGTTCCAGACCAGGCTGTCGGGGCGGTAGTCGATCTGGCTTTGCAAGCTATCGAACGCGCTGTGCACGACCTGGGCGCGTGCGGCTTCAAAGCCGTACAGGGTCTGCGCCGTGCGCTGGAAGTGCGCGGGCGGCCGGCGGTAGATCTGGCCGCCGGCGCGCGGGGCTTCGTCCAGCACCACCGGGCGCACGCCATGCGCCACCAGGGTCTGGGCGGCCCGCACACCGGCCGGACCGGCGCCAACGACCACGGGCTGTAACAGGCTGTTCGTCATGCCGATACTCCGCCAGTGCACACATCCATGCCCGCAGTAATGAAGGTCGAGCAAGCGCGGAAGCGCTCACCATTCGCCGTCTGGACCCAGCAGTCCTGGCAGGCGCCCATCATGCAAAAGCCGGCACGCGGCTCAAAGCTGAATTCGTTGCAGCGCAGTTGGCCACAGTGGGTCAGCACCGCGGTCAACACCGTATCGCCTTCCAGCGCGCTGGCAGCTTGTCCATCCAAGGTAAAGGGCACAGCGGCGCGGTCAGATTCCGCAACGCGGTGCAACAGGGGTTGCCATGCGCTCATGTCTAGCGTCCCACCAACACACGGTCCAGGCCGTAGACCCGGTCCAGCACAATCATCGCGCAGGCCGTAACGGCCACCATCAAGGCCGACACCGCCGCCATCAGCGGGTCAATCGACTCGGTGGCATACATGTACATGCGCACCGGCAGTGTCACCGTGCTCGGCGAGGTCACAAAGATCGACATGGTGACTTCATCGAAGCTGTTGATAAAAGCCAGCAACCAGCCCCCCGTCACACCCGGCAAAATCATCGGCAAGGTGATGCGGCCAAACACCTGGGCCTGGCTCGCACCCAGCGACAGCGCGGCCTGCTCGGCGCTGCGGTCAAAGCCCACCAGCGCGGCCACCACCAGGCGCAAGGTATAGGGCGTGACGATCAACGCGTGGGCGAACACCAGCCAGCCAAAGCTGCCGCCCCCGCCTACCAGCGCAAACAGGCGCAGCAGGGCCACGCCCAGCACCAGGTGCGGAATGATCAAGGGCGACAGAAACAGGCCGTTCAGAAAGCCACGCCCCGGAAAGTTATAGCGGGTGATGGCCATGCCCGCGGGCACGGCCAGCAGCGTAGCCAGCGTCGCCGAGGCCAGGGCCAGCCACAGGCTGTTCCAGAACGACTGCATGAAGTCGGGGTGAGCAAACACCGCACGGAACCAGCGCAGCGAGAACTCGGTAGTCGGCAGGCTGAGCGTGTTCTCGGGCGTGAACGCCACCACGCAGACCACCAACAGAGGAGCCAGCATGAATGCGATCACGAGAGCATTGAACAGCAGCGCGATAGGTCCGTTTTTACGCATGGTGTCAGCCCAAAGATTTTTTATAACGGCCTTCGACCAGCCGGTTGTAGCTGAGCATGACCACCAGGTTCGCCACCAGCAAGATGAGGGCTATGGCCGCGCCCAGCGGCCAGTTCAGCTCGTGCAGGTACTCGTCGTAGACCACGGTGGCCACCATCTTCAGCCGCCGCCCGCCCAGCAGGCCGGGGATGGCAAACGAGCTGGCCGCCAGGCCGAAGACGATCAGGCTGCCCGACAAAATGCCGGGCATGACCTGCGGCAGCACGATGCGGCGCAGGGTGGTGAAAGGCGTGGCCTGCAGCGACAGCGCGGCGTTTTCCACGCCCGGGTCCAGCTTCTGCAGCGAGGTCCAGACCGGGATCACCATGAAGGGCAGCATCACATGCACCAAGGCCACCACCACCGCGATTTCGGTGTACAGCATCTTGACCGGCCCCAGGCCCAACAGCTTCAGCGTGCCATTGACCAGACCCTCGGGGCCTAGCAACATGCTCCAGCCAAAGGCCCGCACCACCACCGACACCAGCAGCGGCGCCAGCACCACCAGCAGCAGCACCGAGCGCCAGGGGTTGCCCATGCGGCTCAGGATGTAGGCCTCGGGCGCCCCCACGGCCACGCAGATCAGCGTGACCAGGCCGGAGATCCAGAAGGTCCGCCAGAAGATGCCGTAGTAATAGTCGTCGCTGAACACATGGGTGTAATGCTCTAAGGTGAACTCGCCAGCCTTGACGCCGGCGACCGAGTCATAGGCATTGAAAGACAGCACGGCCGTCAGTCCCAACGGCACCAGCAGCAGCGCCACGAACAGTACCAATGCGGGGCCGGACAGCCACCAGGGCGTGGCCTTGCTCATGCGGCCTCCATGGCCGACAGCGCAGCCTCGTCGGCAGGCAATAAGCGGGTGCAGTGCATGGGCCAGTCGATGCCGACAGCATGGCCTTCGTCCAGCGCCGGGCGACCGTCGTTGGGGCTGAGCACCATCAACTCGCCCACGGCCGTGGTCAGCGCATACAGCCACTGGCTGCCCAGGAAGAAGCGCTCGCGCACCGTACCGTCCAGCCGGCCGCGTCCGGCGTCCACCAATTGCAGCTTCTCTGGCCGCACGCTGAGCAGCACGGCCACACCGGGACGGAAGCCCACATCGTCCACATCCACCGTGATAGCCCCCAGGTCCACGCGGGGCTGCGCACCACCGGCCACCATGCGCCCGGTCAGCAGATTGGCCTTGCCGACAAAGGTCGAGATGAAGCGCGTGCTGGGGTGCTCGTAGACGCGGTGCGGGTGGTCGATCTGGGTGGCGCGGCCGCCCTCCATCACCACCACGCGGTCGCTGATAGACATGGCCTCGCTCTGGTCGTGCGTGACCATCACCGTGGTCGTGCCCACCTTGCGCTGGATCTTGCGCAGCTCGAACTGCATTTCCTCACGCAGCTTGGCGTCCAGATTCGACAAAGGCTCGTCCAGCAGCAGCACCGGCGGCTCGATCACCAGGGCACGGGCCAGGGCCACGCGCTGGCGCTGGCCGCCCGACAACTCGCGCGGGTAGCGGCTGGCGTGGGCTTCGAGGTGCACCAGGGCCAGCGCCTCTTTGACGCGTTCCAGGCGCTCGGCCTTGGGCATCTTGCGCATCTCCAGGCCGAAACTCACATTGTCGGCCACCGTCATATGCGGGAACAGTGCGTAGGTCTGGAACACGATGCCCAGGCCGCGGGTATTGGCCTTGGCATGGGTGATGTCGCGCCCGTCCAGCTCGATGCGCCCATTGCTCACGGCCTCGAAGCCCGCGACCATTTGCAAGGTGGTGGTCTTGCCGCAGCCCGAGGGGCCAAGCAGGGACACGAACTCGCCCTTTTCCACCGTGAGGTTCATGGCCGACACCGCACAGGTGCTGCCATAAAACTTGGTCACGTTGCTGAGCTGGAGGAATGACATACGCGGGCCTTTCTTCTCGGTTCACAAGCAGCCGGGGCCTTGCGGAGCCCCGCTGTATGCCAGGTCTGCGGACGGGCGCACCCAGGTGGTGCGAGCAGCCATCCGCTTCGGATTGTTTGGCAATATCAATTCACTCTATTGCAATAAGCAAACCAACTTTCAGCGGGTATTCCATTAATCAGAATTTTTCTTTAATTTATTCCGTTTAATGGAATACTTATCGTAAACTCACAGAAAATTATTCCGCAGGAGAGTGCTATGGAAACCCCTTCAACCGCCACCGGCGGGGTGCCGCGGGTCTTTGCCGTCATCCGGGCACTCACAGCAGTGCAGGCCGAAGGTGGGCGCGTCACCCAATTGGCGCGCGCCGTCGGCCTGACGCAAGCCACCACGCACCGTTTGCTGCAGTCGCTGGTGGCAGAAGGCATGGTCGAGCAAGACGAGCGCAGCAAGCTGTACCGCCTCAGCATCGACTTCTTTGCGCTGGCCGCGCATGCCGGCAACCCCGGCGATCTGCGCAGCCTGTGCCGCCCGGTGCTGCTGCGCCTGTGTGCCAGCCTGGGCGACAGCATCTTTCTGCTGGCCCGCAGCGGATTTGACGCGGTGTGCCTGGACCGCAGCGAAGGCCCGTTCCCGATACGCTCGTTCACCGGCGACGTGGGCGGCCGCATCGCCCTGGGCGTGGGCCAGGGTGCGCTGGCCATATTGGCGTTTCTGCCCGAAGCCGAGCGCGAAGAGGTGATCCGCTTCAATCTGTCGCGGGTGCGCGAGTACGGGGTCTACGACGAGGTGTATCTGCGCACCGAGATCGAGCGCGTGCGCCAGCTCGGCTATGCGGGCCGCAACACCGGCTTGCTCGAAGGCATGGCCGGCGTGGCCGTGCCGATCTGCGACCGCGAAGGCCGGGCCGTGGCGGCCCTCAGCGTGGGCACGATTGCCGACCGCCTCAACGCCGACCGCATGCCAACCGTGGTCGAGCTACTGAAGCGCGAAGCCGCCAGCATCAGCCCCAAGATCCACCCCTTCGACGCCAGCCTGCGCCGGCCCGCACAGAGTTTGACCGGCTCCTCCACCGGGCAAAAAATCCCAGCACCTGGCTGATTGCCTGACTAATACGCGCAAATAACGCACAAATAAATGTAAATCCTGTCGGCATATCCCGACGGGGAGGCGCAGCACAGCCCAAGAGCACCAGGGATACACGGCTTTACACCCGTGTCGCACAGTCCGCCTACACTGCCGGTTCTGCATCTTTTGCCATCGGAATCCTATGCATCTGTTGAAACTGGCCCCGGCCTCCCTGTGCCTGGCGGCATCCGCACTGTTGTACACCCCTCTGGCATCGGCCCAGGCCGCTGCGCCGTCCGCTACCACCGACAAGGAACAAGCCGCCAAGGAGGCCGACGGCCAACTGGCCGCCGCCGGCTGGCTGTTGATGCTGGACCAGCAAAACTGGGGCGGCGCCTACGAGGCGGCGAGCCAGTCCTTCCGCAACCTGGTGCAGATTGGCCAGTGGATGGACAGCATTCCAGGCGTGCGCGCGCCCTTTGGCACATTCGAGAACCGCACCCTGGCGCGCGTGGTCTACAAAACCACCATGCCGGGACGGCCTGACGGTGAGTACGTCACCGCGATCTTCAACACCGACTTTGCCAACAAAAAAGGTGTGGAAGAAATCGTCGCCACCGTGCGGGACACCGACGGCAAGTGGCGTGTCATGGGCTATGCCCCGCGCTAAAAAGGCATAGCCCATGCTGCAGGTCCTGGGTAAACCCACATCCATCAACGTACGCAAAGTGTTGTGGCTGTGCGTGGAAATGGACTTGCCCTATGCACTGGAGCCCTGGGGTACGGGCTTCCAGTCCACTGACACGGCAGCATTCCGGGTGCTGAACCCGAACGCCCTGGTGCCCGTGATCCGCGACGGAGACTTTGTGCTGTGGGAATCCAACGCCATCTGCCGCTACCTGGCGACCAAACAAGGTCGCACGGACCTGCTGCCAGCCGGGCCTGCAGCACGCGCGAAGGTAGAGCAATGGATGGACTGGCAGGCTACCGAATTGAACAACGCCTGGCGCTACGCCTTCATGGGCCTGGTGCGGCACAGCCCGGACCACCAGGACCCGGCCCTGCGCGCCGCCAGCGTACACAGCTGGAGCCGCCATATGCAGATCCTGGAAAACCAACTGCAAAACACGGGCGCCTATATCCTCGGCGAGGACTTCACGTTGGCGGACATCGTGCTGGGCCTGGCCACCCAGCGCTGGTACATGGCACCAATTGAGCGGCCCGCGCTGCCAGCGGTGCAGGCCTATTACGAACGGCTGAACCTGCGCCCGGGCTACCGCCTGCACGGTCGTAACGGCATGCCCTGAACGTATGTTTACAGCTGCTGGAGAAAAGCCTCCAGCGCAGGACCGGGCACCGGCCGCGAGAACAAATAGCCCTGACCGTAGTCGCAGCCCGCGCTCTGCAAGAACTGGCGCTGGAACGGCGTTTCTATGCCTTCAGCCACCACCTGCAAATCCAGCTTGTGCGCCATCACAATGATGGCTTCGCACAGCGCGCGGTCGCTGGCGTCCTCCTCCAGGTCGCGCACAAAAGATTGGTCTATTTTCAGAAAATCGATGTCCAGGCTCTTCAGATAGGACAGTGATGAATAGCCGGTGCCGAAGTCGTCCAGCGATATCTGCATGCCAGCGTCGCGCATGGCCAGCAGGCGGTTTCTGGTGCCTTCTTCCAGCTGCATCAGCAGGTTCTCGGTAATCTCAAATGCCACCGCATCACCGGGCAGCCCCATGTTGGCCAGATGCTCGACCCATTCAGCCATCTGGTTGCGTGGTCCACGGAACTGCACCGGCGACTTGTTCACGCTGATCTGGAAACCGGCGTGGCCCTGCGCGCGCAATTGCTGCACCAGTGCGGCCGACGCACGGAACACAAAGTCACCGATATCCAGAATGGCGCCGGTGTCTTCCGCCAGCGGGATGAAGTCCGCCGGGCTGATGAAACCCAGCACCGGGTGCTGCCAGCGCACCAGGGCCTCGGCCTTGTGCACCGCGCCGGTCTGCAGGTCCACAATCGGCTGGTAATGCACCTGGAACTGCTGCGCCTCCACCGCTGCGGGCAGATCGCGCATCAGCTGGCGGCGCTTGGTGGCGGTTTCCTGCAAGACCGGGGTGAACAGGCTGTAGCGATTGCGCCCGCTGGCCTTGGCGAAGTACATGGCCTGGTCGGCGTTCTTCAGCAGGGTTTGCGCATCAGCACCGTTTTCCGGGTAGATGGTGATGCCTATGCTGCCCGAGATCAGCGCCATTTCTTCACCCAGCGTGAAGGACGCGGCCAGGCTTTCCAGCAGCTTGCAGGCCACGGTCTCGATCTGCTGCAAATGCAGATTACCCGGCAGGGACACAATGAATTCGTCGCCGCCCAGGCGCGCCACCATATCGGTCTCGCGCACACAGGCCGTGATGCGACGGGCCACTTGCACCAGCAGCTGGTCGCCGGCAAAGTGGCCCAACAGGTCGTTTACCTGCTTGAAGTTGTCCAGGTCGATCAGCATCAACACCAGCGGATGGCCGGATCGCTTGGCCTGCTTCATCTCATGCTCCAGGCGCTCCTGGAAGTAACGGCGGTTGGGCAGCTCGGTCAGCGCGTCGTAATTTGCCTGGCGCTGTATGGTTTCGTCCGACAGCTTGCGCTCGGTGATGTCGCGCCCGATACCGATCAGGCCCAGCAACTGCCCATCGGCGTCGTAGTACGGTGTGCGCATCACCTCCAGACAGACGCGCGGGCGCTTGCCCCAGCTGTCAAACCAGCGCTCGGTCAGGTGGCGACGGCCGCTGCGCAAAACCTCTTGATCCAATGCCAGCAGTTCGGTCGCCAGGGGATCACCCAGTACATCAAAATCGGTCTTACCCAGCACCTCCGACTCCTGCACGCGCATATAGCGCTCATAGGCCTTGTTGCAGCCCAGGTACTCGCCATTCTGTGCCTTGAAAAAAATCAGATCGGGGATCGAATCCATCACGCTGCGCAGCAGAGCATGATCGCTGCGTGCCTTGGCGATGTTTTCCGACAGCTCCTGCGAACTGACCGTCATCGCGCCCTCCAGCATGCGGCACTCCTGGTCAGCCTCCTGGTAATAGCTGTCCACAGCATGCAGGAAAGCCCGCAGCGCAGGCTCGCCGCCCCATTCAGACGGCAGGTGGCGGCGCATTTGACGCGCCAGCAAGGGATGCATCGGCAATGTCATTCGTGCAACGTGGTCAATACCAAAGTCTGGTTATGCAATTGGCATTCCATCCTGGCACCGAACGGCGCCAGCTCACCATAAGAATAAAAACCGGCCAACCGCATGCCCGGACCCAGCCGCTCGTGCACCGCCTCCAGTTCGGCCTCGACCATCTGGCTCAGCACCAGCCTGCGCCCTATACAGCTCACCACCAGGCACAGGCCCTGCTGCTGACCCAGGTTGGCCGCTGTGGCCTCTGCCGCTTTGAACGCTGTATCCACCAAGCCATCGCGATGGCTGCGCATCAGACGGCAGATGCTGCCCTCTGGCACATAGCCCGCAAAAGACAGGCTTTGCGTCGCCTCGTCCACCCCCATCACCGAGCGGAGCAGCATATCGCCACCGCCGCGCAGCTTGAAGCCCAGCGGAAAGCGCTGGCCGCTGCGAGGCAGATCCTGCGCCAGTTCGCCCAGGTATTTTTTGTACAGCGCCAACGCAGGCTGACCATCGATCTCCATGACCAAGTTACCGCGCGAACGGGTCACACGGCGCTCCGGGCCAAACTCCTGCCAGCCGCCAAAGCAAGTGCTACTGGCCGACACATCGCCATAAAAACCCACGGCAGCAATACAGGACTGGCGGGCGCACGCATCGGCCATCACCCAGTTCGCGCCAAAACGCTCACCATCACCGGCAATGCCGCCGGTAATGGCGCCTTGCTGACTGCGCAGGCCGACCATGAGTTCGCTGCCGTCCACCTGCTCGCCGTCCAGCAGCACAAAGACATGGCGCAAATCATCGGCCTGCAGCTGGGCGATCAGCCCGGCCGTGGTCTGCGCCACGTCTTTGCCAAACTCGGCAGACACCAAGCGCACACGGCTACGCGCAAAACGCAGCGCCGTCACCGTTACATCACCATCGCTAATAAGAGTGCCCTGCACATTGCCCGCTGTGGAGCAACCCAGCAGGCAGGCCTGCGGAAAGCGTTGTCGCAGGGCTTCGAAACAAGCAGGGGTCTGAAAATACGGGTGATCGGCAAAAACGAAGACCAGCTGGGCGTCAACCATGCTGTGGCCGGCATCATCCCAACCCTGCGCCGGTGTCCAACGAAATTGCAGTGTTTCCATGGTGTACTCCGCTTTTTTGGCGGCTATGGGCCACCCACATCGGTGCTCCAAAACCTCTTTTACCCTGCAGCGCTAACGCTGTGTGCTGGTGAAATCGCCTAGTCAGATATTCTGACCGGCCCGGGGGTCAATGTGCATGGCCATGCGCCAGGCCGCTGACCACCGTCACCAAACCTATGCCCAACAAGAGCCAGGCGATTTGTGCCGCAGTTTGCGCCGCACTCAGGCGCTTTTGCAACTGAGGAATCAGGTCCGCCAACGCTACATAGATAAAGCTGCTGGAGGCCACCACCAGAAAATACGGCAGCCATTCGTGCAGCAGGTCCACCAGGGCAAAGCCCACCACACCACCCAGTGCCGTTACCGCGCCCGCCAACGACACCTTGACCAGCGCCGCACGCCGGTTGCTGGAAGTGCCACGCAACACCACCAGATCGCCCATATGGTGTGGCACCTCGTGCACCAGCACGGCCAGCGCAGCCACCCAGCCCAGGCGTATATCGGCCATGAAGGCCGAGGCAATCAGAATGCCGTCGCCGAAGGCATGCACGCTATCGCCAGTGAGCACGGCCCAGCCGCCGGTACGCAACGGCGCAGCATGGTGGTGGTCTTGCGAGTGCCCGTGGTCATGGGCGTGTGTATGGCCATGACCATCCTGCGGGCCCTGGTGATGCTCATGGCCGTGGTGCCACAGCTCTGCCTTGTCGAGCAGAAAAAAGAACACCAGGCCCACCAGCAGCGTGCCAAACAGCTCTTGCACGCCGGCCTGGCTCTCGAAGGCTTCAGGCAACAGGTGCATGAATGCCGTGGCCAGCAAGGCACCCGCCGCCAGGCTGAGCATGTGCTGCGTATAGCGCGCCAGCACGCCGAAACTGAGCGCAGCCGCCAGCCACACACTGCCTATACCGGCACACAGGGTGCCCACCAGAATTGCGAGAAGAGTCATGGGGTCCATCAAACAAAAAACCGCCCTCGGCGGGACGATGTACACATATGTGTCACCTGATGTTAGCAAGCCAGCCAACCCGGCTGGACGCAGGCAGGGTCTGGCCGTAAAAAGAATTGCAAGCTGCCCATCACCCATCCAGAATGCCTCTACGGTCAGCATGCAACTGGTTCTTATTTCGAGAAAACACTTGTGAACATAGTTGTCTCGACCAAACCAATGCAGCTGATTCAGACCCTACACTGGTTGTAGTTATTTGTAACTAGCGGGATTGTATAAATGAGCACGAGACAGCCTACCCACGACGCCGGATTCGGCTCGTTCTTTCGCTACCACGGTTGGCTGGCTCCTGGTGTCAAACTTTTCCGGTCGATCAGCTTTCCTGCAAAAGCCGCCTGGATATCCATCATGCTGGTGATACCGCTGGCATTGCTGGTCTGGTTGTTCTGGCAACAGACCCGTGACCAGATCAACGTCACCCTCAGCGAACAGCAAGGCATTGCCTATGTGACACCCGTCACCGAATACATCGCTGCGGCACAGAACCTGCGCCGCGCGGCCAGCGCGAAGTCCGCTGATATGGCCGAAATGCAAACCAAGGCCAATGCCGCATTCGAGAAAGTGGCAGCGCAACAAAAGCTGTTCAACCCGGCGGCAAGCGGCACCAAAAATAGATTCGAAGCACTGAGCAAGGCGCACAACGCCATTGCCCAGACGCCCGTGGCGGCCACCCCTGACGCCACGTTTGCAGCCCACTCTGCTGTGATCCATGAAGCGCTCGGGCTGATCAGTGACGTCGCGGACGACTCGCAGCTCTCGCTGGACCCGGAATTGGAGAGCTACCACGTGATGAATGTGGGCGTGCTGCTGGGGCCCAAATACTCAGAACAACTGGCGCGACTGCGTGGTCTGGCCTATGCAGCTTTGGCAAGTAAGGAAGCGTTGGCGCCCAAATCATCCGAGCTTCTGCACGAAAGCATCGCCTTGATTGAATTCATTGACGAGCAGTTTGATAACTCCTTCCGACTGGGCGTAGAAGACTTTCCCGAAGTCGCCAAGAAATTCGACATGAAGAGCCTAGACGACTCCCGAAAAGCCTTGCTCAAGACTATCGAAACAGACATTCTGGGCGAGTCCATCAAAGGCGACCCGGCTGCATTCCTGGCCCTGGCGACAACGGCAGTGGACAAGCAACGCGCCATGGACCTGCAGCTGCGCGAACGCTTGAACGGGCTGCTGGATGAACGTATGAGCCGGCTGCAACGTGCATTCTTCAGCCAACTGGGCATTTGCATTTTCTTCATCGCTCTGGCCATCTATCTGATGCTGGCCTTCTACAAGGTCATGATGGGCGGCCTGCAGGAAGTGTCCGGACATTTGACCGAGATCACCCAGGGCAACCTCACCACCGCTCCCAAGCCCTGGGGTTCGGACGAAGTGGCGCAGCTGATGCTCACCATGGGCACGATGCAGCTCAGTTTGCGAAAAATCGCCTCCAGTGTGCGAGAAGGAGCCGGCAGCGTGCAGACCGCCAGTGACGAGATCGCCTCGGCCTCTCTGGACCTGTCGCAACGCACAGAGTCCAATGCCGCCAGCCTGGAGAAGACGGCCGCCAGCATGGAACAAATCACCTCCACCGTGAAACACACGGCCGACTCGGTACAGGGCGCCACCAGCATCGTGCGTGAAAACGCAGCCGCAGCCACCCGGGGCGGCCAGGTGATCAGCCAGGTGGTGAAAACCATGGACGGCATCCGTGCCTCGTCCAACCAGATCGGTGAAATCATTGGCGTGATCGACGGCATTGCCTTCCAGACCAACATCCTGGCGCTGAATGCCGCAGTAGAAGCCGCGCGTGCCGGAGAGCAAGGCCGGGGCTTTGCCGTGGTGGCGTCAGAAGTGCGCTCGCTGGCAGGCCGCTCGGCCGCCGCAGCCAAAGAAATCAAGGCCCTGATCTCTGCCAGCATCGAGCAGGTGGAAGTTGGCACACGGGTGGTGGCCGAAGCCGGCACCACCATTGGCGAAATCGTGGCCAACGCCAGCAAGATCGATACCCTCATGGGCGAAATCTCCACCGCCACCCGTGAACAGACCCAGGGCGTTGCCGAAGTCGCCACTGCAGTACAAGACCTGGACCAATCCACCCAGCAAAACGCCGCGCTGGTGGAGCAAACCGCGTCGGCCGCCAGCAGCCTTGCCGAGCAGGCGCAGCGCCTGACCGACGACGTCGCGTTCTTCAAGTTTAAATAAGACCGGCCTGGCTACGCGCCCCATCTGCCAGGAGCGTTGGCAGTAGAAGTTTTTAGCCGCCAGCGCACATAACACCTGCGCTGGCGGCTATCAACTTAATAGCAATATCGTGGCAATCAGTGGGCCTTGTCCCAGTTCGGCCCCACCCCCACCTCAGCCAGCAAGGGCACCTTCAAATCGGCCACGCCGGCCATCAGGCGCGGGATCTCGGTACGCAACCAATCGACCTCGCCATCGGGCACTTCGAACACCAGTTCATCGTGCACCTGCATGACCATCTTGGTGCCGCGCTTTTCATCGTCCAGCGTCTTCTGCACCGCCACCATGCTGAGCTTGATCAGGTCGGCGGCCGTGCCCTGCATGGGCGCGTTGATGGCGGCGCGCTCGGCACCAGCGCGGCGCGGGCCGTTCGGTGAGTTGATCTCCGGCAGGTACAGGCGCCGGCCCAGCACGGTTTCCACATAGCCCTGCTCTTTGGCCAGGGCCTTGGTTTCGTCCATATAGGTTTTGACGCCGGGGTAGCGCTGGAAGTAGCGGTCGATGTAGTTCTTGGCTGCGGTGTTGTCTATGCCCAGGTTGCGCGCCAGGCCATAGGCGCTCATGCCGTAGATCAGGCCGAAGTTAATCACCTTGGCGTAGCGGCGCTGCTCGCTGCTCACCTGCTCCACCGTCACGCCGAACACCTCGGCGGCGGTGGCGCGGTGCACGTCTATGCCTTCGTGGAAGGCGCGTAAGAGCGACGCATCGCCGCTGATGTGGGCCATGATGCGCAGCTCGATCTGCGAGTAGTCGGCGCTGGCGATCACGCTGCCGGCGGGCGCCACAAAGGCCTCGCGCACGCGCCGGCCTTCGGGCGTGCGGATCGGGATGTTCTGCAGGTTCGGGTCGTTGCTGCTGAGCCGCCCGGTCACCGCCACCGCCTGCGCGTAGTGGGTGTGCACCCGGCCGCTGCGCGGCAGGGTCAGCAGGGCCAGCTTGTCGGTGTAGGTGCCCTTGAGCTTGCTCAAACCGCGGTGCTCCAGGATCTTGGCCGGCAGCGGATAGTCTTCGGCCAGCTTTTCCAGCACTTCTTCGTCGGTGCTGGGCGCGCCGGTCGCGGTCTTCTTGACCACCGGCAGGCCGAGCTTGGTGAAGAAGATTTCACCGATCTGCTTCGGGCTGCTGAGGTTGAACGGCTGGTCGGCCAGCACATGGGCTTCGGCCTCCAGCTGCAGGATGCGCGCACCCAGCTCGCCGCTCTGCTTGGCCAGGGTGGGTGCGTCGATCAGCACGCCGTTGCGCTCTATGCGGTACAGGGCTTCGCTGGAGGCAATCTCCAGTTCGTAGATGCCGCGCAGCTTGGCGTCGGCCTCCAGCTGCGGCCACAGAAAGCGGTGCACGTCCAGCGTCATGTCCGCGTCTTCGCAGGCGTATTCGGCGGTCTTTTCCACGTCCACCTGGTTGATGGTGAGCTGGTGCACGCCCTTGCCGCACAGGTCTTCGAAGCTGATGCCACTGCGGCCCAGATGCCGCTCGGCCAGGCTGCTCAGGCCATGCGGCTTGTGCACTTCCAGCACATAGCTTTGCAGCATGGTGTCGTGGGCATAGCCCTGCACTTCGATGCCGTGGTTGGCGAACACATGGCGGTCGTACTTGATGTTCTGGCCCAGCTTCAGCTTGGCCGGGTTTTCCAGCCAGGGCTTGAGGCGTGCCAGCACCTCGTCGCGCGGCAGCTGGGTGGGCGCGTCAGGGTAGTTGTGCGCCACCGGCACATAGGCAGCCTCGCCCAGCGTCACGCTGAAGCTGATGCCGACGATCTCGGCCACCATCTCATCGATGGAGTTGGTTTCGGTGTCCAGCGCCACCAGCTCGGCGGCTTCCAGCTTGGCCAGCCAGGCGTCAAAGGCCTCCCAGCTCAGCACATTCTCAAAGCCTGGCGTGCGGCCAGGCGCTGCGGCGGGCTCGGCAGGTTCATCGAACAAGCCCGGCTCGGCGGGTGCGGCGGCCTTGGGTGTTTTGGCCGGCTTGGCGGGTGCCGGCTCGGCGGCGGCACCGTCCAGCTTGCTGGCCAGGCCCTTGAAGCCGTATTGCTCGTAAAAAGCCTTGAGCGCGCCCGTATCCTGTACGGTGTACGCTAGCAAATCGAGAGCAGGTAGGCCGTCGATGTGCTCCACCAAATCGCAGTCGGTCTTGATGGTCACCAAGCGGCGGCCCTGCGGCAGCCAGTCCACGGCGGCGCGCAGGTTCTCGCCGGCCACGCCCTTGATTTCGGTGGCGCGTTCCATCAGCGCGTCCAGCGAGCCGTATTCCATCAGCCACTTGGCGGCCGTCTTGGGGCCGACCTTGGCCACACCGGGCACGTTGTCCACGGTGTCGCCCACCAGGGTCTGGTAGTCGATCATCAGGCTGGGCGGCACACCGAATTCACTGGTCACGCCGGCCACGTCGCGGCGCTTGCCGTTCATGGTGTCGATGATGGTCACATGCTCGTTCACCAGCTGGCTCAAATCCTTGTCGCCGCTGGAGACGATGACCTCAATGCCCTGGTCGCCGGCCACCCGGGCCAGCGTGCCGATCACGTCATCGGCCTCCACGCCCGGCACGGCCACCACCTTCCAGCCCAGCAGGCGCACCACTTCGTGCACCGGCTCGATCTGCGTGCGCAAGTCGTCCGGCATGGGGCTGCGCGTGGCCTTGTAGGCGGGGTACCACTCGTCACGGAAGGTCGGACCCTTGGCGTCGAAGATGCACACCGCGTAGTCGGCGCGCACTTCCTTGCGCAGGCTGGTCATCATGTTGACCATGCCGCGGATGGCGCCGGTGGCCGGGCTTTTCGGGTCGCCGGGTACGGCGCGCAGGTCGGGCATGGCGTGGAATGCGCGGTACAGGTAGCTGGAGCCATCGACCAGCAGCAGGGTTTTCTTGTTCGTCATGGCGGGCATTTTGCCTGCGGGTGGCGCAGATCGGCAGACGGGTCAAGGCCATTGCGCCAGATGCTATGCAAACCATAGCTGCCTACGCAGGTATTACCTGCGCCAGAAGCCGAAACAACCCCAATCCTCTGAAGGTCTACGCATGGCTAACGGGTCGATGAACTCTCCGGCAGCCAGCGCCTGCGCGTCTGGTTCGCCATGGTGCTGGCGCAGGACACGCAGTTGCTGCTGCTCGACGAGCCCTCCACCTACCTGGACCTGGCGCACCAGATCGACCTGCTTGAACTCTTCCGCGACCTGAACCGCCACCAGGGCCGCACCCTGGTCGCCGTGCTGCACGACCTGAACCACGCCTGCCGCTATGCCGACCATTTGGTCGTGCTGCGCCAGGGGCAACTGGTGGTCCAGGGCACGCCGGGCGACATCATCACGCCGGAGTTGGTGGAGCGGGTGTTTGATCTGCCGTGTCGCATCATTGAAGACCCGGTATCAGGGACGCCGTTGGTGATACCGGAGGGGCGGGTGCGTGGATAGGCGATTAATCTCAAATTGATAGCTGGTTGCGCAGGTGTTTCCTGCGCTGGCGAGCGATTGGGCTTGAACCATTGTTATGGGTTGGGGCCTTTGGCATCCCCGGCCGGGATGTGCGCCCGGCGGCGCAGTCACCTTTCTTTGCTTCGCCAAAGAAACGTAACCCAAAGAAAGGCGAGCCGAAGTCGTCGCCCCTTTCGCTACGCTACGGGGTACGCTGCGTTGCTCGGTCTGGGCGGGGTCCTGCTCGAACTCGCTGCGCTTGTATGTTTAAGACGTCGGGTTCAAAAACTTGTATGTTGATGGTGTCGGGGTGGAGAGA
>NZ_JBWKNO010000012.1:0-157271 GCF_059415605.1 Rhodoferax sp. GW821-FHT10B06 | reverse complement strand
GTACTGGCGGGGTTTTGTCATTTCTGCACCTTAGTTGAATAAGGTGTTGCACTTCAGATTTGAGTTCGCCCTGCGCTAGCGCCTTAAAGAGCTTAAATTTCTATTTGCCCACCAGCTGCGTGAGCTTCTCTGCTTCAAAACACTCGGTGCGTGCCGCGTCGCAGGGCACGCAGTCGGGCGTGGTCTGGCTGGCAGACAGCTTTTCGATGGCTTGCCACAGCATGGCGATCTGGTGGTCCTGGTTGGAGGCGTTGTCGATCAAGCCGCGCATGGCTTCGCCGATGGGGTCGCCGTCGGGGGTGATACCGTAGGCGCTGAAGCGTGGTGTGGCCATGGCGGCGTCGCCCACCTGGCCGTCTTTCGGCAGGATGATGCGGGCCGGGATGCCCACCGCCGTGGCGCCGGCCGGCACCGGTTTGATGACCACGGCGTTGGAGCCGATCTTGGCGCCATCGCCGACAGTAAAGCCGCCCAGCACCTTGGCGCCCGCGCTGACCACCACGTCGCGGCCCAGGGTCGGATGGCGCTTGGCACCCTTGTACAGCGAGGTGCCGCCCAGGGTCACGCCCTGGTAGATGGTGCAGCCGTCGCCAATTTCCGCGGTCTCGCCGACCACCACACCCATGGCGTGGTCGAAAAACACCCGTTCACCCAGCTTGGCGCCGGGGTGGATCTCGATGCCGGTCAGCCAACGCGTGCAATGCGAAATGAAGCGGCCCAACCACTTGAAGCCATGGTTCCAGCACCAGTGGGCCGGGCGGTGCAGCACCACGGCATGCAGACCGGGATAACACGTGAGCACCTCCCAGGTGCTGCGGGCAGCGGGGTCACGGTCGAGGATGCAGCGGATGTCGGAGCGGAGGCGAGAAAACATCAGAATAGTCTAGTCGTTTGCTAGGGATTGCGCTTTATCCGCCATCTGAGTCATGGCTTTGGCAATGCCGCGCAGGATGTGGATTTCTTCCTGCAGCGGCTGGGCGCGGTTGAACAACTGGTTCAGACGCGGCATCAGCTTCTTGGGCGCGGCCGGGTCCAGGAAACCCAGCTTGGTCAGCGCTTGCTCCCAGTGCGCCAGCATGCCGGCCACCTGGCGCGCATCGGCCCGCACCGGCGGTGGCGTGCTGCTTTCCACCGCAAAACCGCCCAGGGCCATGCGCCATTCGTAGGCGATCAGCTGCACGGCTGCGGCCAGGTTCAGCGAGCCGAATTTCGGGTTGGTGGGAATGCTCAAAGCGACATGGCTGCGGTACACGTCTTCGTTTGCCATGCCGAAGCGTTCACAACCAAACAAGAAGGCCACGCCCTCCGGCAGGCTTGAAGGCAAATTAGCCTCTGGCGCATATTCTGCCTGCGTGGGCAGCTCCTGTTTCAATAGCATTTCAAAATGCTGTCGCGGTGCGCGCGTGGGCGGGCCAAAGTCGCGCGGCGTCATGGCAGTGGCGCACAGGTGGTCCATGCCGTCCAGCGCTTCGTCCAGGGAGGCGACGATGCGGGCCTTGTCCAACACGTCCAGGGCGCCGCTGGCGCGCTGTATGGTCTCCTGGCGGCGCAGCACATTCGGCCAGCGCGGGTTGACCAGCACCAGGTCGTCAAAGCCCATGACTTTCATCGCGCGGGCGGTGGCACCCACATTGCCAGCATGGCTGGGTTGGATCAGAATAAAACGGCTTTGCATGGCGAAATCGGCAAAAACTTTTGAAGAGGTAAAATCCCCCGATTGTCGCTGCCCGCATCGCCCGGCCGCTCTTCTTTTGCTCTTACCTACAATTTATGGCGCTCCCCAACCTACACCCGATGCTTAACGTGGCCGTCAAGGCCGCCCGTGCCGCAGGCAACCTCATCAACCGCGCGGCACTCGATGTCGAAGCGGTGCGTATCTCGCAGAAGCAGATCAATGACTTCGTCACCGAAGTCGATCAAGCCGCCGAGGCCGTGATCATCGAGACGCTGCTGGCGGCCTATCCTGGCCACGGCATCCTGGCAGAGGAATCGGGTTCGGAACACGGCGCCAAAGATTCTGAGTACGTGTGGATCATCGATCCACTCGACGGCACCACCAATTTCATCCACGGCTTTCCGTTCTACTGCGTCAGCATCGCGCTGGCCGTGCAGGGCAAGATCGAACAAGCCGTGGTGTACGACCCCACCCGCAACGACCTGTTCACCGCCACCAAGGGCCGTGGCGCCTACATGAACGAGCGCCGCATCCGCGTGTCCAAGCGCGTGCGCTTGAACGAATGCCTGATCTCCACCGGCTTCCCGTTCCGCCCGGGCGACAACTTCAAGAACTACCTGGGCATGATGTCCGACCTGATGCCCAAGCTGGCCGGCATGCGCCGCCCGGGCGCGGCCGCACTCGACATGGCCTATGTGGCCGCCGGCTTTACCGACGGCTTCTTTGAAACCGGCCTGAACCCATGGGACATGGCGGCCGGCTCGCTGCTGATCACCGAAGCCGGTGGCCTGGTGGGCAACTTCACCGGCGAAGCCGACTTCCTGGACCAGAAGGAATGCATGGCCGGCAACCCGCGCGTCTACGGCCAGCTGGTGTCCATCCTGGGCAAGTACAGCAAGTTCGCCAGCGCCGGCGAAAAAGCCACGCTGCGCCAGGCTGCAGCAAGCGAAACCGCTGAAGCCGCGCCCATGGAAGACGCGGCCGAAGACAGCAAGAGCGAAGACGCGCCGTTTTAAGGCAAGGCGAGGTGTCCGGGCGCGAGCTTGAACACCTCCACCGCCTGGGCCAGCAGCTGGGCCTGATCGCGCAGGCTCTCGGCCGCCGCCGCGGATTGTTCGACCAGGGCCGCGTTTTGCTGCGTCATCTGGTCCAGCTCGCCCACCGAGTGGTTCACCTGGGCAATACCGTCTGATTGCTCGCCCGCAGCGGCGGTAATCTCGCCGATGATGGCGCTGACGCGCTGCACCGAACCCACAATCTCATTCATGGTGTCACCGGCATTGCGCACCAGCCGGGAGCCGTTTACCACGGTCTGCACCGAGGCACCAATCAGCAGCTTGATTTCCTTCGCCGCATCGGCACTGCGCCCGGCCAGGCTACGCACCTCGCTGGCGACCACGGCAAAGCCCCGCCCTTGCTCTCCGGCCCGGGCAGCCTCCACTGCAGCGTTCAAGGCCAGAATATTCGTCTGGAACGCAATGCCGTCGATCACGCCGATGATGTCGGATATCTTCTTCGAGCTGCGGTTGATCTCGTCCATGGTGGACACCACATCACCCACCGCCGCACCGCCTCGGGCCGCCACCTCGGCAGCGGTTGCCGCCAGCAGATTGGCCTGGCGCGCGGCATCGGCCGAGCTTTTCACCGCGCTGGTCAGCTGCTCCATATTCGTGGCAGCAGTCTGCAAATTGGTGGCGGCGCGCTCGGTGCGCACACTCAAATCCTGGCTGCCGCTGGCAATCTCGGAGCTGGCCGTGCCTATGCTGTCCACCGAGCCGCGCACTTTCAACAAGGTCTGGCTATAGCGTTGCCGCATGGCGTCCACCTGGTTTACCAGGTCGCCGATTTCATCGTTGCGCTGGGAAAGCAGGGCCTGGGTCAGATCACCCTGCGTCACCTGGTTGATGGCGGTAGTCAGTTCTCCCAACGGTTGGCTGACCATGCGGCGCACCAGCAAGAACAGCCCGGCCGCCAGCAGCAACGCGGTCACGCCCAGCATGCCCCAGACCATGCGCATATTCGCCCAGTACGGCGCCATCGACTCGCGCTCCGACACTTCGGCGACGATCCAACCATTGCCCTCCTTGGTCTTGCGCATCACGGCCCAGCGGTCCTCGTCGGGCTCGCCCAGGAACGGAAAGGCATTGCGCACATAGCCGTCTGGCGCGGCGGCCAGAGTGTCCAGGAACTTGCCGGCGTTCGGGTAGGCATCCAGCACCTTCTTGCCCTTGGCCTCGGGGTGCACCAGGAATCGGGCGTCCGATACAGCGCCGCTGGCGTCGATGTAGTACACACCGCCGGTTTCAAAAAAATGCGTGTCGGCAATCTGCTTGCCCATCACGAACTGCTGGAAGGACACGTCGGTCCCTGAAAACAGCACCCCCACGATCGCACCCGCGGCATCTTTCATAGCCTCGTAATGCGTCATATACGGCTTGCCGTACAGGTTGGCAACGCCGGAATAGCCCTCGCCCGCCATGACCAGCTTGTAGGCTGGCGACTGCTTGTTCAGCACCGTGCCAATATCACGTGCGCCATCCCCCTTGCGCAGCGACGAGGTGATGGAGACAAAGTCATCACCCTGCTTGGCATACACCGACACCACGCCACCGGTGTCGCGCGCGTACTTGTCCACCACCTGGAAGTCATCGTTGATGGCATTGCCGCCGCTCATGAGTTCGCCGGACGCGGGGTCAAGCACCACAGTCCGGTCGAAGTTGCGCCGCAAGGCGCCGAACGCATTCACCACCAGGCCCCGGTTGACCTGGTCGGACGCGTCGGTAGAGGCCACGATGCCCTGTACCCGCTCGGCCACCGATGAGACCATCAGCGCATGCGTGCTGCGGTGCTCCAGCACGCCTATGGCCACACTGGCCCCAAGCAAGACCAGCACCAGCCCGGCAAACGACAAAAGCGCCAACTGGCGCGCGACTGTCTTTTTGGGAAGCTTGAATTTGAACATTGTCTCCGCCTCTTTTTTTATCGACCCGCCTGGGCAGGACGTTTGTCGTTAGCCCCTCAGGGCTGGCTTACCGCACCGCAGACAGGCCGGTGCGGTAAGACGGGTAGCAGGCGCTACACCGATTCGGCTTGCCCGCTACGCAGCGAGCGGGTAATGGCCAGGCCAATACGGGTCGCTTCCAGCGCGTCGGCCAAGGTCAGCGTCAAAGGCTTTTCACCACGGCAAGCCGCGACGAAGGCTGCCATCTCGGCCGCGAACGCGGCTTCGAAACGCTCGTAGAAATCCTTCACCACCGCATGGCGCACGCCATGGCCGTCGCTGCGCACCACGCGGTCGCGCGCGGCGTGCTCGCCCACGGTCAGCTTGCCAGCCGTGCCGATCACTTCGGTGCTGGTCTCGTGTCCATGGGCCATGGTGCGCGATGCGTACAGCACGGCACGGGCGCCGCCTTCGAACTCGACCACCGCCAGGCCGTTGTCAACATCGCCAAATTCGGCCAGCGCCGGGTGCAGCGCATTGGTACCGGTAGCGAAGGCCCGCAACGCCTTGGGACGGCCCAGCATCCAACGCGCCAGATCGATGTCGTGCACGCTGCAGTCCATGAAGATGCCGCCGGAGGTGGGTGCAAAGCGCACGAAGAAGCCTTCGGGATCGTTCTGGTCGCAAGTTTGCGAACGCACCAGGAAAGGCTGGCCAATCTCGCCCGATGCCACCGCCGCCTGGGCGCTGACATAGCTGGGGTCAAAGCGGCGCACAAAACCCACCATGGCCACCTGGTCAGGGCGGCGCTCGGCCACGGCCAGCACACGTTCGCAATCTTCCACGTTCAACGCCAGCGGTTTTTCCACGAACACATGCTTGCCCGCCTCCAACGCCGCAATGGTCTGGTTTGCGTGCAATGAAGTGGGTGTCACCAGCACCACCGCATCGACTTCGGGGTCGGCCAACATGGCGTCGAAATCTTCGTACAGCCGCGCGATGCCCAGCTGCTCGCCCGCATAGGCGCGCTCGCTGGCCACCGGGCTGCAGGCCGCCACCAGGGTGCAATGGCGGGTGCTGAAAGCCAGGGCTTCGGCATGGCGTTGGCCGAGACGGCCCAGACCGGCAATACCGATCCGCAAATTAGGTTTGGTAGCCATGGCTTAGAACGTAACGGGCAGGCCGGACTTGTAGCTTTCGGTGGCAGCGTCGGCCAGCTTTTGTGCTGCAACGCCATCGGCCACCGTGGTCTTGAAGGCCGCGCCGGACTGCAGGCACTCGAAGAAGTGTGCAATTTCCAGGCGATAGGCGGCGGCATAGCGCTGCAGGAAGAAGGCCTCGGGCTTGTCGGCGCGGATGCCGTTGGCATCCCACTGCACCACTTCGGTAGGCGTGTGGTTGCCGCATTGCAGCAGGCCGGCGGAGCCCAGCACTTCAAAGCGCTGGTCGTAGCCATAGGCGGCGCGGCGGCTGGTGTTGATCTGGCACAGGCGGCCGGACTTGGTACGGATGCTGACAGCGGTGCTGTCCACGTCGCCGGTGGCGGCGATGGCCGGGTCGGTCAGCACCGAACCGGTAGCGCTCAGCCACACGGCTTCGTCGCCGTCGGCGCACAGAATCCAGCGGAACACGTCCAGGTCGTGGATCAGCATGTCGCGGAAGATGCCGCCGGAAGCCTTGATGTATTCGGCCGGAGGCGCACCTGGGTCGCGGCTGGTGATGATCAGCATCTCGGGCTTGCCGATTTCGCCGGCGGCCAGACGGCGGCTGGCATCGTTGAAGGTAGGGTCAAAGCGGCGTTGGAAGCCGATCATGCAGGCCACACCAGCGGCCTTGACCGCATCGGCGCAGGCCTGGGCGCGGGGCACAGACAGGTCCACTGGTTTTTCGCAGAAGATGTGCTTGCCTGCGGCGGCGCCGCGCATGATCAGGTCGCTGTGGGTATCGGTGGACGAACAGATGGCGATGGCATCCACGCTCTTGTCGGCCAACACGGCTTCGATGGAAGACACCTCGGCGCCGTATTTCTGCGCCAGATCACTGGCGGCCGCAGGCACGGGATCGCACACGTATTTCAGCTTGACACCGGGCAACGCAGCCAGGTTGGAGGAGTGGATACGGCCAATGCGGCCGGCACCGAAAACAGCAACGTTCTTCATAAATAGTCCAGATAAATAGTCGAGATAAGGGGCGGCAAATCGACGAGAAAACCCGCAAACCGGGTGACGACAGGCCGAACTATACGGGGAATTTTCACTTTCGAAAATATTTTTCTAAAAAATTTAAAAGTCGAATTTTGTTTCAAGGTAAACCCTAGTAAATGATCAAAAATGATCAAAAAACCGGATGCCAGGGCGACCCAGTTTCTCTAGAGTGGCGGCTTGATTCGCGACACCAACCAACCCCATACGGAGACCTGCCCCATGTCCAAGACCATCCCCTTCTCGATCAACCGCATCAGCGCTCCACGCATTCCCTTCACCGCTTTCGCCGCCTTGGCCAAGCGCCTGGGCGTGGGCGCCATCGAGATCCGCAATGACCTGCCCGATGCCGAAATGGTCGACGGCACAGCGGCCAAAGACATAGGCGCCGCCGCCCGGGCGCAGGGCCTGGTGATCCGCTCCATCAACGCGCTGCAGCGCTTCGAACAGTTCGACGCCAAGCGCCTGCACGAAGCCACGGACATGATTGCCTACGCCGTGGCCTGCGGCGCCGAAGCCCTGGTGCTCTGCCCCACCAACGACCTGCGCGACAAGCGCTCGGCAGACCAGCGCCACCTGGACCTGGTCCACGCCCTGAAGCAACTCAAACCGCTGCTCGACACCGCTGGCCTGGTCGGTCTGGTCGAGCCGCTGGGCTTTGAAGAATGCGCGGTGCGCCGCAAATCGCAGGCCGTGCGCGCCATCCGCGAAATCGGTGGCGAGGACACCTTCAAGCTGGTGCACGACACCTTCCACCACCACCTGGCCGGCGAAGGCCTGTTCTTCCCCGAGCTGACTGGTCTGGTGCATATCTCCGGCGTGGAAGACACGGCCCTCACGCCTGCGCAAATGCGCGACAGCCACCGCGTACTGGTCGGCGCAGCCGACCGCCTGGGCAATGCCACCCAGCTCAACACCCTGCTAGACGCGGGCTACCAGGGCTATGTGTCGTTCGAGCCCTTTGCCGAAGAAATCGCCACCGCCAAAGACATCGAGCAGCAACTGGCCAGCAGCATGGCCTACCTGACCCAGGCCGTGGCCGCTGAGAAGCAAAAGGCCGCCGTAGCAGCTTGATCATCTACAGTGGGGGCATGGCAGACACCGTACCTCCGCGCAAAAAATCCAGCGCCCGCTTCATCGACATCGCGGCGCAGGCCCAGGTCAGCATCGCCACCGTCAACCGGGTGCTGAACGACCGAGGCAGCGTGTCGCTGGCCACGCGCGAAAAGGTGGTGCGCGCGGCCCAGCAACTGGCCGTGCCGCGCCTGATGCCCGAGGTGCACCGGGGCCTGACCCGCATTGACGTGGTGCTGGCGCGCAGCCAGACGCCGTTCTTCCAGCGCATGGAGCTGGCGCTGACCCGCTTCGTGCAACTGCTGGACCGGCGCATCGTGGTGCACCGCCACAGCTTCGCGCCCGGTGACGACGAGCGCACGGCAGACTTCATCCGCCGCCCGCCCCACCCGCGCCACGGCCTGCTGCTGGCCGTGCACGACACGCCGGTGCTGCGCGCCGCGGTGCAGCAGGTGAGCCAGAAGGGTGTGCCGGTGGTCACCCTGATGAGCGACATCAGCGACCCCAGCGGCAGCCACAACGCCCTGCGCCTGCACTATGCGGGCATAGACAATCTGCACGCCGGCCGCACCGCCGGGCACTTCATGGGCCGGCTTGCCGCCAAGACCGGACGGCTGCTGGTGCTGACCAACGACCTGCACTTTCGCGCCCACCGCGACCGCACGGCCGGCTTTCTGGATGCTGTGCAAGAGAAATTCCCCGCCCTCACCTGCCTACCCATCACCCCCTGTTTTGATGACACCGACCAGGTGTTCCAGGCGGTGGGCGCCGCACTCAAGCAAGGCGCCCTGGCCGGCATCTACCACAGCGGCGCGGGCTCGGCTGGTATCCATCAAGCCTTGCAGCGCCATGGCTGCCTGGGCCAGGTGGTATGGATTGGGCATGAGCTGTCGGACGAGCACCGCCGCTGGCTCAAGCTCGGCGTGATGGACCTGGTGATCGACCAGGACCCCGACGGCCAGGTGATGTCGGGCATGCAACACCTGCTGTTTGAAAACAAATGGCTGGACCAGAAACCGCCCGTTGGCCCCAACGAGTTCCGCCTGTTCTGCGCCGAGAACCTGCCCAGCCAGCCCTACCTGCCCAGCAGCGGCTTGCTACCAAATAAATAGCTACCCGCGCAGGTAGTACCTGCGCTAGAGGCGGTTTTTCTTTAAGCCACCTGGCCGTTGGGTGTGGTGGCCTGGTAGGGAAGCTCCAGCGTGTAGGCCAGGGCAATGAACAGGCTTTGCGCCAGGCCCATGGTGCTGTTGAGCGAGCGGAAGCCGAAGGTGGAGTTGTCCTGCACCACCAGCGAGGCCTGTGCCAGTTTGGCCAGCGGACTCATGCGGCTGTCGGTGATGGCGATCAGGCGCGCGCCGCGCTCCACCGCCATTTTGGCCACGCCTATGGTTTCTTCAGCATAGGGAGAGAACGAGATCGCCAGCATCACATCGCCCTTGCGCACCGAACGCATCTGGCCCAGGTGCATGCTGCCCAGGCCCGACACCAGGCCTACCCGCTTGTCGGTGTGCTGCAAGGCATAGTCCAGGTACACCGCCACCGGAAACGAGCGGCGCGACGCTGCGATCCAGATGCAGTCGCTCTCCACCAGCAGGTCCACCGCCTTCTTGAAAGTGGGGCCGTGCAGGCTGGCCTGCAGCTCCTGCATGCCGGCGATGCTGCCGGCTAAAAATTCATTGGCAATCTCGATGCTGGACAGGCTGCCCGCGCCCGATTCGATGGCGTCGCGGATGCGCGTCTTGTAGTTGCGTGCTGGCGCCAACTGGCGCGACAAGCCTTCACGGAAGATGGCCTGCATTTCCGAAAAGCCCGAGAAGCCAAAGTGCTTGGCAAAGCGCACCACCGCCGAGGGCTGAACGCTGCACTGCTGCGCCACCTGCTGGATACCGTCCAGCCCGATGTGGTGGCGGTTCTGCTCGACGTGGCGCGCGATCACCTTGAGCTGCTTGCTCAGGGCGTCGTACTCGCCAGTGATGCGCTTGATCAGCTGGTCAACGCTGAGCTTGGGAACGGTGTCAACGGCCATGGTGGTGTGCGCTTGTGAAAGAGTCCATCTTACCCAAAGAATTAATTTTCATAAAAAATTAGAAATAGAAAATTTTTACCTTTTTCACACGCATGCTTCCTATAATTCAGCCTGAGAACGTGTCTGCGATTTATTTGGGGCCGCGTTGGGGAGCAATCGGGATGAGTTGGCTGTCAGCGCCTGCAGCATGGGCTCCCTGCCCATGCAAGGGTGATGGCGGACAAATCGCCCGATTTCTCCCCAACCCGCAGGGCAGCTGCCTTTTCGGGCAGTCTGGGGCGTTGCGACTCTTGCCAATAGCCGGGCTATTGGCGGCGAGCCGCGCCTACCAGCCCCTCCCGAAAAGGCAGTTGCGCGGCCCCAAATAAATCGCAGACACGTTCTGAATATAACGAGACAGCTCTCCATGCAAACCCTTGATCGTACGTCCATGGTCATCGTCGGCGCAGGCCATTGCGGTGGCCGCACCGCCCAGGCGCTGCGCAGCGCTGGCTGGGCCGGCACCATCCATCTGGTGGGCGATGAACCGCACGCACCCTATGAACGCCCGCCCCTCTCCAAAGACCTGCTGACCGGCGACAAAACGGCGACTGCTTGCGCCCTGCATTCCGACGAAGACTGGGCGAATTTACAAGTAACGCGCCATGTCGCGCAGGTGACGGCCATCCACCCCGCAGACCATTGCGTGACGCTGAGCAACGGCGAAGTGCTGGGCTACCAGTCGCTGCTGCTGGCCCACGGCGGCAAGGTGCGCACACTGACCATTCCCGGCGGCGACCTGTCCGAGGTGCTGACCCTGCGCAATCTGGGCGATGCCGCCGCACTGGCGCAACGCTTGCAGCCGGGCAAGCGCCTGCTGGTGGTGGGCGGTGGCTTCATCGGCCTGGAAGTGGCGGCCTCGGCACGCAAGCTGGGCTGCGAAGTCACCGTGGTCGAAGGCGCGTCGCGCCTGATGGGCCGCGCCGTGCCCGAGCCCGTGGCCGAACGCGCCCTGGTCCTGCACCGCACCCAGGGCGTGCGTGTGCTGCTGGGTGCCAGCCCGCAAAGTATTGAACGCACGGCCGATGGCGTACGCATGCTGCTGGCTGACGGCACGCAGCTGGATGCCGACACGGTATTGGCCGGTATCGGCATCGAGCCGCACCTGGGTCTGGCCAAGGCGGCCGGCCTGGCGGTGGGGCGCGGCATCCAGGTGGATGCACAGTTGCGCACCAACGTGCCCGGCATCTTCGCGGCCGGCGACGTGGCCGAATTTCCCAGCGCGCTGTCCAGCCAGTTGATACGCCAGGAGACCTGGCACAACGCCGAAACACAAGCCGGCATTGCCGCGCAGAACATGCTGGGCGGCAATGCCAGCTACACCAGCCTGCCCTGGTTCTGGTCCGACCAGTACCACTACCAGCTGCAGGTGGTGGGCGAGCCGGCCCTGGCCGTCACGTCGGCTACGCGCGCACTGGAAGACGATGGCCTGGTGATCTTCTACCTGGACGCCACGCAGCGCATCGTCGGTGCCTGTGGCTGGGGCGAAACCAGCCGCGTCGCCAAGGAATTGAAGCTGGCCCGCACCCTGGTGGAGAAAGGCGTGAGCGCCTCCGCCGAAGCACTCGCCGACCCCACGACCAAATTAAAAGCCTTGCTCAAATAATGCCTGCTAACACCCTCTTGCCCATCGGCATCAATATCGATGGTGTGCTGCAGCATGATGGTTTACCAACACCCGACGCCGCAACACGCTTTGCATGGATACGCGACAGTGGCGCTTTTGATTACATCGAGAAGAACCACAACCCTGCCGAAGACTTCGCGCCCTACTTCGACCTGGTGGCCGAATACGGCGTGCCGATTGGCGTGTTCGGCGGCATCTTCTGCGCCGGGCGCGACGAGGAACGCATGCGCTGGTGCCTGGCCACCGGCGGCAAGCTAGGCGCCAAGCTGTGCAATATGCAGCTGTTCTCCCGCCATGCCGACGGCTGCACCTTGAGCGACCAACAGGTGGCCGACTTCTTCCTGGACGCCATGGAACATGGCGCGCCGGCCCATTGCCTGCCCAGCCTGGAAGTGCACATCGACATGTGGAACGAGCAGTTCCACCGCGTGGAACGTGTGGCCGAGCTGCTGGCGCGCCGCCACGTGCCGCTGCGCATCACGCTGGACCATTCGCATCAGATCTTCAAGATCAACAACCCGCAGGAACTGGCCCTCAGCGGCCTGAGCAACGCAGCCGACGGTGGCCACAAAGAGGTACTGGCCCTGTACAAGCTGTGGCTGGAATCCGGCTGGGTGGTGCATGCCCACACCCGCAGCGTCGCCACCTGCGTGCCGCATAACAAAGCCATGGAACGCGCCCCCGGCCTGCCCGGCCGCGCCGTGCAGTACCCGTTCATCCAGCCGCCGCCCAGCACTTTCCACAGCGCCTGGCGCGCCGAAGAACTGGAGCCGTGGAAGCAGGCCGTACGCGACTTGCTGGCCTGGATGCACGCCCACCCAGACCGTGCGCCGCAACGCATCAGCTGCGAGTTCATCCCCTTCCCCGACTACGGCGGCGGTGGACGCTATTCGATCTGGGACAACAACATCGCCTGCGCCAACTGGCTGCGCGAGGAATGGGCGAAACTTCAAGCTAAATAGGCCGCCAGCGCCGGTACTACCAGCGCTGGCAGCTATTTTTACCATAGCACCATAAAGCTCACCAGCCAGAGGAGTAATTGGCCATCGATCTTCTGCAAGGTGCTGGATAGCCGCTTGGTGCCTGCTGCCGGCCTTTGCCTTTGGCTTGTTGCGAAGAAAACCCTGCTCCACAGGCGCGCTGCCAGCAATCTCACTCAGCGCAGTTCAGCATCCACTGGACACCGAAACGATCGGTCAATTTGCCGTAGTAGTCGCCCCAGGCCTGGATGCCTAAGGGGGTTGTGATGGTCCCGCCCGCACCCAGGGCCTGGAATAGCCGGTTCGTGGAATCTCGGTCGTCCATCGCCAGCAAGTGCGCGGAGCCCCGCATAGGCTCAGCATCGTCGTTGTCCGAGGCGTAGAAGAGCAGACCGGGCCCCTCGAACTTGGCGTGCATGACCTTGCCGCGCATGGCCTCGTTCTTCACAGGCATGCCGTCGACTCCGTAGCGCAGCACCTCAACGACGCAGCCAAGACCGCACTGCGTATAGAACGCCAAAGCCTGGTCACAGCTGGTGGTGAAAAACAGATAGTTCGAGAGTTGCATGATCGCGTACCTTGAGATGAGTGGGCTTATACCGCCGCCCCTTGGCCAAGCTGTGCATTGCTGAGGGCCATCCCCGCAATACCCCAGGCCCCGTCCACCGCATGCACTACGTTGACCCAGATGCGCTCCTTTGGGTGGTGCGTGCCAGACAGCTCATGGATGATGTTTGTGGCCTCTTCGATGTAGCCGACTTGCACCTCTCGGCTGGCGAACACAAAGGATGGAACCTTCCATTCGACAAAGGCCACAGAGGCCTCCTTGGATCCGGAATACGTGTGCTCCTTCGGCAAGACATGGATCGAGCCAACGATATTGGGCGTCATCGCCTTGTTTCCAGCCAGGCCGTGCCACTTGAGCATGGCATCGGACAGGCGGCTGAAGGCGACTTTTTCCTGGCCTTTGGGGAGAACGCCCTCGGTAAGGGTGAGCGTAAGTGGCATAGGTACTCCAAATAGAAAGAACGGCGTCGACCCATGCGCTGCAATACGCAGCTCATTTCAAGTAACGATCGTTATCCAATAATACATAACGTTCGTGTTTTGAACAACTACAATCGTTAGAACCTGTTCATAACTTCACATGGCGAAGGAGTCCCTCGTGTCAAGGTCCGAACAAAAGCTACAGACGCGGCAACGCATCCTGGAGGGCGCAGGTCGCGGGTTTCGCAAGGCTGGATTCGGCGGGATCGGGGTGGATGGCCTGGCGAAGGAAGCGGGCCTGACATCGGGCGCCTTCTACGTCCATTTCGACTCCAAAGCCCACGCATTCCGGGAATCGGTCGCCCAGGGCATGGCCGAACTGAAAGGAGGCGTGCTGTACTTCCAAGAAAAACACGGCCACGCTTGGTGGCCGGAGTTTGTGCGCTTCTACCTCAGCGCCAAGCGCACCTGCGACTTGTCAGAGAGTTGCACGCTGCAAACGATGCCAGCGGAAGTGTCACGATCGGACGAAGCCTCGCGTACAACGTTTGAGGGGGCTTTGCGCGATGTTGCCCAGGCGATCGTCGATGGTCCTGCCTCACCCGGTGTACCGCGGGACATTGGCGCCGCTTGCGCCGCCCTCTCGTCGCTGGCAGGTGCCGTGACACTCGCGCGTGCCGTTGGGAATGGCGCCTTCGCAGACCAGATTGCGACAGGAACGGAACAGGCCTTGCTCGGCACGCCAGACGGAAAGTGACCCATACCTGGGGCCCGTCGCCATGATGCACAGCCCGCATCCGCCCCTGCAGAATTTATGCGAAACAAGCCGCTAGCCCATATAGAACCTGCGCTGAGAGCTATGTTTTACATAGCATCCAAGCCACATCATCCAATTGAAAGAAAGTCCCCGACAACGGTGCGGCCCAACTAAGGCGGCAACGCAGGACGTGGCTCAGACCTGCAAAAAGACGGTACCGCCTTCGATCTTGGCTGGGTAGGTCTTCAGGTTCACGCACACCGGCGCACCCAGGGCCCGGCCGTCGCGGATGTCGAAGCGGCCGTTGTGCTTGGGGCACTCGATCACGTGCTCCATCACCAGGCCGTCGCTCAGGTGCACATGCTCATGGGTGCAGAGCCCGTCAGTGGCGTAGACCTTGTCCTCATAGCGATATACGGCGTAGCTGTGGCCCTTGTGGTCAAAGCGGATGACGTCTTCGTCGTCGATGTCGTCGAGTGCGCAAACTTCGGTCCAGGTGCTCATGCTTTTGTCTCCTGATGTTGGGAATAGGCTTGGGTTTTAGTTGCTGGCAACCGGTAGGGGCCGCACCAAATGGTGGCCGGGGTCTTGCGACTGGCGCGACAACACGGGCCAGAACTCGGCCCAGGCGGCCCACACGCTGGGGCATGGCGTGGGGAACTGGTCTTTCACGGCCTCATGCAGCTCGGGCAGGCGGTGGTAAGGCACCATGGGGAACATGTGGTGCTCTACGTGGAAGTTCATATTCGCGTACAGCCACTGAAACACCGGGTTGGTGGCGAAGCTGCGGGTATTCAGGCGGTGGTCGTGCACGTCTTCGGCCAGACCGGCGTGCTGGGTCACGTTGAAAATCTGGGGCAGCACGCCACCGTAGAAGCGCGGCAGCACGATGAACATGGCCGGCAAAATGCTCTGCGTCCAGACACAGGCGGCAATCACCAGCGCAAAGATCAGCACGAAGACGCGCGAAGAGTTGATGACCTTGCGGCGCTCCGCATCCGGAATGAAGTGCGAGCCGGCTTCAGTGATGTGGCCTACCGCGTGGCAGCAGATGTTGCGGATCTGGACCAGGCCGGAGCGCAGAAAGAAGAAGTCCAGCAGGATGTGCAGACGGTTCGCCGGGCGCGGCACGGCGATCTCCGGGTCCTTGCCGACCACTACGGTGTGGGTGTGGTGGCGGGTATGGCTCCAGCGCCAGTAGTGCCCCTCATGCAGGGTCATGAAGCCAGCCAGGTGGTAGAAGATTTCGTTGATCCAGCGGGTCTTGAACGGCGTGCCGTGCGACAGCTCATGCGCACGGTGGTCGCTGGTGGCGTAGAGCGTGCCGTACACCGCAAAAAACGGTATGGCCCACACAGTCCCCCAGGTGAGGTAGCCGCCGATGCCACTGACCAGCATCAGGCCCAGCCACAGGCCGTAGTTCCACAGCGCGGGGCCGTCGCTGCGTTTCATTAGCGACTTGAGCAGCTTGCGGTCCACCTTGGGGGTGAACCACAAGTCGCTGACCTGGGTGTCGAATTGCTGGTTCTGCAGATCGCTCTGGGCAGTGGCTTCGCCGCGCAAGGCGTAGCGGGCGTGGGGATGTGGGCTGGACATGGTTGTCTCCTGATCTTGTGGAAATGGGGCGGATCCAAGGTCCGTCCGCAGGTGCAGCGATGGTAGTGCGCGGCCCTGTTTTTTGACATATGATGAAATCACAATGTTTCAAAACACGTCACCACAAAAGCAGGTTTGACATATATATGTCAAGACAAAAATCCACCCGCCCGACCATGCAAGACGTGGCCAAGGCCTCTGGCCACAGCCTGTCCACCGTGGACAGGGTTTTGAATGGCCGCACCACCGTACGCGCCGACACGGCACAGCACATCCAGCAGGCGGCAGAGGCGCTGGGCTATTACGCGGTCGAGGTGATCCGTGAGCGGGTGCGTGAGGTCAAGCCCCGGCGCCGGCTGGGCTTTCTGCTGCAGCAACCGGCCACCGCCTTCTACAAAGACCTGGCACAAAGCCTGACCCAGGCCACGTCGGCTTGCCCGCTAATCCAGGGCACGGCGGTGGTCGAGTACCTGAAGAAGCAATCCCCCGAAGATGTGGCAGCCCACCTGCTGGCCCTGGGCAAACAGGTGGAGGCCGTCGCCGTCGTGACGGCCGACCACCCGTTGGTCAGCGAAGCCATTGAGCAGTTGCACGCCGGCGGTGTGCCGGTGTTTGCGCTGATCTCCGACCTGAGTGCAGCCCAACGCGCTGGCTACGCCGGCCTGGACAACCGGCGCCTGGGGCGCACGGCAGCCTGGATGGTGACCCAGCTGGCCAAAGCCCCGGGGCCTGTGGCGATTTTTGTGGGCAGCCACCGCTTCCAATGCCAGGAGCTGAGCGAGATCAGCTTCCGTTCGTACGTCCGTGAACACGCGCCGGAATTTGAGCTACTGGAAACCATCCCCACGCTGGAGAGCGACGACTACAGTGAAGAACGCACACTGGACTTACTGCAGCGCCGGCCCGACCTGTGCGGCTTTTACGTGGGGGGCGGCGGCATTGAAGGCGTGCTGCGGGCGCTACGCAGCCACGCTGGCGCGCAGCGCCTGATCGGTGTGGCGAATGACCTGACGGCCGTCACGCGCAGCGCCTTGCTGAGCGGGCATCTGCATGCCGTGCTGTCGCACCCGCTGCCGCTGCTGTGCACGCAACTGGTGGCGCAGATGGCCGAGGCGCTAAGCCAGCCCAGCACCGGGCTGCGACAGCTGATGGTGCCCATGGACATCCAGGTGCAGCAAAGCGTGTAGCCCGGCGACAGCCTGCAAACTCAGGCCTGGATGAAAACCGTGCCGCCTTCGACCTTGGCCGGGTAGGTCTTCAGGTTCACACACACCGGCGCACCCAGGGCGCGGCCGTCGCGGATGTCGAAGCGGCCGTTGTGCTTGGGGCACTCGATCACATGTTCCATCACCAGGCCATCACACAGGTGCACCTTCTCGTGCGTGCACAGGCCGTCGGTGGCGTAGACCTTGTCCTCATAGCGGTACACGGCATAGCTGTGGCCGTTATGGTCAAAGCGGATGACGTCTTCGTCATCAATATCTTCCAGCGCGCAAACTTCGGTCCAGGTAGTCATGGGCTTGTCTCCTTATGGTTTTTCAGGGTGCAGATAGGGGAGCGGCGGGCAGCGGGCGCACCACGTAGTAGTGCGGGTCCTTGGCCTGCTTGAACAGCGCGGGGATGATCTCGCGGTAGGCCTCTACCGTGCTCTGGTAGGGCGGCGGGCAGTCGTCCTTGATGGTTTCGTGCAGCTGCGGCAAGGCATGGAACGGCACCATGGGGAACATGTGGTGCTCCACGTGGTAGTTCATGTTCCAGTACAGGAAACGGAACACCGGGTTCATGTAAACGGTGCGGCAGTTCTTGCGGTGGTCCAGCACGTTTTCGGGCAGGCCGGCATGCTGGGTCAGGCCGAAGAAGGTGTAAAGCCAGGTGCCGCCCATCACCGGCAGCAGGCCGAACAAGGCCAACGGCAACCAGCTGCCGAAGTACACGGCGCTGGCGATCAACACGGCGTAAATGGCCACCCAGGCGCGAGCTTCCTGGACCATCTTGGGCCATTCCATTTCGGGCACAAAAGTCTTTTCTTCCTCGCCCAGAATGCCGCAGGCATTGCGCAGCACGCGCCACAGTTCGCGTGGGCCGGACTTGATGGAAAACAGGTTGAGCAATATGCCAGCAAAATCGGTGGGCAGCGGCACGGCGACCTCGGGGTCGCGCCCCGTCACCAGGGTATCGGTGTGATGCCGCGCATGGCTCCACTTCCACACGCTGGGGCGGCGCAGCACCTGGAAGCAGGCCGCCTGGTACAGCACCTCGTTCATCCAGCGGGTCTTGAAGGCCGTGCCGTGGCCGGCCTCGTGCCAGCGCGAATCAGCCGGGCCGGTGTAGAGCGTGGCGTAGACAAAAAAGGCCAGCCAGGCCCAGGCGGTACCCCAGGTGGCGACCAGCGCCGCACCGGCGGCAACGATCAACGCGTACCACAGCACGGTGTCGCGGATCGCCTGCGCGTCTTCGCGCACCATCAACTGCTTCATGCGCGGACGCGGCACCGGACATTTGTACCAGCTGGCGTTGACCAGGCCGGCGGCCTGGGCGCGTTCGCCGGCACCGGAAATCAGGTGGTAGTCGTCTTGCGTACGGGCCCAGTTCGGGCCTGCGTAGCGGGGGGTTTCGGCAGTAGGCATGGGGCTTGTCTCTCGTTATGCGGAAGCGATGGCGGATGCTAAAACCAAAGGCCGCTAGCCGTGTGATGTAAAACCTCAAAAAACATCATTTCATATCAAAATCCATCAGCCACATATGTATAAAACTTGCATTTATGGCAAGGAATGGGATGATGCAGACCCATGAAGACCAAAATCACCTTGACCGATGTGGCCGCGGCGGCCGGCGTCAGCACCGCCACCGTAGACCGCGTGCTGAACAGCCGCCTGCCGGTGCGCGAAGGCACAGCACTGAAAGTTATTGGCGCAGCCGAAAAGCTGGGCTACCACGCAGTCGGCCTGATGCGTGAGAGGCTGAAAGAGCGCGTGCCGGTGCGGCACCTGGGCTTTTGCCTGCAAAAGCGCAACGACCATTTCTACCAAACCCTGGCCGCCGCGCTGCAACAGGCCGTGGCCCAGAACCAGCCGGAACCCTGCGTAGCCCACATCACGTTCATGGACGCGCTGGAGCCCGCAGCGATTGCCGAACAACTGCTGGCGTTGGGCAGCAAGGTGGACGCGCTGGCCGTGGTCGCAGTGGACCACCCGCATGTCACCGCCGCGGTGGAGACGCTGTATGGGCAAGGCAAGCCCTGCTTCGCGCTGCTCAGCGATATCAGCGCGCCGCACCGCGCCGGCTATATCGGCCTGGACAACCGCCAGCGTGGCCGTACCGCGGCCTGGGCCATCAGCCGGCTGAATCGGCAGGCGACAGGCGAGGTCGCGGTGTTCGTCGGCAGCCACCGCTACCTGGGGCACGAGCTATCGGAAATCAGCTTTCGCTCGTACCTGCGCGAGAACGCGCCCGGCTTCAAGGTGCTGGACACGCTGGTGAACCTGGAAGACCCGCAGCTGGCCTATGAAGCCACGCTGGAACTGCTGGCCAAGCACCCCGATCTGGTGGGCCTGCACCTGGCCGGTGGTGGTGGATTCGGCGTGATCCGGGCGCTGCGCGAAGAAGCCGCTGGCCGCAAACTGGTGGTGGTCTGCAACGAGCTGAATGCCACCACCCGCGCCGCGCTGATCGACGGTGTGGTGGACCTGGTAATCCACACCCCGCAAGAGCGCCTGGCCCAGACCGCCGTGGCCCAGATGCTGGCCGCCACCCTGCCCGGCGCCAGCTACACCGGGCCACAACAGAAGCTGCTAGCCATGGACCTGTTCACGCCGGAAAACATGGGCTAGTGCTATATAAAAAGTAGCTGCTTGTGCAGGTATCCATTGCGCTACCGGTCTATTTCATTCATAAGTTCGGACGAAGGCAGGCGCCGAGCGAAACTGACAAAACCGTCATAAAGCCGACAGCGTGCGGTCGGAGGCGCTGCCTATAGTGGGATGTGCCATGAACCTACCCAATGCACATCCGCGCCCCTACCGGTCGCACCATTTCCGCCACTTCCGTCCCACGCCCTGGCTGAGCGCCGCTGCCGTGGCCGCGCTACTCGCCGGCTGCGCGGTCGGCCCCGACTATGTGCGGCCACCGCTGGACCTGGGCAGCCGCTACAAGGAATACAAGGAAGACAGCGGCTGGAAACCGGCGAGCCCCCAGGTGATCGATGCCAACCAGCCCTGGTGGGAGCTCTACCAGGACAGCACGCTGAGCGCGCTGATGGCCCAGGCCAACCGCGCCAACCAGAACATCCTGCAGTCGGAGGCGGTGTACCGCGAAGCGCGGGCCGTTGCGGCCGCAGCCCGCTCCAGCTTCTTCCCCACCCTGGGCGCCAACGCCGGCGCCACCCGCGCGCAGACCAATAGCAGCGGCAGCGTCAAGCTGGGCGATGACTACAGCCTGGGGCTGGCCGCCAGCTGGGAGCCGGATGTATGGGGCTCGGTGCGGCGCAGCGTCGAGGCCGGCGATGCCGGCACCCAGGCCAGTGCCGCCGACCTGGCCGGAGCGCGCCTGAGCATCCAGTCCACCCTGGCACAGGACTACATGCAGGTGCGCGCCATCGACCTGCAACGCAAGCTCTACGCCGCCACCACCGAGGCCTATGCCAAATCGCTGGAGCTGACCCAGCACCAGTATGCGGCCGGCGTGGTGCTGCGCTCCGACGTGGCGCTGGCGCAAAGCCAGCTGGCCCAGGCGCAGGCACAGGCGGTAGACCTGGACGCCCAGCGCACGCAGCTGGAACATGCGATTGCGGTGCTGACCGGGCAGACGCCCTCCAGCTTCACGCTGGCGCCCATCGACACCCGCGAGGGCGTGCACCTGGCCATACCGGTGGTGCCGCCCGGCCTGCCGTCCACACTGCTGGAGCGCCGCCCCGACATTGCCGGTGCTGAGCGCCGCATGCGCCAGGCCAATGCCAACATCGGCGTGGCGCAGGCCGCCTTCTATCCGCAGATCACGCTCAGCGCCAGCGGCGGCTTCAGCAACGCCACCATAGGCGCGCTGTTCGACACGCCCAGCCGGGTCTTCTCTCTGGGGGCGGCCCTGGCCCAGACGGTGTTCGACGGCGGTTTGCGCCGCGCGCACAGCGACCAGGCGATTGCCAGCTTTGACGCCAGCGTGGCGCAGTACAAACAGACCGTGCTCAGCGGCTTTCAGCAGGTCGAGGACAACCTTGCCACCCTGCGCCTGCTGGAGCAGGAGGCCGCACTCCAGGCCAAAGCCGTCGAGGCCGCACAGCTGTCCGAGCGCCTGGCCCTGGACCAGTACCGCGCTGGCACAGCCACCTACCTCAGCGTGGTGACGGCGCAAACCCTGTCACTGAGCAACCAGCGCACTGCCGCCCAGCTGCTCGGCCGCCAGTTGGTCGCCAGCGTGGCGCTGATCGCCGCCACCGGCGGCGGCTGGAACACCGCCGATCTCGCATCCACACCATCTACCACTGCATCGACCACCACCTTGACCACCGCTACCGGTTCAGGAACCTGACACCATGACGACTCCCACTCCACCCGCCCCCCTCCTCCAACGCCGCCCGATCTGGATTCCGGCCACTGCCGTTCTGATCCTGGGCGCGGGCACTGCCTGGTCGCTGCACCACACGGCGTTTGCCGCCAAGCTGGATACCGCCGTGAAGACGCCGCCGGTGCAGGTGACCACCGCCCGCGTGCAGCAGCAGGACGTGCAGGTCTACCGTGCCGGCATAGGCTCCGTCAGCTCGATGGCGACGGTTACCGTCAAAGCCCGCATCGACGGCCAGCTCGACAAGGTGGGCTTCAGCGAAGGCCAGGACGTGAAGGCCGGCCAGTTGCTGGCGCAGCTGGATCCGCGCACATTGCAAGCCCAGTTGGCCCAGGCCCAGGCTACCCGCGCCAAGGACCAGGCGACGTTGGCGAATGCCCGCACCGACCTGGCACGCTACGCCACCTTGATCGCACAAGACGCCGCCACCCAGCAACAGCTGGACACGCAAAAGGCGCTGGTTGCGCAGCTGGAAGCCGCGGTGCAGACCGACAACGCCGCCGTGCAGTACGCCGAGGTGCAGCTGAGCTTCACCCGCATCACCTCGCCCATTAGCGGGCGTGTGGGTGCGCGCCTGGTGGATCCGGGCAATATCGTGCACGCGGCGGACGCCACCGGCCTGGTCGTCATCAACCAGATCGACCCGATCGCGGTGCAGTTCACCCTGCCGGAAGAAGCCGTGCAGGACATCAACCGCGCGCAGAACGCCAGCAAGCAGCCGCTGGGTGTGGTGGCCTATGACCGCAGCGGCAGCAATATGCTGGGCAGCGGCAAGCTGATCCTGATGAACAACCAGATCGACACCACCACCGGCACGGTGCAGCTCAAGGGCAGCTTCGCCAACCCCACGCACAGCCTGTGGCCGGGCCAGTTCGTCAACGTACGGCTGCAGCTGGGGCAACGCCAGAATGCGCTGACCGTGCCCGCCGCCGCTGTGCAGCGCAGCCAGGACGGCACCTATGTGTGGACTGTGGGCGATGACAGCACCGTGGCCAACACCCCCGTGCACGTGGCGCAGATTGCCGACGGCGTGGCCGTGGTCGACAAGGGCCTAAGTACCGGCCAGCGCGTGGTGGTCGATGGCCAGTACAAGCTCAAGGTGGGCGTAGGCATCATCGAGCCCACCAAGGCCGCGGCCAAGCCATCCACCACGATGGCAGGGAGCTGAAATTGAGCATTTCTGCTGCCTTCATCAAACGCCCCATCGGCACCACGCTGCTGGCGATTGCCCTGCTGCTCATCGGTGCGGCGGTGTTCCCATTGCTGCCGGTGGCTCCCCTGCCGCAGGTGGACTTTCCCACCATCCAGGTATCCGCCAGCTTGCCGGGCGCCAGCCCGGAGACCATGGCGTCCAACGTGGCACAGCCGCTGGAGCGGCAGTTCTCGCTGATCGCCGGCCTGTCGCAAATGACCTCCACCAGCGGCCTGGGCTCGACGCAGATCACGCTGCAGTTTGACCTGGACCGCAGCATCGATGCCGCAGCGCTGGACGTGCAGGCCGCCATCAACGCGTCCAGCGGGCAATTGCCGGCCACGCTGCCGAGCCCGCCGACCTTCCGCAAGGTGAACCCGGCGGACTCGCCCATCCTGATACTGGCAGTGCAATCCAAAACCCTGCCGCTGACCGAGGTGAATGACTATGCCGACAACATCCTGGCGCAGCAGATTTCGCAGATCTCCGGCGTGGGCCTGGTCAACATCGGTGGCGTACAAAAGCCGGCCGTGCGGGTGCAACTGGACCCGGCCAAGCTGGCCGCGCTGGGCCTGGGCCTGGAGGACGTGCGCACGGTGCTGGCATCGGCCACGGCCAACCAGCCCAAGGGCACGATAGACGGGCCGAACCAGAGCTTTACCGTCTACACCAATGACCAGATTCTGAAGTCCGGCCCCTGGAACGACGTGATCCTGGCCTACCGCAACGGCGCCCCCATCCGCGTGCGCGACCTGGGCGTGGCAGTGGACGGCCCCGAAAACGCCAAGATCGCCGGCTGGGCCTATGCAGGTGCTGCCGCACCGGCGGGCAACACGGTACAGAACGGCCGCTCCATCGTGCTGGCCATTACCAAGCAGCCGGGTGCCAACGTCATCGAAACGGTAGACCGCATCAACGCGGCCCTGCCCAAGCTCAAGGCATCCATTCCGCCGACGGTGGAGGTCAACGCCATCATCGACCGCACCGAGACCATCCGCGCCTCGGTGAAAGACGTGGAGTTCACGTTGCTGCTGACGATTGCCCTGGTGGTGGCGGTGATCTTCGTGTTCCTGCGCAATGTGCCGGCCACGCTGATCCCCAGCGTGACCGTGCCGCTGGCGCTGATGGGCACGGTGGGCGTGATGTACCTGCTGGGCTATAGCCTGGACAACCTGTCGCTGATGGCGCTGACCATTGCGGTGGGCTTCGTGGTAGACGATGCCATCGTGATGCTGGAGAACATCTACCGCTACATCGAGGAAGGCATGACGCCGATGGAAGCTGCCTACAAGGGCGCGGGCGAAATCGGCTTCACCATCATCTCCATTTCAGTGTCGCTGATCGCGGTGTTCATTCCGCTGCTGCTGATGGGCGGCATCGTCGGGCGGCTGTTCCGCGAATTCGCTGTCACGGTAACGCTGACCATCTTGGTGTCGGTGGTGGTGTCACTCACACTCACGCCCATGCTGTGCTCGCGCTTTTTGAAGAACGAGCATGCCAGCAAGCATGGCCGTCTGTATATGCTGTTCGAGCGCGGCTTCGACGCGCTGCTGAGTGGCTACAAGCGCGGCCTGCACCTGGTGCTCAGGCACCAGTTCATCACCCTGTGCGGCTTCATCGCCACCGTGGTGGCCACCGGCTTTCTGTTCTTCATCATTCCCAAGGGCTTCTTCCCGCAGCAGGACACCGGCTTTATCTCGGGCTTTGCGGAATCCGCGCAAGACGCATCGTTTCAGTCCATGAACGCCCGCATGGTCGAGCTGGCCGACGTGGTGCGGCGCGACCCGGATGTCGCCGGCTTCGGCATGAACGGCAGCTCGTCCACCTACAACACCGGCAACTTCTACATCGGACTCAAATCCAAGGAAGCCGGCCGGGAGGCCAGTGCCGACCAGATCATCGCCCGGTTGCGTCCGCAATTGGCCAAGATACAGGGCGTAAACCTGTTCCTGCAGGCCGGGCAGGACATCCGCGTGGGCGGCCGCTCGTCGCGCACGCAGTACCAGTACACCGTGACCGATGCGAACCTGGACGAGCTCAACACCTGGGCGCCCAAGCTGCTGCAGCGCCTGCGCCAGCTGCCCGAGCTGACCGACCTGGCCTCTGACCAGCAGAACGCCGCAGCGTCCGCCGTGCTGACCATAGACCGTGACCGTGCAGCCAGCTTCGGCATCACGCCGGCAACCATCGACGCCACGCTGTACGACGCCATCGGCCAGCGCCAGGTCGCCCAGTACTTCACCCAGCTCAACAGCTACCACGTGGTGCTGGAAGTCACGCCGGCGATGCAGCAGGACCCGGCGCTGTTCAGCAAGCTGTACCTGAACTCGCCGCTGACCGGCCAACAGGTGCCGCTGTCGACCTTTGTGAAGGTAGACACCAGCAAGACCGCCTACCTAGCGATCAACCACCAGGGCCAGTTCCCGGCGGTGACCATCTCCTTCAACCTGGCGCCGGGCCATGCGTTGGGCGAGGCAGTGAATGCCATCAACCAGGCGCAGGCCGAGATGGGCTTGCCGCAGTCGCTGTCGGGCGCGTTCCAGGGTACGGCGCAGGCCTTCCAAGACTCGCTGGCCTCGCAGCCCTACCTGATCGCCGCGGCACTGGTGGCGGTGTACATCGTGCTGGGCCTGCTGTATGAGAGCTACATCCATCCGCTAACGATTCTGTCCACCCTGCCCTCAGCCGGCGTGGGTGCACTGCTGATCCTGATGGCCGGTGGCTACGACTTGAGCGTGATCGCGCTGATCGGCATCATCCTGCTGATCGGCATCGTGAAGAAGAACGGCATCATGATGATCGACTTTGCGCTGAAGGCCGAGCGCGAGCACGGCATGGCGCCACAAGAAGCCATCTACCAGGCCTGCTTGCTGCGCTTTCGGCCCATCATGATGACCACCATGTGCGCCCTGCTCTCCGGCTTGCCGCTGATGCTGGGCCATGGCTCGGGCTCAGAGCTGCGTCGACCCCTGGGCTACGCCATGGTGGGCGGCCTGATCTTGTCGCAGATGCTGACGCTCTTCACCACCCCGGTGGTCTACCTCTACCTCGATCGGGCACACTATTGGTACCAGGCACGCAAGGACGCCCGGGCCGCGAAAAAGGCCGCTAAAGCTGGCGCAGAAGCATTGCCACAGCCGCAGGCCCAGGCTTAGATTTTGGAGTGAGATGAAAATCCTGATTGTCGAAGACGAAGCCAAGACGGCCGAGTACCTGCACAAGGGCTTGACCGAGCAAGGCTGCGCGGTGGATGTCGCCGACAACGGACTCGACGGCCAGCACCTGGCGATGCAGCACGACTACGACGTGATCGTGCTCGACGCCATGCTGCCCGGCCTGGACGGCTTCTCGGTGCTGCGTTCGCTGCGCACAGTGAAGCAGACGCCGGTGATCATGCTCACCGCCCGTGACCGTATCGAAGACCGCGTCAAAGGGCTGCACGACGGCGCGGATGACTACCTCGTCAAGCCCTTTTCCTTTATCGAACTGCTGGCCCGGCTGCAAGCGCTGAACCGGCGCGGCCGCAGCCAGGAGCCCATGCAGCTGAATATTGCCAATCTGCAGATCGATCTGCTCAAGCGCAAAGCCTTCCGCGGCGGGGTGCGCATCGACCTGACCGCCAAGGAGTTCGCCCTGCTGGCGGTACTGGCGCGGCGCCAGGGCGAGATTTTGTCCAAGACGGCAATTGCCGAGCTGGTCTGGGACATGAACTTCGATAGCAACACCAATGTGGTCGAAGTCGCCATCAAGCGGTTGCGCGACAAGATCGATGTGCCCTTTGCGGCTGCCGCGCCCAAGCTGCTGCACACCATACGCGGCATGGGCTATGTGATGGAGGTACGCACCGAGGCGGAAGCCGACCGGGGCGCCGCGCCGTGAAGCGCTCCATCACGGCGCGACTGGTCACCATGTTCGCCGCAGCAGCGCTGCTGACCTTTGCGCTGATAGGCGCCGCGCTGTACACCGTGCTGGACCGCGAACTGACCCGCCACCAGGACGATGAGCTCAACATCGGCCTCAACAGCATGGCCTACACCATCCAGCGCGTGGGCCGCGCAGAACGCTGGAACCGCGTACAGGCCAAGATGGACACGCTCGCGCCGCAAGATGGCAATGTGCGCTTCTGGGTGCTCAGCGACGACCCACGCTTCGTGTACGGCAGCGGCCTGGCCGACATGGAGCGCATCACCCAAGGGGCGGATGGCCGGGGCACCCTGGCGCTACCCGGCCAGGCAGCGTCTCTGCGCACCCGGTCTATCTATATCGCGCCGCTGGACGAACGCCCCGGGGTGCGGCTCATCATCGGCAGCGACACCACGCCCTACCGGCGCACGCGCCAGGCCTTTGTCAGCGCGCTACTGGCGCTCAGCCTGGCGGCGGTGTTGGCGGTGGCGTTGGCCGGCCGCTGGATAGCCCGCGTGGGCCTGAAGCCGCTGGAGCAGCTGTCCAACGAAGCCCAGGCCCTGCGCCCCAAGACTTTGTCACAACGCCTGCCGGAGGCCGCGCTGCCCATCGAGCTGAAAGCCTTGACCCAGGCGTTCAACGGCGCACTGGCCCGGCTGGAGGAAGCCTATGCCCAGCTAGAGGCCTTCAATGCCGACGTAGCCCACGAGCTGCGCACGCCGCTGGGCAACCTGATAGGTGGCACGCAGGTCGCGCTATCACGCCAGCGCACGGCCCCCGAGCTGCAAGAGGTGCTGGCATCGAACCTGGAAGACCTGGAGCGCCTGCGCTCCATCGTCAACGACATGCTATTCCTGGCGCGCGCCGACCGGGGTGAAGCCGCTACCGGCCGGGTGCGCACCCCCATCGCCGAAGAGGTGCGCAAGACCATCGATTTCTTTGAATTCGTGCTGGACGAAAGCGGCATGCAGGTTCGTATCGAAGGCGACGCGGCGGTCGAGGCAGAACTCGAAACCGCCCTGTTCCGCCGCGCCATGAGCAACCTGCTGCAGAACGCCATCGAGCACTCGCAACCCGGCGCGCAACTGACCGTACAACTCCGCAACGAGGCCAAGGCCACCTGGATCTCGGTCGCCAACCCCGGCGAGCCGATTGCCAGAACGCACCAGCAGCACCTGTTCGACCGCTTCTACCGCGTCGATACATCCCGCCAGGGCCTGGGCCAACACCACGGACACGGCCTGGGCCTGGCGATAGTAAAAGCAGTCGCCAGCATGCACGGCGGCCAGGTCAGCGCCAGCAGTGCAAACGGCATCAACACCATAGGATTCAGCGTGGCACGGGACACGGGTTGAGAACGCCTTCAGGGCCGCAACGGCTCGCAGCCCAGACCGCATTTCCCACGCGTTTCCCACGCGTTTCGCGTGAAAAATACTCCTCTTTTAATAGCTACTACCGCAGGCAATACCTGCGCCAGAGCCATGTTTCCCCATCAATCCAGAAACGGAATGCTGAGCTGTACTGCACAGGCCAGCCAGTGCCGGCAACACCTTGCGCTGACACAAATCCGCTGAAAAGCGTAAGCTGGATGGGCATGGAGCCCCGCGTGGGGCGCTCCATGCGTTTGTGAAAGGAGCCGTGGCCATGCAAAACCCCATCCAATGCTTCCAATCCTTATGGCGCACCACGGTCGGCATGCTGCTAGCACTGCTGGTGGGCGCGTCCGCGCTGGCAACGCCGCTCAGTAGCCAGGATGCCAAGGCGGTACGTGAGGTCATCCATGCGCAGCTGGATGCCTTTGCCGCCGACGATGCGGAAAAAGCCTTTTCCTACGCGGCGCCCAGTGTGCGCAAATCGGTCGCCTCGGCGCAGTACTTCATGGCTATGGTGCGCGGCCAATATGCCGTGGTGTACCGGCCCGCGTCGGTGGCGTATTTGCAGCCAGACCTCGATGGCAAGGTGGTGGTACAGCCGGTACAGATGTCAGACGCCGAAGGCACCAGCTGGATGGTCATCTACACGCTGGAGCGGCAAAAGAACAAACAGTGGCGCATCAGCGGCTGCTTCCTGAAGGAAACCAACGGGCGGATGGCTTAGCCTTCAAGCCCCGCCCGGACCATCAGGTACGGCGCTTCTTGTTGCGGTACTGGTCGGCCACCACGGCAGCGACGATGATGCCGCCCTTGACCATTTCCTGGTAGTAGGCGTCGATGCGGATGAAGGTGAAGCCCGACATCATCACACCCAGGATCAGAATGCCGATGACGGTGCCGGTGACTCGGCCCAGGCCGCCGACCAGCGAGGTGCCGCCGATCACCACGGCCGCAATCGCGTCCAGCTCGTAGCTCACGCCCATGCCGGACTGGCCGGAGATGGCACGCGCTGCGGTCACGGTACCCGCCACGCCGCTCAACAGGCCGGCAATGGTGTAGATCCAGATCAGGTGGCGGTTCACATTGATACCCGAGACGCGGGCCGCCTGGCGGTTGGCACCGATGGCGTAGGTGAACTTACCGAAGCGGGTGTAGCGCAGCACCACATGGGCAATCGCCACGATCACCAAGAAGATGATCACCGGGTTGGCCCCCTCGCCGATCCAGGCGAACTCGGGGGTCAGCATGCTGACGGGCATGCCGCCGGTGAACCATTTGGCGAAGCCGCGTGCAGCCACCATCATGCCCAGCGTGGCAATGAAGGGCGGGATGCCGGTGGCGGCAATCAGCCAGCCGTTGATCAAGCCCACCACCACGCCCACCAGCACCCCGGCCAGGATGGGCCAGATCGGGTTCAGATCGGTCAGATGCGGGAACACGGCGCGCGGAAAGTCCGACACCTGGGCCAGGCTGGCCGCCACCACCGCAGACGCGGCCACCACCGAGCCCGACGACAGGTCAATGCCGCTGGTGATGATGACCATGTTCACGCCCACCGCGATGATGCCGATGACCGACATCTGCAAGATGATGACCTGCAGCCGCTCGGCGTTGAACATGAAGCTTTGGCCGTTCAGGTACCAGCCCAGCGCCTCAAAAAAGACGCAGATACCCAGCAGCACCAGCAGGATGCTGAACTCTGGGGGCAACTTCATTTTTGCTTTGGTGCCGCCTGACGCGGGCTGAGAGATGGTAGGGGAGCTCATACATTCATTCCTTTTAAATTACTTCGCAGCCAGGTCCATGACGGAGACTTGGTTGGCGTCTTTGCGGTCCAGGATGCCGGTGACCTGGCCGCCGTGCATCACCACGACGCGGTCGCTCATGCCCAGCACCTCGGGCATTTCCGACGAAATCATCAAAATGGCCACGCCCGTGCCGGCCAGCTCGGAGACCAGGCGGTGGATTTCGGCCTTGGCGCCCACGTCGATGCCGCGGGTGGGCTCGTCCAGAATCAGGATGCGCGGGTTGGTCAGCAGCCAGCGACCCACCAGCACTTTTTGCTGGTTGCCACCCGACAGGTTCTGGATGATCTCGTCCATGCTGGGCGTCTTCACGCGCAGGCGCTTGGCCATTTCCAGGCAGTCTTTGTTAAGCTGTTCGCTCTGCACAAAGCCTTTGCTCACGTAGCGCTGGTTGAGCACCGCCGAGTCCATGTTCTCCTGGATATTCAGCGCCAGGAAGCAACCGGTTTCCTTGCGGTCTTCGGTCAAAAACGCCATGCCCGCGGCCAGCGCCTGCTGCGGCGTACGGATTTGCACGGGCTCGCCCTTGATGGAAATCGTGCCGGAGGTCGCAGGCACCACGCCAAACAGCGCCTCGGCCACATTCGAGCGGCCCGAGCCGACCAGGCCGGCCATGCCGACGATTTCGCCGGCACGGATGTCGAAGCTCACATTCTTGAAAATGCCTTCGACGCACAGGTCTTTCACCGACAGCACGACGTCGCCGATCGGCACGTCCAGCTTGGGGAACATCTGGGTGATTTCCCGCCCCACCATCATGCGGATGATGTCGTCGCGGGTCACCTCGGAGGACAAATGGGTGGCGATGTACTGGCCGTCGCGGAACACCGAGAACTCGTCGGCAATCTCGAACAGCTCGTTCATCTTGTGTGTGATGTAGATGATGCCCTTGCCCTGGGCCCGCAGGCGGCGAATGATGGCGAACAAATGCGCCACTTCGGTTTCGGTCAGGGCCGATGTCGGCTCATCCATGATCAGCACATCGGAGTTCCAGGACACGGCCTTGGCAATCTCCACCATCTGGCGGCTGGCGACAGACAGTTCTTGGATCTCTATCGCCGGGTCGATATCGATGTTCAAGTCTTTGAACAGCTCGGCGGTTTTGCGGTTCAGCTCGGCGTGGTCTACCAGGCCCAGCCAGTTTTTCGGTTCGCGGGTGATCCAGACGTTCTCTGCCACCGTCATGTACGGCATCAGGTTCAGCTCCTGGTGGATCATGGCGATGCCCTGGTTCAGCGCGTCCAGCGGCGACTTCAGCACGATGGGCTGGCCACGCAGGCGGATATCACCCTTCTCTGGCGTGTAAATGCCCGCAATGATCTTCATCAGCGTGGACTTGCCGGCGCCGTTTTCGCCCATCAGCGCGTGCACGGTACCTGCGCGCAGCTTGAGTTGCACATTGTTAAGTGCGACCACACCTGGAAATATCTTCAGGATGCCCTGGATCTCCAGCAAAGGCGGAACGGCGGCGGCGGACGGCGCAGCCGGTCGCTCCATGGTGGCGGTATCTGACATACAGCTAACTCGATTGAACGGTAAAAATGGGTAGACGCCCCCATCGGTGGAGGCGTCTGGCGAATGGCCAATCAGGGCAAATTAGTTTTTGCCGGAGTACTTGGCCAAGTTAGCCGGCGTTACCAGTTCAAATGGCACGTTGACGAAGCGCTCGACGGGCTGCTTCTTGGACAGTTTCAGGGCGGCGTCCAGCGCGCCGCTGCCTTGGCCGGCCGCGTTCTGGAACACGGTGACCTTCAGGTCGCCGGCCTTCATGGAAGCCAGGGCGTCAGGGGTGGCGTCGATACCAGCCACGATGGAAGCAGGGGTCCACTTCTTGGATGCCTTCAATGCATTGATGGCGCCGATGGCCATTTCGTCGTTATTGGCGATGATGGCGTCAAACTTCACGCCGCTGGACAACCAGTTGGTGGTGATGTCCTGGCCCTGGGTACGGTCCCACTTGCCTTCGCGCTTGTCCAGGACCTTGATGCCGCTGCAGTCCTTGGTGGCCAGCACGTCTTCGATGTCCTTGGTACGGGTGCGCGCTGCTTCATTCGACAGCTCGCCCATCAGCACCACGATCTCGCCCTTGCCCTTGAGCAGGCGGCAGACTTCCTGGGTTTGCAGGGTGCCAGAGACCACTTCGTCGGAGGCCACAAACGCCACGCCTGCGGGCAGCTTGGCAAAGTCGACCGGCTTGCGGTTTACATAGACCAGCGGGATCTTGGCGTCGGTCACCATCTTGGTGATCTTGGGGGTGACGTCGGTATCCACCGGGTTGACGATGATGGCGTCGACCTTCTGGGCAATCAAGTTCTGGATCTGGCTGAGCTGTTTGCCCACGTCGTTCTGTGCATCTTCCACTTGCACCGTGGTACCCGACTTCTTGCCGGCATCGACTACGCCGTTCTTCAGGATCGTCAAGAAAGTGTCCAGCTGGGCCATGGCCAAACCGACCTTTTCAGCATGTGCGGCCATCGGGGCCAGCATGGTGGTCGACACGGCTGCAGCGAGTAACAATTTTTTCATTTTGATGCGTCTCCGGATGGTTAAAGAACAGCGACGGTTGCGCCGTTCGGTTGGTTGGGGCTAGGGCGCAAAAATGTCCCTGACCACGATCCGTACTGTAATCACAAAAAGCCAAAATAGAAAATAAATTTCTAAGTGATTACACTTAGAGAAAAATATTTCTCTACAATTTATAGTCGCTGCAACGGGCACAGTTGGCCGTTGCGTATGCCGCCTTCTCGCCTGACGCGAGAACCCATTTCCTGATCAACCGTAGTCTGATGAGCCACCTAAACTTCCCATCCAATCGCCGCATCGATCTTGCCTGCCTGGGCCGTTTGGCCGTGGATCTGTATGCCCAGCAGTTCGGTAGCCGCCTTGAAGACGCTCGCAGCATGGCCATGTACCTGGGCGGCAGCTCGGGCAACCTGGCTTTTGGCGTGGCCCGCCTGGGTTTGAAAAGCGCCATGCTGTCCCGCGTGGGCAACGAGCAGATGGGCCGCTTCCTTACCGAAACCCTGGATCAAGTTGGCTGCGACACCAGCCAGGTGCAGGTCGACCCCGAACGCCTGACCGCGCTGGTGCTGCTGGGCCTGAAGGACCGCGATACCTTTCCCCTGCTGTTCGTGCGCGAAAACTGCGCCGACATGGCGGTGGATGCCGAGCAAATCAGCGAAGACTTCATTGCCCAATGCCGGGCTCTGGCCATCACCGGCACGCACCTCAGCACGCCCGGCACCCGCCGCGCTTCGGAGACCGCCCTCGCCTACGCCAAGAAACACGGCGTGGTGCGCGTGCTGGACATCGACTACCGCCCCGTGCTGTGGGGCCTGACCAGCCGCGGCGCCGGCGAAAATCGTTACGTAGCAGATGCACACGTGACGAAGCAACTGCAGGAAACCCTGCCCCTGTTCGACCTGCTGGTCGGCACCGAGGAAGAGTTCTTCATCGCCGGCGGCGTGGCCGACGACCTGATGGCCAGCCTGCGTGCGGTGCGCGCCATCAGCTCCGCCACCCTGGTGGTGAAGCGCGGCGCCGCTGGCTGCAGCGTGATCGAAGGCGCGATTCCCACGAATATCGACGACGCCCCCACCTTTAAGGGCGAGCGCGTCGAAGTGCTGAACGTGCTGGGCGCGGGCGACTCCTTTCTGTCCGGCCTGATGGCCAGCCTGCTGCAGGGTAAGGACTGGGCCGAATCCACCAAAGTGGCCAACGCCTGCGGTGCCATCGTGGTGTCGCGCCACGCCTGCTCGGCTGCCATGGCCACGCCGGCCGAGCTGGCCCACTGGTTCAGCGGCAGCCGCAACCCCAAGGTGGATGCCGATGAACAGTTGGCCCATCTGCACCGCGTCACCGCGGCCCGCCCCGACTGGAACGAGATGTGCGTACTGGCGTTCGACCACCGCAGCCAGTTTTTTGATATTGCCCGTGAAGCCGGTGCCAGCGACTCGCGCATTCCCGCGCTGAAAAAACTGCTGGTGCAAGCCGCCGAGCAGGTGGAAACCAGCCACAAGCTGCAAGGCCACACCGGCGTGCTGATCGACGGCGGCGACTACGGCCGCGACGCGCTGGCCAGCGCCACCGGCCGTGGCTGGTGGGTGGGCCGCCCGGTCGAGCTGCCCGGCTCGCGCCCGCTGCGTTTTGACGGTACCCGCTCGGTCGGCAGCGCACTCATCAACTGGCCAACCGAACACGTGGTCAAGTGCCTGGTGCACTACCACCCGGACGACAGCTACGAGTTGCGCCTGCAGCAAGAGCAAACCGTGCTGGAACTGTGGGAAGCCACCCGCACCAGCGGCAACGAGCTGCTGCTGGAAATCATCTGCCCCCGCGCCATGACGCCCGCCGGCACCGAAGACGCGGCCGTGCTGCGTTCGGTAAAGCGCTTCTACAACCTGGGTGTCAAGCCCGAATGGTGGAAGCTGGCGCCCATGCAGGCTAAGGGCTGGACCGAACTGGCCGCCCTGGTGGCCGAGCGCGACCCGTATTGCCGCGGCGCGGTGATCCTGGGCCTGAACCAGCCACTGCAGCACCTGGCCGACAGCTTTGTGCACGCCACCAACCCCATCGTCAAGGGCTTCATGGTGGGCCGCACCCTGTGGGCAGAACCTTCGCTAAAGTGGCTGAAGAACGAAATCAACGACGACGCCTTCAAAGACGCCGTTGCGCACAACTTTGCTACCCTCGTCAATGCCTGGCGTAACCGGAAATCTGCCAAATAAATTCGCCCATGAAAACCCAAAAACTCACCATGAGCCAAGCGCTGGTCAAGCACTTGGCCGCGCTGCAAGTCGAAATGGCCGATGGCAGCATCCAACCCTACTGCGCGGGCGTGTTCACCATCTTCGGCCACGGCAATGTGGCCGGCTTCGGCGAAGCCCTGTACGCCGAACGCGCCCAACTGCCCACCTACCGAGCCCATAACGAGCAAGGCATGGCCCACGCCGCCGTGGCCTATGCCAAGGCGCATTTCCGCCAGCGCATCATGGCCGTCAGCACCAGCATCGGCCCCGGCGCCACCAACCTGGTCACCGCCGCGGCCATGGCCCATGTGAACCGCCTGCCCGTGCTACTGCTGCCCGGCGACACCTTTGCCTCGCGCGCGCCCGACCCGGTGCTGCAGCAGATCGAAAGCTTCCAGCACGGCGACCTGAGCGCCAACGACACCTTCCGCCCGGTGACGCGCTTCTTTGACCGCATCACCCGCGCCGAGCAAATCCTGACCGCCCTGCCCCGCGCCATCCAGGTGATGACCGACCCGGCCAGCTGCGGCCCGGTCTGCCTGGCGCTGCCCCAGGACGTGCAAACCCATGCCTTCGACTGCCCCGAAAGCTTTTTGCAGCCCGGCGTGATCCACTTCCGCCGCCCACCGGCCGACACCCGCGAGCTGGCCGCTGCCGCCACACTGCTGAAGACCGCCAAGCAGCCGCTGATCGTCGCCGGCGGTGGCGTGCTGTACAGCCAGGCCTGGGACGCGCTGCGCGCCTTTGCCGAGAAACACGGCGTGCCGGTAGTCGAATCCCACGGCGGCAAGAGCAGCCTGCCCTGGGACCACCCGCTGAACCTGGGCGGCATCGGCGTCGATGGCGGCCCGGCCGCGAATGAACTGGCCCGCGAAGCCGATGTGGTGCTGGCCGTGGGCACGCGCCTGCAGGACTTCACCACCGGCTCGCACGCGCTGTTCGCCAAGGCCAAATTGTTGTGCCTGAACGTACAGAGCTTCGACGCCACCAAGTGGGCCGGCGCCGCCCTGGTGGCCGATGCCCGCGTCGGCCTGGCCCAGCTCAGCACCGCCGCTGGCGACTGGAAGGCCGAACCCGCCTGGACCACCCGCGCCCACAGCCTGGCCGCAGGCTGGGTGAAGCGCGTGACCGAGCTCACTACCGCCGTGCCCAAGGACGTGCTGCCCTATGACGCCGAAGTCATTGGCGCGGTGCGCGACTCCATTACCAACAGCGATGTGCACGACGTGGTGGTCTGCGCCGCCGGCACCCTGCCCGCCGAGCTGCACAAGCTGTGGCGCGCAACCCGGCCCGGCAACTACCACGTGGAATACGGCTACTCCTGCATGGGCTACGAAGTGGCGGGTGCCCTGGGTGCCAAGATGGCCCGGCCCGACCAGGAAGTCATCGTCATCGTCGGCGATGGCTCCTACATGATGATGAACTCCGAGCTGGCCACCTCGGTGCTGCTGGGCAAGAAGCTGATCGTGGTGATCCTGGACAACCGGGGCTACGGCTGCATCAACCGCCTGCAGCGCGCCAGCGGTACGCCCAACTTCAATAACATGCTGGACGACTGCATCCCCGAGGGCGGCAGCAGCAGCCAGATCGACTTTGCCATGCACGGCCGCAGCATGGGCGCCGATGCGGTGCACGTGAAGGACGTGGCCGAACTGAAGACCGCCATGGTGGCCGCCCGCGCCGCCACCAAGAGCCAAGTCATCGTGATCGACACCACCTATGAGCGCACTACGGCCGAAGGCGGCTGCTGGTGGGAGGTCGCCATTCCCGAAGTCTCTGAACGCCCTGCGGTGAACGAAGCGTTTGAGCGCTACACCGCCGCAAAAACTGAACAACGTATTTAAGTATTTACTCAAGAGAACCACTATGACCTGGAACGTACGCATCGGCATCAACCCCCTGTCCTGGATGAACGACGACCTGCCCTCGCTGGGCGGCGAAACCCTGCTGGAAACGGCTTTGAGCGAAGGCAAGGAAATCGGCTACGAAGGCTTCGAGCTGGGCAATAAATTTCCCAAGGACGGCCCCGGCCTGAAAGCCAAGCTGGACGAATTCGGCCTGGCCTGCGTGTCCGGCTGGTACTCCGGCTTTCTGGGCAACGACACGGTGGAAGCCGAGATCGAGCGCTGCAAGGCGCATATGACAAAGCTGCAGTACAACAAGGTGAACGTGGTGGTCTACGGCGAATGCGCCGACACCATCCAGGGCCAGATCGACACCCCCGTGTCCAAGCGCCCCAAGTTCGCCAACGACGCACAATGGAAGGCCTACGCCGACCGCCTGAACGCCTTCGGTGAGCACCTGGTCAAGACCTATGGCATCAAACTGGCCTACCACCACCACATGGGCGCCTACGTCGAGTCCCCCGCCGATGTGGACAAGCTGATGGCCCTGACCGACCCGACCAAGGTGTTCCTGCTGTTCGACACCGGCCACGCCTACTTCGGCGGTGCCGCCGATCCGGTCACCCTGCTTCAACGCCATGTGGAGCGCGTAGTTCACGTGCACTGCAAGGACGTGCGCACCCCCGTGATTGCCCAGGCACGCAACGACGGCTGGAGCTTTTTGAACGGTGTGATCAACGGCACCTTCACCGTGCCCGGCGACGGCAGCATCGACTACGAAGCCGTGCTGACCACGCTGAAGAACGCCGGCTACGAAGGCTGGCTGGTGGTCGAAGCCGAGCAAGACCCGGCCGTCGCCCCCAGCTACGAATACGCCAAGAAAGGCTACGACACGCTGCGCGGCCTGGTCAACAAGATCGGCGGCTGAGATGGTCAGCCCCCTGCTCGCCAAGGCGGCCCCCACGGGCCGCGAGATCGTCAACGTCACGCCCGAACGCGCCGGCTGGACCCATGTGGGTTTCCGCGCGGTGCGCCTGGCAAAAGGCGAATCTGAAACCGTCAACACCAGCACGCGCGAACTCTGCCTGGTGGTGCTGACCGGCACCGTCAGCGTCACCATCGACGGCCAGACCCATGCGCACCTGGGCACGCGCAAAAGCGTGTTCGAAGAAGTCTCGCCCGCAGCGGTCTACGTGCCGGCTGGCAAGACGGTAGTGGTGCTGGCCGAGACCGATGCCGAAGTCGGCCTGTGCACGGCGCCCGCTGGCAACACGCCGCATGCGGTCAAGGTGCTAGACCCCGCCAACATGCGCCGCAGCGTGCGCGGCAAGGGCACGAACACCCGCTATGTCTGCGACGTGCTGCCGCACGACGACCCCACCGCCGCCCACCTGCTGGTGGTCGAGGTCCTCACACCCGCCAGCCACTCCAGCAGCTACCCCCCGCACAAGCACGACATCGAGCAGCCACCGGTAGAAACCCTGCTGGAAGAAACCTACTACCACCGCCTGAACCCACCGCAAGGCTTTGCCTTCCAGCGCGTCTACACCGACGACCGCAGCCTGGACGAAGCCTGCGCCGTGGAAAACCACGACGTGGTGATGGTCCCGCGCGGCTACCACCCGGTGGTGGCGCCGCATGGCTACGACCTGTACTACCTGAACGTGATGGCCGGCCCGAACCGCTTCTGGGTCTTCAAGAACGACCCGGCGCATGAGTGGATGCTGGCGGCGAAGTAGTCTTTGCTAGTGATTCGATAGCTGCTAGCGCACGTTCTACCTGCGCAAGCATCCGTTTGGCTTGATACCCGCAGATAGGGCATTGCGCGCAGGCAGGCCCTGGGGTCAGATCCGAATTGCGCGCCACCTGTTCTTTGAAGCCCGCCACGCCCACCCGCATTTCGGCTCTGACCCCAGGGCCGGATGAACGTCTACTCTCAAATTAATAGCCGCTAGCGTAGGTAAATCCTGCGCTAGCGGGTGATTTGGCTTGAACCTTTGGATGGGTTGATGTCTTTGGCATCCCCGGCCGGGAGTTCGCCCCGGCGGGCGAGGTACTTCTTCTTTGCTTCGCCAAAGAAAAGTACCCAAAAGAAAGGCGAGCCGAAGTCGTCGCCCCCTGCGCTTCGCTCCGGGGTACGCTGCGTTGCTCGGTCTGGTCGGGGTCCCGCTCGAACTCGGCCTGCGGCCTCAAACAATCGCGGGCCCTGATCCGCCCAGCCCTGCGCTACTCGCCGACGCCACACGGCGTGGGAACCAACAGCCGAACAGCCAACCCCAGCCCGGCGCAGCCGGGCTCGCGCCCTAGGCGCGATGTGGCGCTGCGCGCCACCGATCCCGCTCCCCGGGGTCCCCCTCTGTATGCGCCGAGGAGCACAGCTTTGAGCGGATCAGGGCTGGCGTTGTTTGAGCGAAGCGAGTTTAGCCAGACCCCGCCCAAAGCGCGCACCGCAGGTTTCCCAGTGCGATAGCGCTGGGACGCAGACAGTGGGGGCGCCTTTCTTTTGGTGACTTTTCTTTTGCGCAAAAGAAAAGTTACTGCGCCGCCGGGCGCACATCCCGGCCGGGGATCACATGAACGTCAACGTGGTTTCAATTGTGCCCCGTAAAGCAAAGACATTCTTTGCCTGATCGATGACCGGTTACGATCGCCATGAAATACCCCTTTCAAGTGCGTACGTTGATGAAAGGCTGGGCCTCTTCATCAATACACTCTGTGGCAGATCACTGCAACCCCAACGGGCGCAATCGGCTTGGAACTGGGAAGTCCCTTTCTTTCGTTAGGACTCAGAATGGACCGACCTTGGTTGCGCGCTGCCCAGAAACTCAAATACAAGGACCCTCGGCCATTCCTTATCAACTTGAGGAAAATTAAGCTGGAGCTTGCCCAATCAGCCACGCCGGATAAAGTAAAGAACTTTCGCACAAATGGACTCAGGCAAGCGCGCGAGCAACGACAGGCTGCACTGTTCTGTGAGGGAATGAGCCAAAGGATTGGCCAGACGGTCTACTTTGCGGCGCACGAGGACCAAGACTTCGATTTCGTTGCTTCTTGGGTTGTCGGAAGTGAACAGCACGTGGCGCAAGTGCAACTGAAGGAAGTTGTCCCGAAATCATTGAACACAGAGGCGGAACTGACGTCGCTCATCCATGGACTTGCAAAGTACACAAACTCGTCAGGCCTGACCGTTGCGATCCATCTGAACCAGTCAGGAAGATTTGAGCCGAGTCGCCTGAACCTCCAGCATCTAAACGTCGCGTCAGTCTGGGTCTTCGCAGCAGCAGTTCCCGACCAATCCCTCTGGAATCTCTGGGGTAACTTCACCGAGGAGAAACCCTTTGGCAGTCAGTACGCGTACCCCACTGAGGCCTAACCCTTTGGGCTGGCGCGAGCGCCAAGGTTAAAGAAAAGAAATCCCCCTCCAGCGCACATAAAACCTGCGCAACCAGCTACAACAACCATAGCACCCGTGTCATCAAGCCTTCATCCAAACCACGCATCCTAGGCACGCGGTATGTCGCCGCGCCAGCATCTGCGAGGACTTTATGAACACTGCCGACACCACCATCCTGGAAGAAGAGTTTGAAACCCTGGGCGACCACCACCGCATGGCGGCGCACCACTTTGCTGCGGCTGCCAAATTCCATGCGCTGGCCGCGACAGCAGACGACGACGGCGATGACGAGGGCTGTGCACGCCACGCCTATGCAGCTTACCGCCACCAGCTGAATGCCGTGCAATACGCCGAAATCGCCGTGATGGACAGCGAGGGCATGGACGACGAAGACGAAGGCACTGCAGACTGACTACGCACTACAGTTGTGCATAAAAAAAGGGCCGTCTGAACGGCCCTTTTTACTTCACGCTAGCAGAGCTAGAGATTAGTACGTTCCCAGTGCGGACGGTGCGCCAGCCTTGAAGGTGTAGATGGTGATAGGCGCAGCCTTCAGGTTGCCCTTGTCGTCAAAGCCGAACGTGCCCGACATACCCTTGTAGGAAGTCTTGTAGATCTCGGCGCCGACCTTTTCGGAGTCCACTGCACCAGCCTTCTGGATGGACTGGCCCACGAACATGGTCTGGTCATAGAACGAAGGAGCGTACGCATCGGGGTCGATGTTGAAGCGCTTCTTGTACTTGGCCTTGAAGGCGGGGCCTTCAGCCGTCTTTTCCAGCACCGCACCACCCTGGGCGCAGAACACGGTGTCGGTCGCGGCATCACCTGCCAGCTTGCCCAGTTCAGCCGTGCAGATGGCGTCGCCACCCAGTAGCTTGGCGGTCACACCCAACGACTTCATCTGGCGCACCATGGGGCCAGCTTGTGGCGCGTAGCCGCCCAGCAAGATAACTTCAGGCTGCTTGGCCTTCAGGCTGGTCAGGATGGAGGAGAAGTCCGTTGCCTTGTCGGTGGTGAACTCTTGGCCCACAATTTCCAGGCCCAGCTTCTTGGCTTCTTTAGAGAACTCGTCTGCCAGGCCTTGGCCGTAGGCGGTGCGGTCATCGATCAAAGCAACCTTCTTGACCTTCATGATGTTGGCCGCATAGAAGGCCAGGCGTGCGCCGATTTCGTTGTCGCCGGCCATGATGCGGAACAGGTTCTTGTAGCCACCCATGGTGACCTTGGGGTTGCTGCCCACGGTGGACACCACCACATTGCCTTGGCTGTACACGCGCGAAGCGGGGATGGCCACGCCCGAGCAGTATGGGCCCATCACGAACTTGACGCCTGCGTCCACCAGCTTCTGGGCCACGCTTACGCCGGACTTGGGGTCGCACTGGTCGTCTTCGGACTCCAGCTCAAACTTCAGGGTCTTGCCGCCGACAACCATTTTCTTGGCGTTGAGGTCTTCAACTGCCAGGCGTACGCCGTTTTCATTGTCCTTGCCGATGAAAGCATTGGGGCCAGACAAGGGGCCGGTCACACCGATTTTGACGATCTGGTCTTCTGCGTACGCGCCGCCGGCCATTGCCATTGCCATGGCGCCAACAAGTGCGATCTTCGTGAAAGTAGGTTGCATGAACTCTGTCCTAGAAAGGGATTGGGTTAAGACTTACACAGTGTCTGATTCAAGGGCTTGTAACCATCGACAGGGCACCGGGTAAGACATATGTGAAGCTTGTAATAGGCCACCGCTGGACTGTAGGCTCTAACGGCCGGGTCGCATGGGCGGGTTTGTTCTGATTGAAGCAAATATGAGCGCAAAGAAGGTCGGCTAATGTTGGCAATATCCTTTCAAGAGGTATGGCGCTGGGCAGCGCCTGGTGTGGAGACCATTGCAGCAAGCGTGCCAACCCGTGTTGGCGTCAGCGGCACCCGGGGCACGGGCGGCGTCCAACCCAGTAAAAACTGGGTGGCGGCGCCGCACACGCGGCCCTGGCAGGCGCCCATACCACAGCGGCTGTGTAGCTTGGCATCGGTCCAGCCGGAGCAGGCGGACACAGCGGCGTAGGGCACGTCTTCACAGCGGCAGACCAGGGTGTCAGCCTGCGGCAAGCTGCGCAACTGCGGCTGGAGTGCAAAACTGTGCGCCAGCTGCTGCGCAAAGCGGTCCCAACGTGCACGCTCCGGCCAGCGCTGCTGCGCCGCAGCCTGCTGGCCCACGGCCGCATGGCCGGCGACTGCGCCCTGGGCCAATGCCCGCTCGCTACCGCCTATACCTGTGCATTCGCCTGCGGCATACACATTGGGCACGCTGGTGGCCTGCCAGGTATCAACCTGCAGCGCCTGCGCGCCTGTTGCGGTAGGTACCAGCGCGCAGCCCAAGAGCTGGCCCAGCTGGATATTCGGCACCAGCCCAAAACCACAGGCGACGCGGTCGCAAGCCAGCTCCACAATGCTGCCGCCCTGCTGCAACCGCACCGACTCCACCCGGCCCTGGCCCTGCACCGACAGCACATACGAAGACGTGCGCCAGCCGGCCTGCAGCAGACCCAGCGCTTGCACCGCTTTGCCAGGCCAGCGCGGCAGCTGTGCCGCAAAACCAGCCATGGCTGCCGCGCTGGCCTGCTCGGCCACGCGCAACACCTGGGCACCCGCTTTGCGCGCGGTAGCCGCCACGGCCAGCAATAAAGGGCCGCTGCCGGCCACCACCACCCGCTCGCCGGCGACAGGTAGGCCGGACTTGATCAGCGCCTGCAAGCCCCCGGCGCCGGTCACGCCGGGCAAGGTCCAGCCCGGGAAAGGCAACAGCAACTCACGTGCGCCGGTGCTCAGCAATAGCTTGTTCCACTGGATGGACCAGCCGCGCTGCGCATCTTCCAGCAATAGGGTCTGGGGCGCGGGTGCAGCCACTACGCGGGTGGCGCTGAGCCAATGCACATTGGCACAGGCAGCCACCTGCTCACGCATGTGGCGTGCAACAGGCGGTAATTGGGCACCGGGGCCATCACGCCAGATCTGGCCGCCGGGCAACGGGTTGTCGTCCACCACCACGATGCGCGCGCCACTGGGCGCCGCGGCCAGCGCCGCCGCCATGCCTGCCGGACCTGCGCCGATGATGAGCAGGTCGCAGGATTCGTGGATGGGCAAGTTGTGCGTCATAGCGTTCTCTCCACCTGCATGCCCTCAATGCACAGGGTCTGGCAGGCCAGCTGGCGCTGACCGTCCACGCTGACCCGGCATTCCTGGCACACGCCCATGCCGCACAGGGGCGCCCGCGCATCCCCACGCACGGAAATGCGCGCTACGCCATTACCCGAAATAGCCAAGGCCACCGCCACGGTGCAGCCCATAGGCACGGCTACCGGCTGGCCATCGATATGCAGATTCACGCGCATACCGCCTCCTTGAAACGTTGCAAGCCGTAGGGGCTGGCATCGATGGCGGCCGTGCCGCCGGTCATCTGGGCCGCCAGCAGCTGGGCACTGCCCAGCGCAGTGGTCACGCCCAGCCCTTCGTGGCCCACCGCCAGCCACAGGCCTTCACGCATGGGGTGCGGGCCCAGAATGGGCAGGCTGTCTGGCGTGGCGGCACGCAAGCCGGTCCAGGCGCGGATGGCATTCAGCCCGGCTAGGCCCGGCATGTAGCCCAACGCGCGTTGCAGCATGGCTTGCAGCATGTGGGCCTCAACATCCATGTCCGTCGTGTCGAACTGGCGTGAGGAGCCCAGCAGCAGTTGGCCCGTCGGGCGCGGCTGCAGGTTAAAAGCCACGGAAGGCCCTTCGCTATGGTGCGAGCTGGTGATGTAGCCCAGCTCCACCAGTTGGTGGTGCACGGTACCGGGGTAGCGGTCGGTGATCAGCAAATGGCCTTTTTTGGGGCGTATCGGCAAATCAGAACACAGCGTGGTGGCCTGGATGCCATTCGCCAGCAGGATCTGTGGCGCCTGGCGGTAGCTGCCGTCGGCCAGGCGCACGCGCTGGCCGTCTATCGCCGTGACTTCGGCGTGCTCAACTTGGATCTGCGTGCCGCCCTGCTGCAACAGCCAGCGCGCCGCATTGGGTGCGTAGACGATGGCGTCGCCCGGCACCACCAGCCCGCCAGCCAGGCCTGGGCGCAGCGCCGGCTCGGCCTGGGCCAGGGCGGCAGCATCCAGCAAATGGCTGGCAATGCCGTGCTGCTGCATGCGCTGGCGCTTGTCCTCGGCGGCGGCCATTTCCTCGGCGTTGGCGGCAATCCACAGCGTGCCGCAGCCGCTGTAGGCGCAGTCGGCTGGCATCTGCGGTACCAGGGCTTGCCACAAGTTGACCGAATACCGGCTCAGGGCCAGCTCCGCCGGGTTGTCGTCCATCACCACCAGGTGGCCCATGCCGGCGCCGGTGGCGCCGCCCAGTTGCGCGTCGAGCACCAGCACCTGGTGGCCGGCATGTGCCAGCGCATGGGCGCAGGCCGCACCCACAATGCCGGCGCCGATGACGATGGTGTCGGCGTTCATCCTAGTACCCCGACTCGGAAGTGGAGGAACACAATGAAAGTGATGGATTAGCCACTAGGGCAAGGCGTAAAACGCAGACATAGCTGTGGCTATGGCGAGGCTTTGCAACGCCGCCATGGGGGCGAAGACGCGCTTTCATGTTCCGATACTTCCGAGTCGGGGTACTAAGGTGATGCCCCAGCCGAAGGGATCGTCCTCGGCCACTAGCAAGGTACTCTCGGCACAGACATGGGCGCGGCCGCGGATGGTTGGAATCACCTGGCCGTTGTCTAGGGTGTAGGACGCCTCGAAGCGGCTGCCGATCACGCTGGCCTGCTGCCAAATGGCACCCGGTGCCAGCTTGCCATCCGCCGCCAGGCAGGCAATCTTGGCGCTGGTGCCGGTACCGCAGGGCGAGCGGTCGTAGGCCAGGCCCGGACACAGTACAAAGTTGCGGCTGTCGGCGCCGTTATCGTCCGGGCCGAACAGTTCGATATGGTCGATTTCGGCGCCCTCGGCACCGGTGATGCCCTGCGCACCCAAGGCCTCACGCAGCGCGCTGGCGTAGCGGGTCAGGCCGGCCAACTGCTCGCTGGCCACGGTCTGGCCATGGTCGCTAGCCAGGAAGAACCAGTTGCCGCCCCAGGCCACGTCGCCATGCACCAGGCCGTAGCCCGGTACCTGCACAGCCACCTGGGTTGCATAGCGGTAGGCCGGCACATTGCGCACGCTGACCGAGCCATCCGCGTGCAGAGTGGCCTCCACCGTGCCCACCGGGGTTTCGATCTTGTGCACGCCGGGCTGGATGCGCCCCATGTGCGCCAGGCTGACCACCAGGCCGATGGTGCCGTGGCCGCACATGCCCAGGTAGCCGGTGTTGTTGAAGAAGATCACACCAGCGGCCGCATCGGCGGCCACGGGTTCGCACAGCAAAGCGCCGACGATGACGTCGTTGCCGCGCGGCTCCAGCACGGTGGCGGCCCGCCACTGGTCGTGCTGGGCGGCCAGCAAGGCGCGGCGCTCGGCCATGCTGCCAGGGCCGAGGTCAGGGAAGCCGCCGATGACCAGGCGGGTGGGTTCGCCACCGGTGTGGGAGTCGATGATGTGGATGCGCTGCATGGCAAAGTCTCGTGGAGCTTGGATCAGGTATTTTGTCGTTTTGCTTGTCGGCGCAGTAGCCAGGCCTGGCCCTCCCCGACCATGCCGCGCCGGAAGAAGGACACGCAGACAATAAAGGTCAGGCCGATGATGATGGTGACCACGCCGCCCAGCTCGGCCAGGTAGTTTTGCAGGCTGACCACCAATGTGGCCCCGACCACCGGGCCCCAGCCCGTGCCCAAACCGCCCAGCAGCGTCATCAGCAAAACCTCGGTCGAGGTGCTCAGCATCACGTCGTTCAATGCCGACAGCTGCAGCACCAGCGCCTTGAGCGAACCTGCCAGGCCAGCAAATGCCGCCGACAGCATGAAGGCGTGGAGCTTGCAGCGGTCGATGTCATAGCCCAGAGACACCGCACGGGGTGCGTTGTCGCGCAGCGCCTTCAGCGCCTGGCCAAACGGTGAGTGCACGATGCGGTGGATGGCCAGAACGCCCGCCACAAACACCGCCAGCGTGAAGTAGTACATGTGCGCGTCCACCGACAGGTCGACCAGGCCCAGCAGCTTGCCGCGCGGAATGCCCTGCATGCCATCCTCGCCGCCGGTCCACTTGATTTGCACCGCAAGAAAGTAGGCGATCTGCGACAGCGCCAAGGTAATCATCGAAAAGTAAATGCCGGTGCGCCGGATCGCCAGGGTACCAATCAACCAGCCGATGGCGGTGGCCACCAGCACCCCGGCCAGAATAGCCAGTTCGACCGGGAAACCATTGCCCGACAGCTTGATCATCAAAATGCCCGTGGTGTAACCCGCCCAGCCGAAGAAGGCAGCATGGCCAAAAGACACCAGCCCGGTAAAGCCAATCAGCAGGTTGAAAGCCAGGGCAAACAGCGCATAACACAGCACCTTCATGACGAAGACCGGGTAGGCGATTTCGGGAAACACCGGCACCAGCAGCGCCGGTAGCAGCAAGACCAGCAGGATGCGGATAGGGGTTGGAATGTTTTTCATGGCTCAGGCCTCTTTACCAAACATGCCTGCCGGGCGCGCCAATAGCACGACGGCCATGACCACAAACACCACCACCGTCGAGGCCTCGGGGTAAAACACCTTGGTCAGGCCTTCGAGCAGGCCCAGCGCCAGGCCGGTCAGGATGGCCCCCATGATGGAGCCCAGGCCACCAATCACCACCACGGCAAACACGATGTTCAGCAGATTCGCCCCCATCAGCGGGTTGATCTGCATGATGGGTGCGGCCAGCACACCGGCAATGCCGGCCAACGCCACGCCAAAGCCATAGGTCAGCGTGATCATCAACGGGATATTGACCCCGAAAGCCTGTAGCAGCTTAGGGTTCTCGGTGCCCGCCCGCAGCAGCGCCCCCAGCTTGGTGCGTTCAAACAAAAACCAGGTGACGGCACAGATCAGCAGCGATGCCACCACCACGAAAGCACGGTATACCGGCAGGAACATGAAGCCCAGGTCCATGCCCCCTTGCAGCAGCGCCGGTGGGTCGTAGCTGGCACCCGAGATGCCGTAGAAGTGGCGGAACAAGCCCTCCAGCACCAAGGCCACGCCAAAAGTCAGCAGCAAGCCGTACAAATGGTCGAGGTGGTAGAGCCGTTTAAGCAGGGTTTTCTCCAGCAAGATCCCAAGCCCGCCTACGACCAGCGGCGCCAGCAGCAGCGCAGCCCAGAAATTGATTCTGAAATCAGTACCCAGCCACTGCGGCAGGTGCGCAAAGCCGATCCAGGCCAGAAAAGCCGCCACCATGAACTGCGCGCCGTGGGCGAAGTTGATGATGTTCAGCAGGCCAAAAATAATCGCCAGCCCCATGCTCAGCACCGCATAGAAGCAGCCATTGATCAGGCCAACCAGTAGTTGGGCCAGCAGAGCCTGGCTCGAAATATCAAACATGTGTGGAAGTCCTGCGGTGCGTGCACTGCGCCCACGTGGTGTGCGGGCGCAGTGCACAAAGCGGTTTTAGCCGGCGACCTGGCAAGCCGGGTTGATGGCCGGGTACACGTCCGCGCCCTTGAGTACAGACTTCACCTTGTAGTAGTCCCATGGCACTTTGGACTCAGACGGGCTCTTGACCTGCAGCAGCAGCATGTCGTGCACCAGCGCACCATCCTCGCGCAGCTTGCCGTGGCGGATCACGGCGTCGTCAATCGTCATCTTGCGCAGCTGGGCCATCACGGCTTTGGCATCGTCGGTACCCGCGGCCTGTATGGCCTTGAGGTAGCTCAGGGTGGCGGAATACACGCCGGCCTGGGCCGAGGTGGGCATGCGCTTTTGCTTCTCGAAAAACTTCTTGGACCAGGCGCGCGAACGCTCGTCAAAGTCCCAGTAGAAAGCCTCGCTCAAATACATGCCCTGGGCTTTTTCCAGGCCGATGCTGTGCACGTCCGAGATATAGGTCAGTAACGGGGCTACCACCTGCTTGCGTGTGATGCCGTATTCATTGGCCTGCTTGATGGCGTTGACGGTGTCGTTACCCGCATTGGCGAGCGCAATCACGTCGGCGCCCGAGGCCTGGGCCTTCAGCAGGAAGGACGAGAAATCGCCACCAGGAAACGGATGGCGCGAGCTGCCCACCACGGTGCCGCCGTCGGCCTTGATAACTTCGGATGCGTCTTTTTCCAGCGAATGGCCGAAGGTGTAGTCGGCGGTGATGAAGTACCACTTCTTCTTGCCGTCCTTCACCAAAGCCCGCGCGGTGCCTGCGGCCAGTGCATAGGTATTGGTGGTCCACTGCGCGGTCAAGGCATTGCATTTCTCGCCCAGGATGGCCGTGGCCAGGCCGGAAGACGGCATCACTACCCGGTTCTTTTGCTTGGCGATTTCCATCACTGCCAGCGCGGTGGAGGCGGTGGGAAAGTCCGTCACCATATCGACCTTGCCCTGGTCGAACCAGCCACGCGCCAGGTTGGCGGCCACGTCGGGTTTGTTCTGGTGGTCGGCAAACACCAGCTCGATCGGTTTGCCCAGCACCTTGCCACCCATTTCCTCAATCGCCAGCCGGGCGGCCGTGACCGAGCCCTGGCCCGACAGGTCGGAATAAATACCCGACAGATCGTTCAGCACGCCGATCTTCACCACGTCGTCGCTGACCTGGGCCTGGGCTACCAGCGCGGCACAGGCCGCCGCACATACCGCGAGTTTCTTGAATTGCATGGGGTACTCCAAAGTTAAGGAAAAGAGGAACGGGGAATTCAAATGCCGAGCAGCGCGTCCAGCCGGTCTTGCTTGGCCGCCACTTCGCTGCTAGCGATCACCTCCACCACCCGGCCGTGCTCGATCACGTAGTGGCGGTCGGCCAGATGCTTGGCGAAGCGGAAGTTCTGTTCCACCAGCACCAGGGTGAAGCCACGCGCCTTGAGTTCGCGTATTACCTGGCTGAGCTTTTGCACTATCACCGGGGCCAGGCCTTCGGTGATCTCGTCCAGCAGCAAGAGCTTGGCGCCGGTGCGCAGAATGCGGGCCATGGCCAGCATCTGCTGCTCGCCACCCGACAGGCGGGTGCCGGGGCTGGAGGCGCGCTCTTTCAAATTGGGGAACATGCCGTAGATCTGGTCCAGCGACATACCGCCCTCGCCCACCTTGGGCAGCAGCAGCAGGTTTTCCTCCGCGGTCAACGAGGCGTAGATGCCGCGCTCTTCCGGGCAATAGCCCAGGCCCAGCTGGGCGATGCGGTGGGTGGGCATGGCAATCGTCTCCTTGCCTGCCACCTGGATCGAGCCGGTGCGCTTGCCCACCAGGCCCAGAATGGCCCGCAGCGTGGAGGTGCGGCCTGCGCCGTTGCGGCCCAGCAGGGTCACGCATTCGCCGGCCTTGACATCGATGTCGATGCCTTGCAAGACATGCGACTCGCCATACCAGGCGTGCAGATCGCGGATGCGCAGCATGGTGGGCTCAGACATGTTCTTCCTCCGTGCCCATATAGGCTTCGCGCACCGCCGGGTTGACCGACACGCTGGCGTACGGGCCTTCGGCCAACACTTCGCCGCGCTGCAAAACGGTGATGGTGTCGCAGATGTCGGCCACCACCTTCATGTTGTGTTCGACCATCAGCACGGTGCGCTGGGCCGAGACTTTCTTGATCAAATCCTTGATGCGGTCCACGTCCTCGTGGCCCATGCCCTGCGTGGGCTCGTCCAGCAACAAGAGCTCGGGGTCCAGAGCCAGCGTGGTGGCGATCTCCAGCGTGCGCTTGCGGCCATAGGGCAGGTCGGCCGCCAGCAGGTGGACAGCGTCGTCCAGCCCTACCTGTTCCAGCAAGTCCATGGCCACTGGGTCCAGCGTGCGCAGGGTGGACACGGGCTGCCAGAAACGGTGGTCCAGGCCCAGCTTGCGCTGCAGCGCCACCTTGACGTTTTCCAGCACCGTCATCTGCGGGAACACCGCCGATATCTGGAACGAACGCACGATGCCCCGGCGCGCGATCTGCGCCGGCTTTTCGGCCGTGATGTCGCTGCCGTTGAACAGGATCCGGCCCGCGGTGGGAATGTGGAACTTGGTCAGCAGATTGAATACCGTCGTCTTGCCCGCACCGTTAGGGCCGATCAACGCATGGATGGTGCCGCGCCGCACCCGCAGGTTGACATTGCGTACGGCGACGAAGCCGCGAAACTCCTTGGTGAGCCCCTGCGTCTCAAGAATGATGTTGGTGTCCATGCGTGTCTTCGGCCGCTCGGTGGGTGGACTCTTAGAGCACGGACTGGTACTTGGCCGGACGGGTCTCCAGCGCCCTGGTCACGATGCGCTCAATCACGGCCCGCTCTTCGCCAACCAGCGGCAGGCGCGGACGGCGCATGTGCTCGGTACCCACACCGACCAATGCGTCGATGAGCTTGAGGTTTTGCACCAGCTTGGTGGATACGTCCAGGTGCAGCATGGGCGTCATCCACTGGTACAGCGCCAGCGCTTCGGCCCACTCACCCGCCTTCATCAGGTCGTACAGCGCCACGGTTTCGCGCGGGAAGGCGCAGCCCACGCCGGCCAGCAAGCCATCGCAGCCCAGCGCCAGGCCTTCATAGGCCAGGTCGTCCACGCCCAGGAACAGCTGGTAGCGCGTGCCCACGGTGTTGCGCAGATCAGTGATGCGGCGGATGTTGTCGGTGCTTTCCTTGATGGCGACGATCCATTGGCAGTCGACCAACTCGGCCATGTGCTCGGGCTTCAGGTCCACGCGGTAGGCCACCGGGTTGTTGTAGACCATGATGGGCTTTTGCGCGGCGTTGGCCATGGTGCGCACGTTGAGCATGGCTTCACGGGCATCGGCCACGTAGATGACGGACGGCATGACCATGAAGCCGTCTACGCCCAGCTTGTTGGCGCCCTCGATGTAGCGCAGGGCTTCGCGGGTGCTGGTTTCGGACACATTGGCCAGCACCGGGATGCGGCCTTTGGCTGCCTTCAAAGCAATGTCTGCGACCTGCAGCTTTTCTTCCAGCGTCAGGGTGCTGGCTTCGCCCAGCGAACCGCAGGTGACCAGGCCGTGGATGCCGTTGGCGATCTGGAACTCGATGTGCTTGGCCGTGCCTTCGGCATCGATGCTTTCATCGGCGTGGAACTTGGTGGTGATGGCGGGGAAGATGCCTTTCCAGCGGGGGAGCGTCATGGTGTGTGTCCTTGGTAAATGGGTGGTTGGAGAGCTGAACTGTAGCAGTCTTAATATATTAATGACATATTTAAAATATCTTGTTAGGGTTTTAAGCAGCTTGCGTGCCAGCTTTTTTTGGTCCAATGCACCAATGCAATGCAATTAATGGCTTGCCCACACCACCATGCCCAAACTCCCTGCCCCTCCTTTGCCCAAGCGCCGTGCAGCCGACATGGCCTACGACGCGATAGAGACGCTGATCTCCACCCTGCAGTTGGCCCCCGGCAGCCCGGTGGTGGAAGCCGATATCGTCGAGCTGACGCAGCTGGGTCGCACGCCGGTGCGCGAGGCGCTGCTGCGCATGGTGTCGATTGGTTTGATCGTGCAGCAGCCGCGGCGCGGCCTGCTGGTGTCGCACATCGACCTGGCCGACCACCTGGACGTGGTGCAAACCCGGCGGGTGCTGGAGTGCCTGATTGCCGCCTGCTCGGCCCGCCGGGCCACGGCCTTGCAGCGCAAGGACATCCTGCGCTGCGCCGACAAAATGGTGCAGGCCGCCACGCGCGGGAATCTGGTGGATTACATGGCCGCCGACCTGGCGCTGGACCAGGTGAACCACCAGGCCAGCCACAACCATTCGGCCGTCAAGGCCGTGGTGCCGCTGATCGTGCAGTGCCGGCGCTTCTGGGTCGCCTACCAGCACGAGGGCGACATCATGGAAGCTGCGCAGGCACACATGGATCTGGCCCAGGGTATCGCCACAGGCGACGAAGCCGCAGCCGTGGGCGGCGCCACCCGGCTGATGGACTATCTGCAGGGCTTTGCGCGGCGGGTCATAGACAACTAAATTGCTCCTATTTTTAACATCAAAAACAGGAGCGGCCTGCGCAGATAAAACCTGCGCTAGCGGCCTATTTCATGCCTAAAAATAAGCCTTAAATTGGCGATTTAAACCTCGTCCAACCCCTGGGCAAATCCCTGCGCCAGGGCCTGCCGCAGATAGTTCACAAACGCCGTCACGGCGCGCGGCACATGGGCGGTGTAGGGACGGATGGCGTACAGCTGGTCCGCATAGCCGCCGACCAGTTGCCAATCCGGCAGCACCGGCACCAGCTTGCTGGCACGCAGGCTGGCGGGCAGGCTGAAGTCCGGCAACAGTGCAATGCCCAAGCCGGTCACGGCCGCATCGCGCAGCGCCTCGCTGTTATTGGCCGACAAGACGCCCGACACCGGCACCGTCACCCGCGCATCACCCTGCGCAAAGGTCCAGGCCGGCGTGTCCTGCGCGCGCGGGTAGTGCAGGCAGCTGTGGTTGCGCAGGTCTTCGGGCCGCAGCGGGGTGCCACGCTTGCGCAGATAGCCGCGGCTGGCCACCAGCACCGAGCGGGTGGCGCACAAGGTCCAGGCCACATGGGTATCGGGCGGCGCGGCGGTGTGGCGGATCGCCAGGTCGAAACCTTCGGTGGCCAGGCTGGACAGGCGGTCGGACAGTTCCAATTCGAGGCGCACATCCGGGTATTCGCGCAAAAAGTCAGCCAACCTGGGCACCAGTTGCTGACGCGCAAACGCCACCGGTGCCGTCACGCGCAGCAGGCCGTGCGGCGCATCGGCCAGGTCGCGCACCTGGGCAAAGCTCTGGGCGATCTGCTCGAACGAGGCCCGGGTGTCGTCCACCAGGCGCTGGCCGGCCTCGGTCAGGCGCACACTGCGGGTGGTGCGGCGCACCAGGGGCACGCCGGCCATCTGCTCCAGGTCGGCCATGCGCTGGCTCATCGCCGCCTTGCTGACGCCCAGCCGCGCCGCCGCCGCGGTGTAGCTGCCCTGCTGGGCCAGCACGGTGAGCCAGTGCAAATGGCTCCACAGCTCGTTGATCTTTTGCTCGTTCATGGCCCTATTGTTCACCATTCTGAACAATCAATTCAAATTTTCGGCCTTGTAGCACAGGAGGCGAGTCCATAAACTGCAAGTCCGCACTACACAACGAGACACCTACCATGTCCTACACCGATAACACCGAAGTCGCCCAGTACATCCAGGGCCAACGCAGCACCGGCACGGGCACCCGCACTCAGCCCGTGTACAACCCCGCCACTGGCGCCGTGGCGCGCCAGGTGCGCCTGGGCAATGTGCAGGACGTGGACGCTGCCGTGGCGTCCGCCAAGGCTGCCTTCCCCAAGTGGTCCGATACGCCGCCGATCCGCCGTGCCCGCGTAATGTTCAAGTTCCTGGAGCTGCTGAACCTGCACAAGGACGAGCTGGCCCACATGATCACCGCCGAACACGGCAAGGTGTTCACCGACGCCCAGGGCGAAGTGGCCCGCGGCATCGACATCGTCGAATTTTCCTGCGGCATCCCCCAGCTGCTGAAGGGTGACTTCACCGACCAGGTCTCTACCGGCATCGACAACTGGACGCTGCGCCAACCCCTGGGCGTGGTGGCCGGCATCACGCCGTTCAACTTCCCCGTGATGGTGCCGATGTGGATGTTCCCCGTGGCCATCGCCGCCGGCAACACCTTTGTGCTGAAGCCCAGCCCCACCGATCCCAGCCCCAGCCTGTTCATCGCCGACCTGCTGAAGCAAGCCGGCCTGCCTGACGGCGTGTTCAACGTGGTGCAGGGCGACAAGGAAGCCGTGGACGCCCTGCTGGTGCACCCCGATGTGAAGGCCGTGAGCTTCGTCGGCTCCACCCCCATCGCCAACTACATCTATGAAACCGGCGCCCACCATGGCAAGCGCGTGCAGGCTCTGGGCGGCGCCAAGAACCACATGGTGGTCATGCCCGACGCCGACGTGGACCAGGTGGTCGACGCGCTGATCGGCGCAGGCTACGGCTCGGCCGGCGAACGCTGCATGGCCATCTCGGTCGCCGTGCTGGTGGGCGACGTGGCCGACAAGGTCATCCCCAAGCTGCTGGAACGCACTAAGACGTTGAAGGTGCTGAACGGCACCAATCTGGCCGCCGAAATGGGCCCTATCGTCACCGCCGCCGCCCATGCCCGCATCAGCGGCTACATCGAGCAAGGCATCAAGGAAGGCGCGACGCTGCTAGCCGACGGCCGTGGTTTTGACGGCAGCAAGGCCGGCGACGGCTGTGGCGAAGGCTTCTGGCTGGGCGGCACGCTGTTCGACAACGTCACGCCCGACATGAAGATCTACAAGGAAGAAATCTTCGGCCCGGTGCTGGGCTGCATGCGCGTGCCCGACTTCGGCACCGCCGTGCAACTGATCAACGACCACGAGTTCGGCAACGGCGTGGCCTGCTTCACCCGCGACGGCAACGTGGCCCGCGAGTTCGCCCGCCGCATCCAGGTCGGCATGGTCGGCATCAACGTGCCCATCCCCGTACCCATGGCCTGGCACGGCTTCGGCGGCTGGAAGAAGAGCCTGTTCGGCGATATGCACGCCTACGGCGAAGAAGGCGTGCGCTTCTACACCAAGCAAAAGTCCATCATGCAACGCTGGCCGGAAAGCATCGCCAAGGGCGCTGAGTTTGTGATGCCTACGGCGAAGTAAGCGCCACGGCGGAGTCCTCAGCTCCGCTATCGTAAATATAGCTGCCAGTGCAGGTTTTATCTGCACTGGCAGCTATTTTTGTTTGTGGAGTGGGTGTTTATGGGCACCCCCGGCCGGGATGTGCGCCCAGCGGCGCAGTGACTTTCTTTCGCGTCGCCGAAAGAAAGTCACCAAAGAAAGGGCGAGCCGAAGTCGCCTCGGGGCTAGGCGTAGATGGCGTTGTAGATGATTTCAGAGGACACGCGTTGCGTCCCATCCAGAGGGAATTGACGGGCCAAGTAAAGGGATATCTGTTCAGGAGACCATTTGCGTTTGAGGAGTGAGCAGACCTGAATAAACAAAGCCCCAGTGTGGACAAGTTTAGGTGCTGGACGCGAGCGCTTGCGCCTGCGGGTGCAGCGCTGCTGGGCAAAGGTGCCACTGTAAGCGGCTACAGGTGCATTGCGCTCAATCTCGCGGCTGACGGTAGAGGGCGAACGGTGCAGCATGCGGGCAATGGCGCGGATGCTAAAGCCTTGCTCTCGGTACTGCGCCAGCGCGATGCGTTCGTCTGGCTGCAGTTGCTGGTACTGGCGGGGTTTTGTCATTTCTGCACCTTAGTCGAATAAGGTGTTGCACTTCAGATTTGAGTCCGCCCTGCGCTAGAGCAGCTTTTTAATTTGAGAATACGGATGTGAAGTACGGGAGCCCTATGGCCGAGCGCCTGCCCACAGCACATCGCAACAGTGCAAGAAGCCTACAAGTCTCGGCTTCGTCCGCACAGACGCAGGCCCACAGCATGCCCAGGGTCGCGCGCCACGTTGCGGCGAATGCGGCCTTCTGCTGCCCATCATCGGCACGTGGTTGTAAGCGGGATAGGACCGAAGACAGTTTGCGAACCGGCGAAACCGCCGAGCTGCAAAACGAACGCTGAGTTTGAGGGGCTATGAATGAAGAGCATGTAGTTGTAGCCGTCGTGTACCAGCGGACCGCTTGCGCGAAGTTGAACAGCGGCAAGAAGCTCCTTGTCTGGAGGCAGCTTCGCAGCCACTGGAATGGTGCGGTCAACGCCCACCATAGTGAAGCACGCAGATAGCCGCTTCTGCACTGATTCAACGAAAACCCTCTCGTTGGCAGTGTGTGGCTCGATGGCCTTTTGAGCTTTCGCGCTCACAGCAAGAAGCGCAACCGAAGCGAAAAGCAGGTGGCGGGCGATCTGCATAGCTGGTGTAGAAAAATTAGGCATCGCTGTGCGTGCCATGACGCGAGTTCGGTTCAACGCGACTCCGCGCCTTTGGTGGGATGTAGACATACTTTTCTTGCTCCCCGGATTTATCCCGCCGCTGCGGCCAATCGCACCCGCTGCAATCGCACCAGCTAGCGAGATCACAGGCGTCCTTTAAGAAGTCGCCACCAGGCAAGTGACAACTTGCATCGCATGGTACGTCGCAGCCTACATCGCAAAAGCCACCTTGCGTACGGCTTGGTCGACCGCCAGCCTGACGATGCCGACGACAAGCAACACCGCACAAATAAGTTCTTTGCCGGATGAGTACCAGGCCGCCGAAAACGCCGTGGAGGCGCACCGCTCGATAGCCAAATGCAGAGCAACTGGCGCGACCTGTGTGCTTACCGTATGCGCAGCAGAAGCCTTTGTACGGAGAGACGTACTTCTGATAGGCACGAATGGAGGCTAGTAGCACACGGCGCATGTACGAAGATGCCTAACTTTTGACTTAGGCGGCCGGCCGAAGGTCAGTCCGCATGAATGATGGGATGGACTCCCCCGTTGTTTTGCGCAAGAGTTGCGTACTGATCTTCATTGGCGTGGGGAACAGTTCTTTCAACGTAAGGAGTCCGACATGCATGCTACTACCGTTGCCGTTGATCTTGCAAAGTCCGTTTTTCAGCTCGCGATTGCTGATGAACACTGGTGCGTGGTCGAAACCCAGCGCCTGACACGCACCCAGTTCGAACGCTGGTTTGCCAACCGTGAAGTGGGTCTGGTGGTGATGGAAGCCTGTGGCTCGGCCCACCACTGGGCGCGCTGGCTCAATGGCTTGGGCATTGAAGTTCGGCTACTGCCGGCCCAATACATCCGTGCTTACGTCAAACGCAACAAGACCGATGCCACCGATGCTGCGGCGTTACTGGAGGCGGCGCGTTGCGCCGACATTCGCCCTGTGCGCGTGAAGTCCGTGGAGCAACAGGCGCTGCAAGGCACGCACCGCATCCGCAGCCTGTGGATGGGCACGCGCACCAGCAGAATCAATGCCTTGCGTGGCTTCTGCCGGGAGTTTGGCATTGCAATTCCTGTGGGTGCACGTACCGGGGTGGAAGCCATCAGCCGTGTGCTGGCTGATCCCAACACGGCGGTGCCCGATCTGATGCGGGGCACGGCCAAATTGCTGATGGAAGAGATACGCCTGCTCGAAGCCCGCATTGCACAGTTGGAACGGGAACTGGCGGCACTGGCCCGGCTCAGCCCGGCATGCACCACGCTGCTGTCGATACCGGGTATTGGCTTGCTCACGGCTACTGCGCTGGTGGCAGCCACTTCGGGAGATGTGAGCCACTTCAAGGATGCACGGCATTTTTCCAGTTGGTTTGGCTTGACGCCCAAGGAGTACAGCTCCGGCAACAGCCGTTACCTGGGGCACATCTCCAAACGTGGAGATCGTTACCTGCGTATGTTACTCACGCATGGCGCACGCAGTGTGCTGCGCTCCTCCAAAGTGGCACAAGACGCCGGGCGGGAGGTGTGTGGTGTACGCCGCTGGGCGTTAGATGTGCAGGCCAGGGGCAACCACAACAAGGCAGCCTGTGCGCTGGCCAACAAGCTGGCTCGGATTTCTATGCCACGCTCAGGGACAAGAAGCCGTTTGGCGAACAAACCGTGCGCTTATCCAAAAAGGTCAGCAGGGAGAGCTTTGTGATGCCGGTCTGAGCAAGTATCCAAACAGCCGCTATCAAGAAAAACTGAACACCCATCACGCGTTGCGACGAGATTGATCGACCATCATGGCCAACCGAGTTCACCCCACACCGACAGATGCCGATCACTCTTCCGGCAGCTTGCCTGCCGCTTGTAACGACTGGCGCATCGGTGACGCAGATTCCATGTCGGCACGGAACACATACGGTCCCACTCTAGATGCCGGATATTTGAGCAGCAGGCGCTTCCCAAACAGCCAAAACATCGGTCAGTTTCTTGCGCTTGTAGGGGAGTCCATATAGGAAGGGCTAGGCCGCATTCTCACCTAAGCTCCTTGCGAATGACCAGCTTCAAGCCCGACCAGATTTCGCTCACAGCGCAGACCTTCACATCGACAAAGCCAAGCGGCAACGCTAACTCGCGAATTGTGTCTTCTGTAATGTCGGTCGTCATCTTCGACGCCTTCTTCGGCCAAGACACCCAGACAACCCCATTGGGTTTGATCGAACTTCGCAGCGACGCAAGCTCGGCCATCAAAACGACCTTTCGCTCGGAGAAGATGTGCACGATGTCAGTGGCTTGAGAGACAACCGACTCGAATATGGCCCCGGCGGGGACTGGCTCAAGCAATTGGCCGTAGTCGCTAGGCGCGTGTTTCGCGACGACGCGGCTGTTCGCCGCGATACCGAGCTTCTTAGCGAGAGGGGTTCCGGAATAGCCGGTGGGTGTCGCGCTCATATGCGACCTAACGTCTTATAGACCGAACCTGCGGGATATACCGGGCGATGCGGGATATTCTGAACACGGTTTCCTTCTGAAAGTGGCTTGCAGCCTACATTTTTAACGACGTTGCTGCACAAGCAGCCAAGTATAAAAATTCCGTGAAACCCGGCAGGCTTGTACTCGTGAAACTATAGCTTACGAAGACATGAAATCGGGGCGCTCGCAGGGCGCGGTTGTGACCGCGGGAACGCCAGGTAGCACAATCGCAGACAACTGTGGAGAGCGAGGCCCACCGTTGGCTTAGGACCCGTGGCCGACTTTGCCACTGCTCCGAAGCTGACCTTGCAACTCGCGCCTGCAAGACGAGGTGCAAGGCATCCTTTATGCAAGTATCCTGTAGGGCGGTTCCTTATAAATAGCGGTGGTGTAGCGATACTTGCCACCTCAACATTTGGAGTTCATATGCTTCCCAACACGCCTTTGCTCCTCGCTTTTGTTGGTGCCAGCCTGGTGTTGGCTATCACCCCCGGACCCGCCGTCGTCTACATCGTGGCCCGTACTTTGGCGCAGGGTCGCGCATGCGGTCTTGCATCCGTACTGGGCGTCGCGCTTGGCAATCTCTCCAATGCGTTGGGAGCTGCGCTCGGCCTGGCCGCCTTGTTCGCCGTGTCATCGGCCGCTTTCACCGCAGTGAAATGGACCGGCGCCGCCTACCTCGTGTATCTCGGTATTCGGATGTGGAGGACTGCGTCGCCAGTCGCCGATGCAACGCCGCAGGCGCTGGCGCAGCCCTTGCGGCGCGTCTTTCGAGATGGCTTCATGGTCGCGCTGCTGAACCCAAAAACCACCTTGTTCTTCGCCGCCTTCCTGCCGCAGTTCATGGACGCTCATGGCAACCCGCTGATGCAGACCGTTGTGCTCGGTGGTGTTTTCGTTGGTCTCGCTTGCTGCACTGACGTCATCTATGTACTAACGGCAAGTCTCGTCGCTCCGCGCCTGAAACGGGCTGCATGGAGCGGCCGCTGGGGTAACCGGCTCGCGGGAACATCATTTATCGGTTTGGGCGTGCTCACGGCCATGGGCACGCGCCCCGCGCGCTGACGCTCACGCTCATCCGCGCCGAACGGCCACTGCCGCCCAAGACTGTGTGAAAACACGCAAACAGTCCTGGCGCAATCGTAACGGCCGCCGGAACGCCCCCATGTAGGGCGCTTGCCAGCCTTTCTCCATGGTGCAAGAACATGCCTTCGTGAGGCACATTTAAGCCGTCCCACCGAACCTTGTTTGTTGTCGCCAATGCTGCAAATGCCACGAGAACCGGAGGCATCACAGAAACCTAGATGCTATTGAATTCAGAGCACATCACGCAGGCACATGCTGCGTCGGTCGCTCTTTTTCCATAAATTTTCCAGAGCGGGCGCGGGCGTCAGCAGCAGCTGCTCTACCAGGGGCAGCAAGGCCGTGGTGTCGGGGTTGACCAGCAGCAGCAGGCGCGGCTCGCGCAGCGGAGCGCCCTGCTCCACCACCTCGTCGAGCCGGCCCACCCAATCGAGGCTGCTCAAGGTGTTCAGCACAGGCTCCAGGTGCAGTGTGTCCACCTGCAAGGCCTGGCCCAGTTGGGCCATGGTCAGGCCTTTTTCGCCCCGAGACTGGGCGCGGCTGAGTTGCTGCAGAGCCTCAATGGCCAGCAAAAAATGCCAGCCATGGGTGGTCGCTCGGCGGGCCACACCCTGCAACAGGCTGGGCAGGTAGGCAGTAATCACCGCCCCCAGCAGCACGATCACCCAGGCCAGGTAGATCCAGATCAGCATGATGGGTAAGGTGGCAAACGCGCCGTACACCACAGAATAGGTGGGCACAAAGGCCAGGTACAGGGTTAGCAGGCGCTTGGCCACCTCGATGCCCAGGGACACAAAGATGCCGCCCACCCAGGCGTGGCCCCATTTAACGCGGGTGTTCGGCACAAAGCGGTACAGCGCCGCCATGCCGGCGGCCAGCAGGCCCATCTGCAACAGGCTGAACAAAAAGCGCACGCCACCGGGCAGGTTGTCGGCCAGGTCGCGCGAGGCCGACAGAACATAGGAAGTCAACGCCAGGCTGGCGCCCAATAGCAGCGGCCCCAGGGTGATGGCGGCCCAGTAGATCAGCACCCGCTGGCCCAGTGGCCGGGCGCGACGCACGCGCCAGATGGCGTTCAGCGTGCGGTCTATGGTCAGTATCAAGGCCAGGGCGGTGAACAGCACCGCTGCCAGACCTACGCTACCCAGCTTGCTGGCCTTGCTGGCGAACTGGGTCATATAGCCGAGCACCTGGCGCGCAATGCTGTCCGGGATCAGGCTTTGCACCAGCCAGCGCTGCAGCACGCTTTGCACCGTGCCGAACATGGGAAAGGCGGTAAAGATGGCCAGCGCCACGGTAAAGAATGGCACCAGGGCCAGCGAGGTGGTGAAGGTCAGGCTGCTGGCCGTCAGGCCCAGGCGGTCCTCACGGAAGCGCTCACGCAAGGTATGGGCGGTGGTTTTCCAGGGGAATTGCGACAGATCTTTGAGAAACTGGTCAAAACGCTGGGACAGGCGGACAAGGCGGGGGATCAAGCGGGGAGCTAGGCGGGAAATAAGGCGGGTAGGCATGGCCGCTATGATGCCATCGCTATGCCTACGAACATCCAATCTGTGCAATGGAGCCGCGCCGTCGCGGTAAGTAGCCTGCTGGGCCTGATTGTGCTCAGCCTGGCATGGGAGCTGGTGCTGGCGCCGCTACGCCCGGGCAGCGTGGTGCTGGCCCTGAAAGCCCTGCCCCTGTGCGTGCCGCTGATCGGCCTGCTGAAGAACCGCATGTACACCTACCGCTGGGTCAGCCTGATGGTATGGCTGTACTTCACCGAAGGCGTGGTGCGCGCCTATAGCGACGCCGCACCCAGCCGCTGGTACGCGCTGGCCGAGGCACTGCTGTGCGTCTGTCTGTTTGCCGCCTGCGCGCTGCACGTACGCCTGCGCTTCAAACATGCCAAGGCCGCGGTCCCGGCAACTTAATTTTTCACTTCCTATGCAAAACCTGCTTGAAAGCCTGCGCCAGGCCGTTGGCGCGCAATATGTACTGACCGAAGGCGACCTCAGCGCCTATGAGAACGACTGGCGCAAACGTAGCCGCGGCAAGTCGCTAGCCGTGGTACGCCCGGGCAGCACGGCCGAGGTGGCTGCCGTGGTCAAGGCCTGCGCGGCCGCTGGTGTCAGCATCGTGCCCCAAGGCGGCAATACCGGCCTGGTGGTCGGCAGCACGCCCGACACCTCGGGCAAGCAAGTGGTACTGAGCCTGCAGCGCATGCACGCGGTGCGCGCCATCGACGGCGCCAACCTGACCATGACGGTAGAGGCCGGCTGCATTCTGCAAAGCCTGCAGGAGGCGGCAGACAAAGCCGGCTTTCTGTTTCCGCTGAGTCTGGCCGCCGAGGGCAGCTGCACCATAGGCGGCAACCTGGCGACCAACGCCGGTGGCACCCAGGTGCTGCGCTACGGCAATGCGCGCGAGCTGTGCCTGGGCCTGGAAGTGGTCACCGCCCAGGGCGAAATATGGGACGGCCTGAGTGGCCTGCGCAAGGACAACACCGGCTACGACCTGCGCAACCTGTTCGTCGGCAGCGAAGGCACGCTGGGCATCATCACCGCCGCCACCATGAAGCTGTACCCCCAGCCCGCCGCCCAGCTCACCGCCTGGGCCGCCGTGCCCAGCCTGGACGCAGCCGTCACGCTGCTGGGCCTGGCGCAGCAGCACCTGGGTGCAGGCCTGACCGGCTTTGAGGTGATGGGCCAATTCGCCCTGAGCCTGGTGGCCAAACACTACCCGCAGCAACGCGTGCCGCTGTACCTGGACACGCCCGCCGCCGCGCCGGGCCGCCCCAAGCCAGGCGCAGCCCCCTCGGGGGGCAGCGAACCACACGAAGTGGGGAGCGTGGGGGTACCCTACTGCGTGCTGCTGGAGAACTCGGACAACGAGTCCGAAACCCATGCCCGCACCCAGTTCGAAAGCCTGCTGGAACTGGCGCTGGAGCAAGGTTGCGTGACCGATGCTGTGGTGGCCGAGAACCTGGCCCAGGCGCATGCCCTGTGGCATGTGCGCGAAAGCATCTCCATGGCCCAGGCCGAAGAGGGGTTGAACATCAAGCACGACATCTCCATCCCGGTGTCGCGCATCCCCGCATTCGTGCGCAGCACAGACCTGCTGCTGCAAGAGCGCATACCGGGTGTACGCCTGGTCAACTTCGGCCACCTGGGCGACGGCAATCTGCACTACAACGTGCAGGCCCCGGCCGAGGGTGACCCGGCCCAGTTCCTGCGCGAGAAGGAAGGCGAGGTCAACACCATCGTCTTTGACGCAGTGGTCGCGCACGGCGGCTCAATCTCGGCCGAACATGGCGTGGGCAGCCTGAAGGTGGGCCAGCTGGAGCACTACAAATCGCCGGTGGCGCTGCAGCTGATGCGCGGCATCAAACAGGCGCTGGACCCGCAGAACATCATGAACCCAGGCCGGGTGGTGGTCCCATAAGGTCTTGGCGGGGGACTTAAAATCGCGGTCTTATGACCCGCCCCATCCGCTCCCAATACGAAGATTTCATGCGCCTGGTGCATACCACCGGCGTGGCCAAGACCGACCGCACCGGCACCGGCACGCGCAGCGTGTTCGGCCACCAGATGCGCTTTGACCTGAACGAAGGCTTCCCCCTGGTCACCACCAAGAAGGTGCACCTGCGCTCCATCATCCAGGAGCTGCTGTGGTTTCTGCAGGGCAGCAGCGACAACAACTGGCTGAAGGAACGCGGCGTCAGCATCTGGGACGAATGGGCCCGCCCTGACGGCAGCCTGGGCCCGGTGTATGGTGTGCAATGGCGCAGCTGGCCCAAGCCTACCCCTGAAAATCCGGGCGGGCATATCGACCAGATCGCCGAAGTCATCAAGACCCTGAAGACCAACCCCGACAGCCGCCGCATCATCGTCAGCGCCTGGAACGTGGCCGACTTGGACAAGATGGCGCTCATGCCCTGCCATGCATTCTTCCAGTTCTACGTGGCCCCTTCGACAGGCTCAGGACAGGCCAAGCTCAGCTGCCAGCTGTACCAGCGCAGTGCCGATATCTTTTTGGGTGTGCCCTTCAACATCGCCAGCTATGCGCTGCTGACGCACATGGTGGCGCAGCAGTGCGACCTGGCGGTGGGCGACTTCATCTGGACCGGTGGCGACTGCCACATCTACAGCAACCATGTAGACCAGGTGAACGAGCAGCTGAGCCGCACGCCCTACCCCTACCCGACGCTGCATATCAAGCGCAAGCCGGCCGACATCTTCAGCTACGAGTTTGAAGACTTCGAGGTGCTGGACTACCAATGCCACCCGGCCATCAAGGCGCCGGTGGCGGTGTAAGCATGGCCAAGCTGCACCTGATTTTTGCGCGCGCCGCGAATGGCGTGATCGGCGTAAACGGCGCCCTGCCCTGGCATCTGCCGGAGGACATGGCGCACTTCAAGCGCACCACGCTGGGCTGCCCGGTGATCATGGGCCGCAAGACCTGGGATTCGCTGCCGCCACGCTTCCGGCCGCTGCCGGGGCGCGTGAATATCGTGGTGACGCGGCAAGCCAATTGGCAGGCCGAAGGTGCACTGCGGGCTGGCTCCATCGCGGACGCCGCGGCCCTGTGTCCAGCGGATGCCGATGCCTGGGTGATAGGCGGCGCCGAGATCTATGCGCAGGCCTTGCCGCTGGCACAGACCGCCGTGGTCACCGAGATCGGTGTGGCGTTTGACGGCGATGCATTCGCCCCAAGCTTCGGCCCCGAATGGACCGAGACCAGCCGCGAAGCGCACACCAGCAGCACGGGCCTGCCGTTCAGCTTTGTGCGCCTGCAGCACGGCGCTTAAAAAACTAAATTTTTGATAGCAGCTAGCGCAGGTGGAATGTGCGCTAGCGGCCTAAAAAGCTTAGAGTTTTTTAGCGCTGCTGGGTCTTGCCACTGTCGTCCGACAGCACGATTTCCACGCGGCGGTTCATCTGGCGGTTCTGCGCCGTGTCATTGGCCGCCACCGGATAGGCTTCGCCATAGCCACGGATGGCCACACGCTCATTGGCCACCCCCATACCTTGCAAGGCGCCACGTACCGCATTGGCCCGGCGTTCCGACAACTCCTGGTTGTGCGCCGATCCACCGGTGCTGTCGGTAAAGCCCTCGACCAGCACCTTGCGCTGCGGGTTCTGCTGCAGCACGTCGGCCAGCTTTTGCGCGGTGCGCATGCCGTCCGGCGTCAGCCTTGCCTGGTCGGTGCCAAACAGCACGTCGCCCAGGGTGATGACCATACCGCGCTCGGTTTTCTTGGCGGCCAGGTCGGCGAGCTGGGCTTCGAGCTGGGCGTTGCGGGCCTGGGCTTCGGTGGCGATGCGGCGGGCTTCGTCGGTCTTGCGCTGGGCATCGGCGGCATCGCCTTGGGCGACCAGTGCATTTTGCTGGGCTGCAAGCGCATTGGCCTTGGCCTGGTCGGCTTCGTTCGAGCGTTGCTGCAGGCGCAGTGCGTCGCTTTCCTTACCGGCCTTCACGACATCGGTTTCGGCCGCCTTCTGGACAGCGGCTTCACGTGCCAGCGCGATCTTCTGCTTGGCCAGGTAGGCCAGCTGATCCACCTTTTCCGGCTTGTCCTTGTGGTCGGCCGAGGCATTGGCCTGGGCCAGCGCATCGCCGGCCTGCTTCAGTTCCAGCGGGGCATAGCGGTTGACATCGGAATTGGCTTGGGCCGACTGGTAGTCGCTGCGGGTTTGCTCCAGCAGGCTGGTGCTGGTGGGCAGGGAACTGCAAGCGCCGAGCAATACAGCAAGGGCCAGGGCGACGGGGGTGGCGTAGAGTTTTTTCATGGTGTTCTTTCTTGGGATTTACTTGCTGGCGCGGTCGAGTTCTTCACGCAGAACGCGCACGCTGTCTTGCATCGCATCAGCGGCCGCCTGCGACTTGGCTGAGTTGGCTTTACCCTGGGCCAGCTTGGCATCGGCCTGGGCCTGGTTCGCCAGCACCGCGGCCAGCTTGTAGTCCTTGTTGTCCATGGCCTTTTGGGCGGCGGTCATTTTTTCGCGGGCCGAGGCCATCTCCAGCGGAGCGAACTCTGCCCCGCCGGCACCGGCTGCGTTGTCTACCGCGGCTTTGGATACCGCGACATCGGCGGTGGCCGGGGTTTTCATGCTGCTGCAACCAAACAGCAGTGCCAGGGCAACAGCACTCGCGGCCAAGGGCCAGTTCATTTTTGTCATAGAGATCTCCAGTGGAAAAAGGGAATTCAGAAAGCCTGCGCCTGGCCGTCGGTAGACAGACCATGCGTTACGTGCCTTGGCAAAACCAGCTTGCCTAGCGCATTGGGAATGGCCTCGATATGCACCACGGGGGCGCTGCCGGTGACCGCGCCAAACATGGTGGCAAAGGCCGAATCGGCGGCGTCGCGGCCTATACCCAGGCGCACAAAGCCCATGGGAACGGCTACGCCAGAGGCGTCAAAGATGTACCAACGGTCACCCAGAAAGACCTCCACATAGGCGTGGAAATCGGTCGGGCCCAGGGTAGGGTCGGCACCGTAGTCGATGCCGGTGGTGAAGCGCGCCGGAATGCTGACGGCGCGGCACAGCGCGACCATCAGATGCGCGAAGTCGCGGCACACGCCAACCCGGTCCACCAGGGTGTCGATAGCCGTGGTGTTGCCATCGGACGAGTTGGAACGGAAGTTGATACGGCTGGTGACCCAATTGTGGATGGCCTCAACCCGGCTGTAGCCAGGCGGCAACTCGCCAAATTCATTGATGGCCAGGCGGTGCAGGCGGTCGGATGGGCAGTAGCGGCTGGGGTATAGGTACTGCAGCACCTCGCCCGGAATATCGGCCACACCGACCTCAGGGATGTTCTCTGGCAGCGCGGTGAAATGGGCCAGCTCCACCGTCGCCTCGTAGTGCACGTTCAGCGCGCCGGTGGTGGCGGTCAGCCGCAGATAGCGGTTTTGCGTCACGGGGTCGGTATACAGCTTATGGGGTACGGGCTGGCTGATCTTCAGTACCTCCGCCACTACCGTCTGGTGCGAGGTCTGGGCCGCATGGATATTGAAGATGAAATCGCACGCAGGCGCCGTGATGGCGTAGTCCAAGCTGATTGAAAACTGGAGCCGTACGGCAGGAGGCTTGGAAGGAATCTGGGTGGTGGTCATGGTGGTGCGTTGGTATGCGGCCAGTCTAGGCAGAAGCCCCCAGGCCCAGAAGCGGACACCAACGCGGCCTACGGTAGGACAAGCACAACAAGCGACCATAGCCAAGCGCCTACATGGTTTAGCTTTTTTGCTTCATTTTCTATAGCATCCAGGGCTTGCCATATATGCAACGCAAGGCGCGACCAAAGACCTTGAACAGGTTCCAAACGCAAAAAAACCACCCGCTGGCTGTACCAAGGGGTGGCGGGTAACGCGGCGCGGTCAGATGGTCCTATCCGCGCGCGCGAAGGCGCTACTTCTTCAGGGTCATCTGGTTGTTGACGCTGTGCACATCTTCCACGGCGCGGGCCACCTGCAATGCGCGGTCGATCTGGCCCTGGTTGTCCACAAAGCCGCTGAGCTGGACCTCGCCCTTACGGGTCACCACAGCAATGTCGAAACTCTTCACGCTTTCGTCGGCCAGCAGTGCGGCCTTGACGCGGGTGGTGACGATGGCGTCGTCCACCTTGTTGCCCACCGTAGTGTCGCTGGCCTTCATCGTCATTTTGTTGTCTATGGTCTTGACGCCCTGAACCCCCTTGACGATGGCGCTGATGCGTTCGACCTGGGCCAGGTTGTCCACAAAGCCGCTGAGCTGCACCTCGCCCTTGCGGGTTTCCACTTTGACGTCCAGGCTCTTCACTTCGGGGTCGGCCAGCAAGGCAGAACGCACGCTGGCTGTGACCACGGTGTCGTCGATCTCGGTGCCCACGGTGGTGTTGGATGTGCTGGCAGCCGTGTCTACCGGTTTGCTGCAGGCCATGAGGGACATGGAGATGGCTGTGGTCAACAAGACTTTGGAGGCGTAACGTTCTAATTGGGTCTGCATAAGGTCTCTTTCTGATCTCGGATAAATGCCGTTCTGGTCACGGCGAGCTATGCAATGATTGTTGGCCGGCAGCTGGCAAATTTGTATCAGTTCAGGGGCGGCCTGCCTGTAAGCCGACTCCTACACACGCTGCTCTGTAGGCAACGTCTGACAGCGCCGAGCGCCCGTGGCTGGTAGGCTATGGCGACCATTTACGCGACGATGCAGCCAGATGAATACCGCGCCCCCTGCCACCACTCCCTTGACGGCCCGCAGCAGCTGGAAACTGATCACCCAGGTGGCGCAATCCTGGGTGAATGACTACGCGTCCAGCATGGGTGCGGCCCTGGCCTACTACACGCTGTTTTCACTGGCACCCATGTTGCTGATCGCCATCTCGGTGGCCGGTCTGGTGTTTGGCGAGACCGCTGCGCGCGGTGAGATCGCGGCGCAGCTGCAGTCCTTCATGGGCGACCAAGGCGCTGCCGCCGTGCAGAGCCTGCTGGTCAGCGTGCACAAACCGACAGAGGGCACGCTGGCCACGCTGCTGGGCCTGGCCCTGCTGTTCATCGGCGCCACCTCGGTATTCGGCGAACTGCAAAACGCGCTGAACCGCATCTGGCGCGTGCCTGCGCAGGGCACCACGCGTGGCTGGATCGCGCTGGTGCGGGCGCGCCTGCTGTCCTTCGGCATGATCCTGGCCATTGGCTTCTTGCTGATGGTGTCCCTGGTAGTCAGCGCCGGGCTGACCGCCACCGAGCGCTGGCTGGAGCCGGTATTCGGCGGCTGGTTCCTGGTGGCCGCCGTGGCCAATGCGGTGGGTGGCTTTGCCCTGGTAGCCGCCATGTTCGCCCTGATTTACAAGCTCATGCCCAACGCCCGCGTAGAATGGAAGGACGTATGGATTGGCGCTATCTTCACAGCCTTGCTGTTCACCGTGGGCAAGTCGCTGATCGGCCTGTATGTGGGTCGCAGCGGTGTGACATCGGCCTACGGTGCGGCGGGCTCGCTGGTGGTGATCTTGCTGTGGGTGTACTACTCGGCGCAGATCTTTCTGCTGGGCGCCGAATTCACCTGGGGCTATGCCAATACCTTCGGCTCGCGAGCAGCCACGGCCATTGCATCAACGCGCAGCCAATAGGCGCTGCACACCCACGTCCAGCCCGCCCATGAAGGACTCCACCGCGCGGGTATAGCCACTCTCCAACCCCAATTGCTGGTTGATATCACGGTGTGACAGATCTTGGCCCAGCACGCTGGCGCGTACACCCAGCGCGGTGGCCCGGCCCACAAACTGCCGTGCCTGCGCGCATGAGTCGCTGCGCCGGGTGGAACATACGGCCAGCAGCGGAGCCGCGGACGTCTGCAGCACATCTGCTGGCGACACCTGACGCCAAAACACAGGGTCGCTGCCAAAAGCCGTGTCGTACAGGCGCATATGCCGCGCCTGCATGATCTGCACCACGTCCAGTGCCGCACTGTCCAAGGCCACCGTACCCAGCCAGGGGCGCACGCCCGGCGCCAGGGTCGGCGCGGCGTCCAATAAGGCCACCAAATGCGCCCCGGCCGAATGCCCAAGCAAGATGAACTTGCCAGCGTCGCCACCCCAGCCCGCCGCCTGCTGCTGGGCCACGGCCAGGGCGTGCGCCACGTCCTGGGCCTGCACCCGCACATCGGCCTGCGGCAGCATGCGGTAGTTCACCGACACGAAGATAAAGCCCTGGCCCACCCAGCGCGCCAGCTTGTTCTGCACCACCGTCGCCGCGCCCTTGTCCCCCACCCGCCAGGCCCCACCGTGCACCATGAACAGCACCGGTGCCCCCACCGGCTGGGCCGGCAGGTAGACATCCATGCGCTGCAGTGCATCCGGGCCATAGGCCACATCGCGCAGCACGCGGACGCCGGCAGGCAGCGTCACCGTGCCCACTGGGCCGTCGTCCTCCAGGCCCTGCTCCTGCTGCACCGCGCGCCGCTCCAGCAGGCGGTCGCGCAGCAGGCCGGCCTGGGCGGCGGCGCAAAATGCCAGCAGACAAACACCGGTTCGCAGTACCAGCCAAAGCAAAGATGGTGGGTTCATAAACGGCCTCATACGGTTTGGCTCACCAATGCAGCAAGCATGCCAAGTTGCCACTGGAACTCGGGCTCAAAAGACCCGCGTTCGGCCACCGCCGCATAGCCACCCTGAGCGTAAACCGCAGCGTATGCAGCATAGCTGGCTGCCTCCAATGCCTTACCTTCGATTGCCTTGGCTACAGCGTAGGTGGCAGAAACTGCGGCATGGCCACAACCGTCGATTGACTTGGAGCCTTGATGGTGGTTTGCCAAACGCGCGGCTTCGACGACAAGCTCACACCAACCGTCGCGATCGACAGACCCGGACAAATAGGCACCGAGCCCGCGCAGGCATTTCTCCACATCTGGCTCTTCGAGCAGGTGCTTGATCCGCATCGCGCAGGCATACCCAAACGCGAGCCGCAAACGCTCGTTGGCAGGCTCATGCAGAGCGACTTCTTTTGCGAGTTGATCAAGGGCGTGGTTCATACGACGCTCCCAGAAGGGGTGTCAGGATTACGCTGCAGCTTGCCTAACGAAACGCATCCACCCCACGGCAGTTGCGCCTGTTAACGATGCAGCAATCGGCCGAACAGTGTGCCATGAAAGCCCAACCACAGGAGTCACTTCACCGTGCACACCAAGCGGACGGGCAGCTTCGTGCTACGCGCCACGTCGCCGCGCACCACCCCGGTTTGCACATTCACCACCCAGCCATGCAAGAACGCCAGGCGGTTGGCGTTCTGCTCCGTCACGCCCTTCTGGATGTTCTTGTAGTCGTAGGGGTTGACCGACCTGCTATCGATGCTGGCCGAGGCCGTCCAGTACCACTCCGGCGGCGCCGAGGGAAACAAGGCCTTGGCCCCCTGTGCCGCAGCCTCGCCTTTGCCGATCAAGTGCTGCAGCTCCTTGACACCCGGTACACGCCAACATGCGTCGTCTGCCTTGGCACGCGCGCTCGCCAGCACGCGCGCTTCGGCATAGCTGACGAGCTTGGGATCGCCCACACAGGTTTGACCGCTCCACTGCATACCCTCCACACAGCGCGCCCACGCCAGCCTGCTTTGCATGTCAAACACAAAGCTGCCGTCCTTGGACACCACCAGGCTGGGCGATTCCTCCGGGCTGGCTGCCTGGGCGGACTGCATGGCGACGAAGCACAGCAACGAGGCAGCGACGTGGGAGTAATAGTGCATACGCATTGTCTGGTTGGAGCTGCTTCACAAAATCCTGCACACGCAGAGCAACAAAGTTTCTGGAAACCCCGCATCCAAGCGATGGGCACTATGGCGCGGGCATTTTTTGCGCAGAATATTCCGCACCCAATTTGCTCTTATTTTCGTAGCCTCTTACCCATGTTTTCCTTGCGCTGAGTCAGGTTTTGTTTAATAAACCAATTGCCGCATCCCTGTGCCCCTATGCACGAAAAAGACTGTTCACCCTAAGAATCAGTTCAAGGGCTTAAGGCTTACGCCACAAATTGATTGCGAATTTCATCAGAAACACCCCGACGGCGCCTAGCAGCATGGCGGGCAGCAGGATACCCGAGCCATCTGCCTCCACGCCGCCAGCAGTGTGGCTTGGCATTGCCGCGGAGTTTGGTGCGTATTCGGCGCTGAAGTAGAAGTGCAGTGATATGAGCAGCAGCCACATGGCCCAACCGAGCACTGCGGCAGCGAGCCCTCCAACGACCACCGAGATTTTGCGCAATGCAAGTTCCTTTCAATGCCTCAACGTAGTGGTGTTATGCAAGATCTCAGGTACGCCTACTTCAGCTCCGCATAACTCATCTCACCGATCTTCTTTGCCAGCGTATCAATACCAAGCCATGCATTTCGATAGTAGTCTTCAACGGCGTAGTTTTTGCCTTGATAGGCAATGACTGCCTTGATCTCATCTTTGCCTGCAAAAGCGCCGGCCAGGAATCTGGCTGCATCTCCCCGGGCTACGTACTCTTTGATGGTGAGGTTGGCGTAATTCACCTTAGAAACTTTGCGCCCTGCCTTACTCGCAGCCTCGTTGTAGCCCTCAACAATGAGACTCGGAATGGTGGACTTAACCGCACAAGTACCGCAGTCAATTGTGACCTGCAGCGCTGGCACTTCAGCCACTAAAGGAGTTGGCTGCGCGCCAACGCCAGTACCTGCGTTTGTGTTTGTAGTTGTTGGGGACGTGCTGGCACAACCAGAAACAAGAATGGCAACAGATGCGACCACTATGCCAACGTTATTTTGAATGCTCAAGAAGATGCTCCCGGTAGAGGTGGTAACGAATAGATTAATGAAGCCTAAAAATAGCGCTTATCGGCCCAGCAACGATGCAAGAAAAAGGTGATTTTTATGCATGGCGCTTTCGCCTTGTTGGACTGACTCCACGCCCAGAAACGGCGTTGGATCAAGGGATGCATTAGGGGCTCTCTGATCCCACCCAGCCAACATATCCAAATTATGTCCCGGTGCTACGCATCGCAGCCATCTTCGGTATGTGCCGCGTGAACCCAACAAGCCCGGCCCACGCCAGGCCATGTGACACGGGCCCTAGCAGCCGCAAACCAACGCCCACAAATACCAGGTGACTTCCCTTGACGGGTTGCAAGCGCCACAGAAACAATCCACAACATCTTTATACTGTTTAAATGCACAGCCCTCGCCGCATCGCCCACCTCGACATGGACGCGTTCTACGCCTCCGTGGAGCTGCTGCGCTACCCGCAGCTCAAGGGCTTGCCGGTGGTGATTGGCGGCGGGCGGCGCAAGGAGGACGAGGCTTTGCGGCTGGCGCATGGCGGCGCCTTGGCAGACATTCCGGTGGCGGCGTTTCCGCTACTAAAGGATTATGTGGGGCGCGGCGTGATCACCACCGCCACCTACGCGGCGCGGCAGTTTGGCGTGGGCTCGGCCATGGGCCTGATGAAGGCAGCCAAGCTGTGTCCGCAGGCGATCTTGCTGCCGGTGGACTTTGAGGAAATCCGCCGCTATTCGCGCCAGTTCAAATCAATTGCCACCAGCATCGTGCCGGTGATGGAAGACCGCGGGGTGGACGAGATCTACCTAGACTTCACCGAGGTGCCTGGCGGCCAGCGCGAGGGCGGGCGGGTGCTGGCCCGGCTGATCCAGAAGGCCATACAAGACGCCACCGGCCTGACCTGCTCGGTAGGCGTGGCGCCCAACAAGCTGATCGCCAAGATGGCCAGCGAATTCAACAAGCCCAACGGCATCTCCGTGGTCCATGAAAGCGATGTGCAGACCCTGATCTGGCCGCTGAGTTGCCGCAAGATCAACGGCATAGGCCCCAAGGCCGGCGAGAAGCTGGCGGGCCTGGGCATACAGACGATTGGCGAGCTGGCCGCGGCCGAACCGCAGTGGCTGGTGGGCCATTTCGGCAAGGCCTATGGTGCCTGGATGCATGAGGCCGCCCATGGTCGCGATACGCGTCCGGTGGTGACCGAGAGCGAACCCGTGTCCATGAGCCGCGAAACCACCTTTGACCGTGACCTGCACGCCGTCAAAGACCGGGCCGAGCTGGGCGCGGTGTTCACCCGGCTGTGCGAACAGGTGGCCGCTGACCTGCAGCGCAAGGGCTATGTGGGCAAGACGATCGGCATCAAGCTGCGCTATGACGACTTCAAGATCGCCACGCGCGACCACACGCTGAGCCTGCCCACGGACGATGCCGTGCGCATACGCCAGGCCGCAGGCCAATGTCTGAAGCGTGCGCCGCTGGACAAACGGCTGCGGCTGCTGGGCGTGCGGGTGGGGTCACTGAGCAAGCGCGATGCCGCCCCGGATAGTTCAGATAAAAATATGCCTCCAGCGCAGGTAGTACCTGCACGAGCAGCTATCCATTTGGAAGCACAGACAGGCTGGCTGTTTTAGGCATGGGCCGAAGCACCGGGCCTTGCGTTATTGCTTCTGTATCCGAATGTAGCTTTACGTTATTCTGTGTCGCCTGCAGCTTCGGAAGCTTTTATGAGACAAAAATACCCCACGCTGGTCCTGGCTGCACTAGCTCTGTGCAGCCCGTGGGCGCTGGCCGATACCGGCAAGCTGCTACTGACCGGCGGAGTCAGCAGCATCGACGGTACAGCCGGCGGCGGCCTGGGGCCTTGGGCCGTGATTGGCAGCAATGCGACCGAGCGCGAAATCGGCGCCAGCGCGGCCATCACCCGCCTGCACACCCAGGACTACGGCCTGACCGTCGCCAGCGCGGCCGTCGGCATCCATGACCGGGTGGAGCTGTCGATCGCGCAGCAGGACTTTGACGCATCGCCAGCGTTGGCGCTGAACAGCATTGCCGCCTTTGGCGTCACGCCGGGCCAGCACATCAAGATGGACATTCTGGGCGCCAAGGTCCGCTTGGCGGGCGACGCGGTGCTGGACAGCGACAGCTGGATGCCGCAGATCGCCGTGGGCCTGGAGCACAAGACCGTGCACCCCGGCTCGCTGGGCTCGGTGCTGGACTTTCTGGGCACCCAACGCAGCGGCACCGACCTGTATGTCAGCGCCACCAAGCTCTTCCTGGCGCAGGGCCTGTTGGTCAACACCACACTGCGCAGCACCAATGCCAACCAGAACGGCCTGCTGGGCTTTGGCTCGGCCGCGCCAGGCAAAAACCAGCGCAGCCTGCAGCCTGAAGTGTCGGTGGCCTATCTGTTGAGCAAAAACCTGGCCCTGGGTGCCGAGTACCGCTTCAAACCGAACAACCTGGAAGCGCTGGGCGCGGCCGCCGGCCTGGGCTCGGCGCTGCGCGAGGACAACTGGGCCGATGTGTTCGTCGCCTGGGCGCCCAGCAAGAACCTGTCGTTGACCCTGGCCTATGTGGATCTGGGGCGCATCGTGCCGGGCGTCACGTCCGACCGCAAACAGACCGGGGCCTATCTGTCGGCCCAGATCGCATTCTGAGGAGCCACACCATGCCCGCCATCCGCCTATGGACCGCCGCCGCTGCGCTGTGCATTGCCTGTTGCACCCAGGCCCAAACCAGTACCGCCGCGCTGTACCAGTCGCTGGGTGAAAAGTCCGGCATCACCCTCCTGATGGACGACTTTGTGAACCGGCTCAAGGCCGACCCGCGCATCGGCAGGATGTTCGACGACATCAAACCCGCCTACCTGAAGGAACAGCTGACCGACCAGGTCTGCGAAATCAGCGGCGGCCCTTGCAAGTACGAGGGCGAGGAGATGAAGAAGTCGCACGAGAAGCTGGGCATAGACAAGGCCCAGTTCAATCTGCTGGTGGAAATACTGCAGCGCGCCATGGACGCGCGCGGCATTCCGTTCACCGCGCAAAACCAGTTGCTGGCCAAGCTCGCACCTATGCACCGTGAAATCATCACAGTGCACTGAGCCCCCACGCGCTTTAAACAAAAAGAGCTGCCAGCGCAGATAGCACCTGCGCTGGCAGCTCTTTATTTAATAGCAGTCCAGTTAAGGCGTTGTACGCAGCTCGCGCCGCAGCATCTTGCCCACGGTGGACTTGGGCAGGGCGTCGCGGAACTCCACGCTGCGCGGGCGCTTGTAGCCGGTGAGCTGCTGGGCGCAGAAGTCCAGCAGCACGGCCTCGCTCAGGCTGGCGTCTTTTTTCACCACAAACAGCTTCACCGCCTCGCCCGTCGCCGCATCGGGCACGCCCACGGCCGCGCATTCCAGCACCAGGGGGTGGAAGGCCGCCACGGCTTCGATCTCGTTCGGGTAGACGTTGAAGCCGTTGACCAGGATCATGTCCTTCTTGCGGTCCACGATGCGCACATGGCCCTGCGCGTCCATCACGCCCACATCGCCCGAGAGGAAGTAGCCATCGGCCGTCATGGCGGCGGCGGTGTCCTCGGGGCGCTGCCAGTAGCCGGCCATCAGCTGCGCGCCCTTGATGGCGATCTCGCCAGCCACGCCGGGGGCCACTTCCTGGCCGGCATCGTCCACGATGCGCAGGTCCACCCCCGGCAGCGGCAGGCCGATATGGCCGGTGAAGGCCTGGAGATCGGTGTGGTTGGAGGTGACGGCCGAGGCGGTTTCCGACAGGCCATAGCCCTCGGTGATGGGGCAGCCGGTGGCCGCCAGCCACTGGCTGGCCACGGCGGCCTGCACCGCGCTGCCGCCACCGTTGGAAATACACAGCTCGCTGAAGTCCAGCTGGCCGAAATCGGGGTGCTGCAGCAGCGCGTTGTATAGGGTGTTGACTGCGGGGAACATGTGCAGCTTGTAGGGCTTGAGCTGTTGCAGCATGGCGGACTGGTCACGCGGGTTGGCGATCAGGATGTTGCGCCCGCCGGCCCGCATGCCCAGCAGGCTGCACACCACAAAAGAGAACACGTGGTACAGCGGCAGCGCGCAGACGATGGTGAACTGCGTTGTGCGCACACGGCGCGCCAGGCCCGGGCGCATCCAGGCCTCACAGGCCAGCAGGCTGGCGGCCAGGGTGCTGTGCAACAGGGTGGCGCCCTTGCTCACGCCCGTGGTGCCGCCGGTGTACTGCAGCACCGCCGGGTCGCTGGGCTGGATCTGCGGCCGCTGGAACGGCAGGCCATGGCCCAGGCGGATTGCATCGACCAGGCGGCTGTGGCCGTCTTCACGCGGTGCGGCGGCCGGTGCCGCCACCAGCGCGGACAAGGCCTGGCCTGCGGGCAGACCCAGCAGGTCCGCACCGCCCACCACCAGCACTGTCTTGACATCGGTTTGGGCCAGGACGGCGTCCAGCGTGGGCAGAAACGGCTCCAGCACGATGATGGCTTTGGCGCCCGAGTCCTGCAACTGGTGCAGCAGCTCGCGCGGGGTGTACAGCGGGTTCACGTTGACGGTAATGCAGCCGGCACGCAGCACGGCCGCCATCGCCACCGGGAAGCTCAACAGATTCGGCAGCATGGTGGCCACACGGTCACCCGGCTGCAGCCCCTGGGCCTGCAGCCAGGCGGCCAGCGCCAGGGATAGGGCGTCGACATCGCCATACCGCAGGGCATGGCCCATGGACACATAGGCTTCGCTGTCAACGTGCTGGGCAAAGCTCTGCTCCAGCATGGCCACGACATCCGGAGTGGCCGAAGTGTCGAGGGTGGTGGGCATGCCGGGCGGGTAATGGGCGTGCCAGGGGCGTTGCATGGTGTTTCTCCGTAGATGGGACAAGTCGCTCAAATATAGCGCCCTCCTTCACGTGCTTTTCAGAGCCCCATGAAAAAGGCCCTTCCCGCAATTACAGAAAGGGCCTACAGCTATCCTAAAGATAGCATTTATAGACGAAAAAACTACGCGGCCATCTTGGCGGTTTTTTCATCCAGCAGGACTTCAGGCGCGTTCGCCTCGACCCAGGTTTCCTGGTTCAAGCCGGCGTGCAGGCGGTCCATATCGAGGTCACCGGTCCATTTGGCGACCACCAGGGTGGCCACGCCGTTGCCCACCAGATTGGTCAGCGCACGGGCTTCGGACATGAAGCGGTCAATGCCCAGGATCAGCGCCAGGCCGGCCACTGGCACATGGCCCACGGCAGACAGGGTGGCAGCCAGCACGATGAAGCCGCTACCGGTCACGCCGGCCGCACCCTTGGAGGTCAGCAGCAGCACCAGTAGCAGGGTGATCTGCTGGCCGATGTCCATCGGGGTGTCGGTGGCCTGGGCGATGAACACCGCGGCCATGGTCAGGTAGATAGAGGTGCCGTCCAGGTTGAAGGAATAACCGGTGGGGATCACCAGGCCGACCACGGACTTCTTGGCGCCCAGGTTTTCCATCTTCTCCATCATGCGTGGCAGCACCGATTCGCTGGACGAGGTGCCCAGCACGATCAACAGCTCTTCCTTGATGTACTTGATGAACTTGATGATGCTGAAGCCGTGCAAACGGGTGACGATGCCCAGCACCACCAGCACAAAGATCAGGCAGGTCAGGTAGAAGGTGCCCATCAGCTTGCCCAGTGAGAACAGCGAGCTGATGCCGTACTTGCCGATGGTGAAGGCCATGGCGCCAAACGCACCAATGGGGGCCAGCTTCATGATCACGCCGACGATGCTGAACAGCACGTGCGAGAACTTCTCGATGAAGTCAAACACCTGGGTGCCACGGCCACCAAACTTGTGCAGCGAAAAGCCGAACAGCACGGCAAACAACAGCACCTGCAGGATCTCGCCCTTGGCGAACGCGTCCACCACCGAGGTGGGGATGACGTTCAATAGAAAGTCCACCGTGCCGGTCATCTTGCCCGGGCCGGTATAAGCGGCGATGCCCTTGGTGTCCAGCGTGGAGGCATCCACATGCATGCCGTTACCGGGCTGTATCAGGTTCACCGTAACCAGCCCCACGATCAATGCCACCGTGCTCATGATCTCGAAGTACAGCAAGGCCAGGCCGCCAGTCTTGCCGACCTTCTTCATGTCTTCCATGCCGGCAATGCCCACCACCACGGTACAGAAAATGATGGGCGCAATGATCATCTTGATCAGCTTGATGAAGCCATCGCCCAGGGGCTTCATTTCGGCACCCAGCTCGGGGCGGAAATGCCCGAGAGCAATGCCGATCGCCACGGCGAACAGCACTTGCACATACAGGGAAGCGTAAAACGGCTTCTTGGGGACGGAGGGGTTCGCTTGCATAGGGCGGCCTTTTCAGGAGTAGGAGAAAAATACGCGGCCATATCACCGCACATATTGCAAGCAACTTTAGGCCCGAAAACCGGCCGCGACAGTGTGGAAAATACCGCCCCAGGGCCTAGGGTTTACCCCGGTATTTCTTTTATTCCACAGGCAAACTGACACGATTTACGCTCACAATGTCTCCATGGAAAACACAGACAAACTCAACGACCGCAACGTTGCCCTGGCCTGGGCGGAACTGCAAGCCCACGCCAGTGCGGGCCAGCCTCTGGAGGCCGATGCTTACCGCCTCGCCTTTGCCGACCCGGAGTTTTTGCTGCGCCGCGAAACCCGAGGCATACGCTTCCAACTGGAAATGCTCAAGCCCGACCTGGAGCAGCAGGAACAAGGCATAGAGAACACGGTAGTGGTGTTTGGCAGCGCCCGTTTCCCGGCGCCCGACGATGCGCAACGTGAACTGGCCGCAGCACAAGCCGGCGACGACGCCACCGCATTGAAGGTAGCCGAGCGCCGCATGCGCAATGCCCACTACTACGACCAGGCCCGGCTGTTTGCCCGCCTGGTGGCCCAGTACAGCGCCGACCAGCCCGCGGAAGACCGCCTCTACATCTGCACCGGTGGCGGCCCCGGCATCATGGAAGCAGCCAACCGCGGCGCACATGAAATGGGCGCGCTGAACGTGGGCCTGAGCATTGCCCTGCCGCATGAGCAAAGCGGCAACCGCTATGTGTCGCCCAGCCTGAACTTCAAGTTCCACTACTTTGCGCTGCGCAAGATGCATTTCATGATGCGCGCCAAAGCCCTGGTGGCCTTCCCCGGCGGCTTCGGCACACTGGACGAACTGTTTGAGGTGGTCACCCTGGTGCAGACCGGCAAGGCCAAGGCCGTGCCCATCATCCTGTTCGGCACCGACTACTGGAAGGGCCTGCTGAACTTCGATGTGCTGATAGAAGAAGGCGCCATCTCCCCCGCCGACCTGAAGCTGTTCACCTACGTGGACACGCCGGAGGAAGCCTGGAGCGCCATGCAGGCGTTCTACAAGCTATAAGACCTTGAAGACGCTCTAAGCCGTTCAAGACTCGCCGAAGTCGGCGGTCTTGAGCTGCCAGGCGGTGCGGGTGCCGCTGCCCACCACCACGCCCACCACCCAGAACAGGCCAGCCACGCCGATGTAGGCGCTGGCCAGGCCAAACAGCATGGGCATCATCACGCTGGATGCGTTGATGGTCATCAGGCGCAGACCCAGCGCCTCGCCATGGCGGTGCTCGGGCGTGATCTGGTGCAAGGTACTCATCACCATGGGTTGCACCGAGCCCAGCACCAACCCCAGCAAAACCGAGCACGCTCCCATGGCCACAGCGCCATGCAGCAGCGGGTATGCCGCAAACAACAGCGCCGTGGCACCCATGGCACCGGTAATCACCGCCCATTCGCGCAAATGTTGGGCCACCATGGGCATGACCATGCGCACCACAGCCGCCGCAATGGCGAACACGCCCAGGATGGTGCCTATGGTGGAAGCACTCAGGCCACGCTCATGGCCCAGGATGGGCACCACAAAGGTATGCACGTCCCAGCAGGACGACAGAAACCAGTTCACCAGCAACAAGCGGCGCAGCATGGGGTCGTGCAGCAAATCCCACACCCGGGCCTTGGCCGCGTTGGCTGGCGGGTGGATGGGCGGCAGCTCCTGCACACCACGCACCAGCGCCCAGGTCAGCACGGGCAACAACGCCAGCATGGCAAACGCGGCGCGGTAGCCAAAGGTGTCACCCGGCGCGGCGCCCGCATAGTCGATCAACAGCCCTGCCCCGAACGGCCCGATGAAGTTGGACACCGCCGGCCCCATGGCCAGCCAGCTGAACACCTGCTTGAGTTGGGTCGAACCCTCCACCGCCCGGCCCACATGGCGCTGCAACGCAATCACGGCTACGCCGGTAGCCCCGCCCGACAGCAAGGCGCTGAGACACAGCACTGGGTAGACCGGAAACACAGCCGCCAGTCCAGCCCCCAGCACCGCCATGACCACGCTGCCGGTGACCGGCAGGCGCAAGCCGTTGCGATCCGCAAAACGCCCGGCGGGCAAGGCCAGGAACACCTGGGTCAGAGCAAACAGGGCCAGCAGGAAGCCCACAGAGAAAGCGCTATATCCGGCCTTCAGGGCCAGCAAGGGCGAGGCCAGACGCAGCCCCGTCATGCAAGCATGCAGGCAGATTTGGGCCAGTATCAGACGCGCCAGGGCCAGGGTCATGCCGGCCCGTCGTCCAGATCGGCTTGCGCGGGCAACAGAGCCTGAGCCTCAGCATCCGGTAAAGCCTCGACCACTTTCAGCGCGCGGCGCATCTGGCGTGTACGGGTGTCGGCCTTGTCCAGGGTGTCGGAGGCTTTTTGCACCTGTTCGCGGATGCGCGCAACCCATTCGCCGTAGCGCTCGAACTCGGTCTTCACCGCGCCCAGCACCTTCCAGACTTCAGACGCCTGTTGCTCCAGCGCCAGCGTGCGGAAGCCCATGTGCAGGCTGTTCAGCATGGCCAGCAAGGTGGTTGGGCCGGCCAGGGTCACGCGGTAGTCGCGCTGCAGGCTGTCCATCAGGCCGGGGCGGCGCAACACCTCAGCGTACAAGCTCTCGATTGGCAAAAAGAGAATGGCGAAGTCGGTGGTATGCGGCGGCGCCAGGTAGCTCTCGGCAATGGATTTGGCCTCGGTGCGAATGCGCGCCTCCAGCGCCTTGGCGGCTGCCTCGGCAGCAACAGCGTCGGCGCGCTCGTGCGCGTCCAGCAGGCGCTCGTAGTCGTCACGCGGGAACTTGGCGTCTATCGGCAGCCATACAGGCGCGCCGTCGGCGCTGCGGCCCGGGAAGCGCACCGCAAAATCCACGCGCTGGTTGCTACGCGGCTTGGTTTCAATCTGCTTGCCGTATTGCTCGCTGGTCAACACCTGCTCCAGCAGGTTTTCCAGTTGCACTTCACCAAACATGCCACGGGTTTTGACGTTGGTGAGCACGCGCTGCAGGTCACCCACGCCCTGGGCCAGCGACTGCATCTCGCCCAGGCCTTTGTGCACCTGCTCCAGCCGGTCAGCGACTTGCTTGAAGCTTTCGCCCAGGCGGGTTTCCAGGGTGTTTTGCAGCTTTTCGTCTACGGTCTGGCGCATCTCATCCAGCTTGGCGGCATTGCTTTGCTGCAGCTGCTGCAACTGGCTTTCCAGCGTGGCGCGCACCTCGCCGATGCGCCGGGCGTTGGACTCACCCAAGGCCTGCAGCTGGGTACTGAGCGTGTCAGACAGCGTCTTTTGCAACAATGCCAGCTGCTGGGCAAAGGCGTCAATCTGCGTGTTCTGCGTGCGGGTGGCCTCGGCACTTTGCTGTACCAGGCTGCGCTGGAAGGTGGCGAAGCTGGTAGCCAGCTCTTGCCGGTCGGTGCGGGCGGAATCGGCGATCTCGCGGCGCAGCTCCTGGGCCAGCCGGTCCATCGCCGTGTGGTCGGGTGCGGCGGGCTTGCGCAACAGCAGCAAGGCGAGCAACAGCAGGTTCAGCACGCCCAGGCCAGACAACAGGCCCCATTCGATTCCAGTCATGTATGCTATTTATTTCGTAGCTAGATGCGCAAGGTTTATGGGCGTGAGCGGCTTGTTTTTTATAAGAAAACCGACGAGATTGTCGGTGGCCAGCTGGGCCATGGCGGTGCGCGTGGCGACGGTGGCGCTGGCGATGTGCGGGGTCAGCACCACGTTCGGCACGGTCAGCAAATCAGGGTGGACTTTCGGCTCACCCTCGAACACGTCCAGGCCAGCGGCGGCAATGCGCCCCTCACGCAGGGCCACGGCCAGGGCCGCATCGTCCACGATGCCGCCACGGGCGATATTGACCAGGGTGGCGGTGGGCTGCATCAGCGCCAGCTCGGCAGCACCTATGGTGTGGTGCGAGGCGGCCGAATACGGCACCACCAACACCACGTGGTCGGCGGTCTTCAGCAGCTCCTCCTTGGACACGTAGCGGGCCTTGCATGCGGCCTCGGTCGCCGCGTCCAGGCGGGAACGGTTGTGGTAGACCACGTTCATGCCAAAGCCGTGGGCGCCACGCCTGGCAATGCCCTGCCCTATACGGCCCATGCCGATGATGCCCAGCGTGCTGCCGTGGATCTCGGCACCGGCAAACATGTCGTAGCTCCACTTCTTCCACAGACCGGCGCGCAGGAAGTGCTCGCTCTCGCAAACGCGGCGGGCGGTGGCCATCAACAGCGCAAAGCCAAAGTCGGCAGTGGTTTCGGTCAGCACATCGGGCGCATTCGTGGCCAGCACGCCGGCCGCGCTCATGGCGTCGATGTCGAAATTGTTGTAACCCACGGCCATGTTGGCGCAAACGCGCAGCTGTGGGCAGGCGGCCAGCACCTCGGCATCGATGCGTTCGCTGCCGGTGGTGAATGCCCCCACCTTGCCCTGCAAATGGGCGATCAGGTCGGCCTTGGTCCAGCTGGCATCGTCCTGGTTGGACTCCACTTCAAAGTGCTGCTCCAACTGGGCAATGATGGACGGGAATATCTTGCGGGCGACGAGGATGGCGGGTTTGGTCATGTAGGGGTCTCGATTTCAAAAACCTGGCGCAGGTAGGCGATGTATTTCTCGTCGTCGCACATATTCTTGCCCGGGCTGTCGGACAGCTTGGCCACGGGCTGGCCATTGCAGCGGGTGAGCTTGATGACGATCTGCAGCGGCACGTGGTTGGGCGGGTCGCCCATGTCGTTGGTCAGGTTGGTGCCGATACCAAAGGCCAGCAGGCAACGGCCGCGGAACTGCTGGTACAGCTCGATGGTGCGCGGCACCGTCAGGCCGTCGCTGAAGATCAGGGTCTTGGTCAGCGGGTCCACGCGGTTCTGCTTGTAGTGCGCCAGCAGGCGCTCACCCCAGCGGAAGGGGTCGCCGCTGTCGTGGCGCGCGCCGTCGAACAACTTGCAGAAGTACATGTCGAAGTCGCGTAAAAACGCATCCATGCCGTAGACGTCGCTGAGGGCAATGCCCAAGTCTCCACGGTATTCCTTGGCCCACATTTCAAAGCCGAAGACCTGGCTGTCGCGCAATCGCGGGCCCAGTGCCTGGCAGGCCTGCAGGTACTCATGGGCCATGGTGCCCAACGGTGTTAATCCTAATTTCATAGCATAGAACACATTGCTGGTGCCCGCGAACTGGCCTTTTGCCCCCGCACCCAGGCGGGCCACCAGCACCCGCAGCACTTCCTCATGCCAGGCTTTGCTAAAGCGTCGGCGGGTGCCGTAGTCGGCAATCTTCAGTTCCTGCAGGCCGTCGGCGCGCAGTTGCTGGATCTTGGCGTCCAGGCGGCGGCGGCCCTCGATAAAGTCGGGCACCGGCTGGGTGTTGCGGAAATAGACCTCGTTGATGATGGCCAGCACCGGGATTTCAAAGGGAATCACGTGCAACCAGGGGCCCTGGATGGAAATCTCGATCTCGCCGCTGGGCAGGGGCGTGACCTGGATGTATTTCTCGTTCAGCCGAAACAGGCCGAGAAAATCCACAAAATCGCTCTTGATGAAGCGCATGGAGCGCAGGTAGGCCAGCTCAGCCTCCTGGAAACGCAGGCTGCACAGCGAGCGGATTTCGTCGCGTATCTCTTCTACAAACGGGGCCAGCTGGACGCCGGGGTTGCGGCATTTGAACTTGTACTGGACCTGCGCCGCAGGGAACTGGTGCAGCACCACCTGCATCATCGTGAACTTGTAAAGGTCGGTGTCAAGCAGGCTGGTGATGATCATAGAAAGCGTGGCCGCAAAGGCCCCACAACGCGGTAGCTAAAGAAGTGCCGCAAAGTGTAGGGGATTCACGCCAACGCGACCTGGTGGAGAACCATAGGCCTCCAGCCAGGCTGGCTTTAAGGCCGGTTCATGCGCCCAAGCGCAATGCCCCGGCCACCGGCGCCGCCGGCGCATGGCCGTAGCCATCACGCAGCTTGAATACCGCCACCACCTGCACCAGCTCATTGGACTGGGCACGCAGGCTGTTGGCGGCGGCGGCCATTTCTTCCACCAGGGCGGCGTTCTGCTGCGTCACCTGGTCCATCTGGGTGACGGCCTCGCCGACCTGGGCCACGCCCATGGACTGCTCGTTGCTGGCGGTACTGATCTCGCCCATGATGTCAGTCACCTGTTTGATGGAGTTCACCACCTCGGCCATGGTGGCGCCCGCCTGATCCACCTGGGCCGTGCCCTGGGCCACGCGCTCCACACTGGTACTGATGAGGTGCTTGATCTCTTTAGCCGCGTCTGCGCTACGCCCGGCCAGGCTGCGCACCTCGCTGGCCACCACGGCAAAACCACGGCCTTGCTCGCCCGCACGGGCAGCTTCCACGGCGGCGTTCAAGGCCAAGATATTCGTTTGGAAGGCAATGCCGTCGATCACGCTGATGATGTCGCTGATCTTCTTCGAGCTGTCGTTGATGCCCTTCATGGTCTCGACCACCTGGCCCACGGCCGCGCCACCCTTGGCGGCCACCTGGGATGCTTTCATCGCCAGTTCGTTCGCCAGGCGAGAACTGTCGGCGTTTTGCCGCACATTGGAGCTCAGCTCCTCCATGGAGGCCGCAGTCTGCTCCAGCGCGCTGGCCTGGCTCTCGGTACGGGCGCTCAGGTCATCGTTGCCCTGGGCGATTTCGGCACTGGCGGTGGCCACGTTTTCAGAGCCGGAACGCACATTGGTCACCACCCGCTCCAGGCTGGACTGCATCTCACCCAGGCTGCTCAGCAATTGGCCCACTTCGTCGGTGCGCTGGCCGTTGATGCGGGCAGTCAGGTCTCCAGCAGCCACACGGCGTGCCAAACCGATCGCGTCATGCAGAGGCAGCACAATGCCACGCGCCAGGTGCCAGGCAGCGGCTGCCGCCAACACAAAGGTGAGCACAAACGCCAGCGCCGCAATGCGCACCAGGTTACGGTGCTGGACCTCGCTGCTGGACAGCGCCGCTGCCACATTGGCGTCCTGGATCGCCACCAGATGGCTGATCGCATCTATCCATTGGTCCTGCACCGGGCTGACCTTGGTAACCAGGATGGAGGCCGCGGTATCCGGGCGGAAATTGCTGGCGTACTCTTCGGCCTTTTGCAAGGGCTCCAACGTGTCCTGCTCCAGCTTGGCGGCTTTAGCCAGGTCCGCAGCCTCCTCCGCGGTGGGTTCCAACTGGGTGAAGCGGGCGAGATTCTTCTTGTAGACCTCTTTCAGGGCGCGCAGGCCATCCACTTCTTTTTTCATTTCGTCCACGTCGGAGCGCAAGCCGATATTGCGTGCCTGCAGCCCCTGTCGGAACACCGTATCGCGCATGGCACCGGCAACTTCCCTGCGTTCCTTGGCCTTGTTAAGTGCACTGTCAAACTGGACCCGACCCTGCGCATCCAGCACGAACGTGGCCACCAGCACCAGGGCTGGTAACACCAGTGCCATGCCCACGGCCAGATACAAACGCTGCGAAATCTTCAGATTCATGGCCGTACCTCCCATGCATGGGACGGCCCCATGGCACGCAAACCCGATTCAGTTGTTTCAAACATGCTGCTGTGTTCCTTGTGTCCATACCTGTTGGCATCTGCGATGCCCGCGCGTCCGCTCAGCTAGCCGCTGTACGCACTGACTATCTCTTGGAAGCAGCAGCGCACCCATACTGGTTTACCATTAATCAAGTCGATTGATTTATTGAAGCATCGCCTGCTGCGGCACCAATACGTATCCACAGAAAACAGATACGCAAACCACCAAGAGTCCCGACTATCCGGCAATCGCACACAGATGACACTAGGGTTTTCGATAAGTAAAACAAATTGATTTAGTAACTATAGTTCGCTGCCCGCCTGAAATTCAGCTTGTATTTCAACGGCACCTGCCCCCAACCGAACCCTGTGTTCATTCCTATCCTGGAGACAACATGAAGAAGTCCACCGCTACCCTGGTACTTTCCGCCATTGCTTTCGCTGCTACCAGCGCCTGCGCTGCCGAGCCCGTGATCGGCCTGATCACCAAGACCGAAACCAATCCCTTCTTCGTGAAAATGAAAGAAGGCGCGCAAGCCGAGGCCAAGAAGCTAGGTGCCAAGCTGCTCAGCGCAGCCGGCAAGGCAGACGGTGACAACGCCGGGCAGGTGACGGCCATTGAAAACATGATCGCAGCTGGCGCGAAGACCATCATGATCACCCCCAATGACTCCAAGGCCATCGTCCCCAGCATCAAGAAGGCCCAAGCCCAAGGCGTGATGTTCATCGCCCTGGACAGCCCCACTGACCCCGTGGAAGGCACCGACGCCCTGTTCGCCACCGACAACTACAAAGCCGGTGTTCTGATTGGCGAATACGCCAAGAGCGCCATGGCTAGCAAGCCCGCCAAGATTGTGACCCTGGACCTGTTCCCTGGCCACCCTGTGGGCGCACAACGCCACAACGGCTTCATGAAAGGCTTTGGCCTGGCCGCAGCTGACGCCAAGAGCAACGAGCTGTCCAAGACCGCTGAAATCGTTTGTATGGCCGACAGCTTTGGCGACCAGGCCAAGGGCCAGACCGCCATGGAAAACTGCCTGCAGAAGAATCCTGACGTGAACGTGGTCTACACCATCAACGAACCCGCAGCTGCAGGTGCCTACCAGGCACTGAAGGCCGCAGGCAAGGAAAAAGACGTGCTGATCGTGTCGGTGGACGGCGGCTGCGCAGGCGTGAAGAACGTCAAGGCCGGCATGATTGCCGCCACCTCGCAACAGTACCCGCTGAAGATGGCCAGCATGGGCGTGGCTGCTGGCGTGGCATTCGCCAAGGACGGCAAAAAGGCCTCCGGCTACACCGACACCGGTGTGACGCTGATCACCGACAAGCCACAAAAGGGCGTGGACAGCAAGGACACCAAAGTTGGTATGGACTTGTGCTGGGGCAACAAGTAATCTGGCTCTGAACTGAACCGTGGGGCGCCTGTTTGCGCGGGCGCCCTATTCCCTCCCTTCATCCCAAAGACCACCATGGCTAGCCTCAAAGAAAAACTACCCCCCATAGGCACACTGGGGCCATTTATCGCCCTTTTCATTGCGTGCATATTTTTCGCAACGCAAAACGAACGCTTTCTCTCTGCAACCAATTTCTCACTGATCCTGCAACAGGTGATGGTGGTGGGTGTTATCGCCATCGGCCAAACACTGATCATTCTGACCGCCGGCATCGATTTATCCTGCGGCATGGTGATGGCCCTGGGCGGCATCGTGATGACCAAGGTGGCGGCTGAATTCGGCCTGCCTGCACCGCTGGCCATACTCTGCGGTATCGCAGTCACGGCATTTTTTGGCCTGGTCAACGGCCTGCTGGTAACCCGCATCAAGCTGCCCCCGTTCATCGTGACGCTGGGCACACTCAACATCGCGTTTGCGATTACGCAGCTGTATTCCAACGCCCAAACCATGACCGATGTGCCCCCCCTGATGACAGCACTCGGCACTACTTTCCGCATCGGCGGCACGGCTGTCGCCTGGGGCTCGGTGGTCATGCTGCTGCTGTATTTAGGTGTGTGGTTCTACCTGCGTGAAACCGCATCCGGCCGCCACGTCTACGCCGTAGGCAACAACCCTGAAGCTACCCGTCTAACCGGTATTCCGACCGAACGCGTACTGCTGGGCGTCTATGTGCTGGCAGGTATCTTCTACGGCATCGCCTCCCTGCTGTCCGTGGCCCGCACTGGCGTGGGCGACCCCAACGCCGGCCAGACCGAGAACCTGGACGCCATCACCGCTGTGGTGCTGGGCGGCACCAGCCTGTTTGGTGGACGCGGCATGATTCTGGGTTCGCTGGTCGGAGCCATCATCGTGGGCGTGCTACGCAACGGCCTGACGCTCATGGGTGTGCAGTCCGTCTACCAGGTTTTGATCACCGGTATTCTGGTGATCCTGGCCGTCACCATTGACCAACTTTCACGCAAGGGAGCCCGTTGATCATGGCTAACGACGCAAAAATTGTGATGCGCGCCACTGGCTTGGTGAAGCGCTACGGCCAGGTAACGGCCTTGGACGGCGCCGACTTCGAGCTGCGTGCCGGTGAAATTCTGGCCGTGATTGGTGACAACGGCGCGGGCAAATCGTCTCTCATCAAATGCCTGTCCGGCGCCACGATTCCCGACTCCGGTGAAATCCAGCTCGACGGCGAGAACATCCATTTCAAGAGCCCCATGGATGCCCGCAAGGCCGGCATCGAAACGGTGTACCAGGATTTGGCTGTGGCAGCTGCCATGTCGATTTCGGAAAACCTGTTCCTGGGCCGCGAAATCCGCCGCGATGGCTTTATGGGCAATGTGCTGCGCATGCTCGACAAGAAGAAGATGCTGGAGCAAAGCATCGCCCGCATGAACGACCTGAAAGTAGGTATCCGGTCTATGACCCAGGCGGTGGAAACCCTATCGGGTGGACAACGCCAGTGCGTGGCAGTTGCCCGCGCTGCCGCTTTTGCCCAGCACGTAGTGATCATGGACGAACCCACGGCCGCCCTGGGCGTCAAAGAAGGCAATATGGTGCTGGAGCTGATCCGCCGGGTGCGCGACAAAGGCCTGTCGGTGGTGCTGATCTCGCACAACATGCCGCATGTATTTGAAATTGCCGACCGTATCCACGTGGCCCGCCTGGGCAAACGCGGCTGCGTGTTGAACCCCAAGGCCATCAGCATGGCCGACACCGTTGCGGTCATGACCGGGGCCATTCGCCCCGACGAGCTGCCCGCCGGTTGCCTGGCGAATTGAAAGACTGACGCATGCTCAAAGGAATTGATCCACTGCTCACGCCCGAGCTGTTGAAGGTTTTGGCGGAAATGGGGCACGACGACGCGGTTTTGTTGGCCGATGCCAACTTCACCGCAGTGCGCCTGGCTGCTGGCAAACCGGTGCTGCGCTTACCCGGTGTCAGCATGCTGCGGGCGGTGCAGGCCGTCAACTCGGTGCTGCCACTGGCGACAGATGTGGAGTCACCGGTGGCGTTCATGCAGGTCTCGGATACCACCGCGCCCTATCGCTCGGGCCTGCAACGCGAGGTGCTGGAATTGCTGCAGCCCAGCCTGCAGCCAGGCCAGAACCCCGAGCCTATCGAACGCTTTGCGTTTTACGAACGGGTGCGCAACATCTACGCCATCGTGTTGACCGGTGAACTACAGCCGTTCGGCAACTTCATTCTGCGCAAAGGAGTGATCGGCGAAAATCTACGCCCATGACTCCCCCTCTAGCCTCGCCCCTGCTGCGCCCGCGCGGCTCCAACCATGTGGGCATGCGCCAGTTCAACGAACGTGTGGTGCTACAGGCCATCCGCCAGCACGGCAGCCTGCCCAAGGCCGAACTGGCGCGCATTACCAGCCTCACGGCCCAAACGATAGGGCTGATCACCTCCCGCCTGGAAGAGGACGACCTGCTGCTGCGCCACGAGCCCGTACGCGGGCGCATCGGTCAGCCGTCCGTCCCTCTTGCGCTGAATCCAGACGGCGCGTTTTCCATAGGCATCAAGGTCGGGCGGCGCGGTACCGATTGGTTGCTGGTGGACTTCACCGGCAAGGTACGCCAACGCCTGACCCTGCCCTATGCCTTTCCCGATGCTGCCACGCTTCTACCGGCCTTGGGCCAGCACCTGGCCACGCTGTGCGATGCGCTGGGGCCGCTGAGCCCTCGCCTGGTTGGCATCTGCGTAGCCGCACCCTTCCAGCTCGGCGGTTGGCACAAGATGCTGGGTCTGTCAGAAGCCCAGTCCAGTGCCTGGAACCAGATCGACCTGGGTGCCGAGGTGCAAGCCATGACCGACTTGCCGGTCAGCTTTGCCAAGGATGCCACCGCAGCCTGCGTGGCCGAGTTGGTGGCGGGCCAAGGCCGCAACCTGAAGACCTTTCTCTACCTGTTTGTCGATACCTTCGTGGGCGGCAGCCTGGTCATCAACTCGCATCTGCACGCTGGCATGCGCGGTAATGCCGGAGCCGTGGCTTCACTGCCCATGTATCTGGCGCAAACAACCGGCGCCGCACCCGAGCAATTGCTGGTCAATGCCTCCCTGTGGGAGCTGGAACAACGCCTGCAAGCCCACGGCCTGGACCCCAGCGCAGCCTACGATGAACGCGCAATGCAAGCCCCGTTTGCCACAGAAACACAGAAATGGGTGACCCGTGCCGCCAACGCCCTGGCGCACTGCGTGGTCAGTGGCACGGCGTTTCTGGCTCCGGAGGCCGTGGTGATCGATGGTTCCATGTGCCGCCCGCTGCTGCAGCAACTGCTGGCCAGCACCCAACAGGCGCTGAAAGACTACAACTGGGAGGGTCTGTGGCCCACACCCATCGTGGCAGGCAGCATAGGCTCGGACGCGCATGCCCTGGGCGGAGCCCTGCTGCCCCTGCACTCCAACTTTGCACCCGACCGGGATCTGTTCCTCAAAGCGTAAACATCGCCCCCCAAAACGACACCTCGCCGTGGAACTGTTCCGCCAGAAAATCCAAGAACCGCCGTACCGATAACACCATGCACGGCGCGACGGCAACATCGGTCAGCGCAGTGGGTGAGATCGAGGCACAGATGCCTAAAGCCCCAAGGCCTGCCAACGCCGCCAGTACTCCAGCGCCACGGTGTAGGTGTTGACCTGCACCTGCACCGTCTGCTCCAGCTGCGTGCCGTAGCCGCCGGCCATGGCAAACGCCAGGGGCAGACGGCGCTGCCAGGCCCAGTCAAAAACACGACGATCGCGCGCCTGCAATCCATCAAAACTGAGCTTCAGGCGCCCCAAACGGTCTCCCTCGAACGGATCGGCACCGGCCAGGTAGATCACAAGATCGGGTTCAAAGCGCTGGCCCAACTGCTCCAGCGCGTTTTCCAGCGCCTCCAGATAAGCCACGTCGCCGCAGCCATCGGGCAAGCCCACATCCAGGTCACTGGCCTGTTTAAGAAATGGGAAGTTCTTCTCTCCGTGCAATGACAGAGTGAACACGCTGGCATCCCCTTGGAAGATGCTCGCCGTGCCATCGCCCTGGTGCACGTCCAGGTCCACCACCGCCACCTGCAAAGGCCTGCGGTGCGTACGCCCCCACTCCATCTGCGCTACGCGAGCGGCAATGGCCGCATCGTTGAACACACAGAAGCCCGCCCCCTTGTCGGCACGCGCATGGTGCGTACCCCCCGCCATATTCGCGGCAATACCCTGCCCAGCCATGGCGTCACGCACCGCCGCCACCGTAGCGCCCGCTGAGCGACGTGAGCGCTCCACCATGGCCGGGCTCCAGGGAAAGCCAATGTCCCGCATCACCTGCGGCTGCAGTTGCACGATAGACCCATCCTCCAGCGACTGGATATAGGCGGGATGGTGGGCCAGGGCCAGCTCTCCATCACTGGCACGCGGCGCCTCACGCTGCACGACCTGGGCTAGCTCCGAGGCCACGCGGTCGCGCAACATGCGGTACTTGGCCATGGGGAAACGGTGACCCGCTGGCAGGGGCAGCACAAAGTGGTCGGAGTAGTACGCGTGCATGGGAATCGCTATCGCAATGTGACTAAGGTGCAGGCCCCACCTGGGGATAGAGTCGAATATCTAATGTGCTGCAGCGCAGCATAAAAGCCTTGCATGCCAGAACAGGCGGCCTATAATTTAATCCATGCTGCACTGCAACATAAACCGGCGGATAGCCAGTCTCAGCGCAGATGTTGGATCTTTTACCGTTTCTTAATTAACTGGAGATTTTTATATGATGACTGCTGAACAAGTTCTGGCCTCCCACAAAGCTACCGTTGAAACCCTGTTCGGTCTGACGACCAAGGCTTTCGAAGGCGTTGAAAAGCTGGTGGAACTGAACCTGACCGCTTCCAAGGCAGCCCTGTCCGAAGCCGCTACCCACTCCCAAGCTGTTCTGAGCGTGAAAGACGCCCAAGAACTGCTGGCCCTGCAAGCTGGCCTGCTGCAGCCCCTGGCTGAAAAGACCGCCGCTTACAGCCGCCACCTGTATGACATCGCCCAAGGCACCAGCGCCGAATTCGGCAAAGCCATCGAAGGCCAAACCGCTGAAGCCCAAAAGAAGGTTGCTGGCCTGATCGAAAGCGCTGCCAAGAACGCCCCAGCCGGCTCCGAGTCCGCCGTGGCTGTGCTGAAAAGCGCCGTGACTGCTGCCAACAACGCTTTTGAATCCGTTCAAAAGGCTGTGAAGCAAGCTTCCGACGCCGCTGAAGCCAACTTCAAGGCTGTTGCTGCTACCGCTGTGAGCGCCGCTGGCACCACCGCCGCTGCCGCTACCAAGAAGCGTTAATTCGCCAAGGGCTTTCCTGGCTGCATGCCAGGGCCCGAACGGACAGTCCTGATTTGAAGCCTAGGTTTCCACCAGTTGTCTCCTCGGGTCCTTTCGACGCCATCAGGCTCAGGGATCCCTTACAGGCCTCGTCGCAAGACGGGGCCTTTTTTTATGCCCGTTTACTTTCAGGCCTGCGTCAATGGCTCTTGGCTAGCATGGCCGCCTTGAGCTGCGGCAGAGCCTGGAGCATGGCCGCACGCCCGGCCTCGATGGCACGGCGGCGCGCGCCGAAATCGGCACTCTTCACGCCCAGCAAAGACGGGCGTACCACCACATCGGCTTCACGCAGCTCGTAGACATTGATGCTCTTGCCCATGATGGCAAAGGTTTGCAGCAATATCTGCATGGTGTCGTTGGCCAGGTTGCCTTCGGGGGCGCTGGAAATATCCACCGCCACCACCAGCTCAGCCCCCATCTGCCGCGCATAGCGCACAGGCACGGGTGACACCAGGCCGCCATCCACATATTCGTGCCCGGATATCTTGACCGGCTGGAATACCGCCGGCACCGCACTGGAAGCGCGCACGGCGGTGCCGGTATCGCCGCGCTGGAACAGTACTGCGTCGCCGCTGTTCAGGTCCGTCGCCACCACACCCAGGGGCATGGGCATGCTTTCAATCGGCCGGCTGCCCACCTGGGCGTTTACATATCGGGCCAAGGCGTCGCCGCGCAACATGCCGCGGCTGAAAATGGGCAAGGTCCAGTCGGTGAAGGCGGCTTCCTCCATGGTCTCGGCCACCTGCTGCAACTGCGCGCCGTTCTTGCCGCTGGCATACAGCGAAGCCACCAGGCTGCCGGCCGAGGTACCCACCACCAGATCGGGGCGTATACCCGCCTCTTCCAGCACCTGGATCACCCCCACATGGGCAAAACCACGCGCTGCGCCGCCGCCCAGGGCCAGGCCTATGCGCGGCGGACGCTTCACGGCAGGCGGATTCGGTGCCGGCGGGGCCACCTCCACCGGTGCCGTCACGCAGCCCGCCAAACCCAGGGCAGCGCCCAGCAACGTACCCAATACCAAACCACGGCGCCCATTCGGCCCCAACTGCTGCGCTTGCACGTCTTGTCTGCCCATCTTGTTCCTGCTTCTATCAAAAAAATAGCGGCTGGCGCACATGCTACGTGCGCCAGCCGCTATTTTGATGCCCAAACCAGGCTAGGCAGGTAAAGCTGCTTTTTTGGCGCTCACGGCCTTCACGATACGCGGCAGCAGCAACACGGACAGCACCACCACCAGCAAGGTCACAGACATGGGCCGCTCCAGGAACACCGTCCACTTGCCCTCGCCTATCGACAACGCGTTGCGCATCTGAGCCTCGGCCAGCGGGCCCAGGATCATGCCCACCACCACCGGTGCGGTCGGGAAGTCAAAGCGCCGCATCACCACGCCCAGCAGGCCTATACCGTACAGCAGCACCAGGTCGAACGCGCTCTGGCGCATGCCGTACACACCCACCGTGGCGAAAATCAGGATGCCGGCGTACAGCTGGGGCTTGGGAATCTTCAGCAGCTTGACCCACAGGCCCACCATGGGCAGGTTCAGCACCAGCAACATCACATTGCCGATGTAGAGCGAGGCAATCAGCGCCCACACCAGTGAGGCGTTGGTGTCAAACAGCTGCGGACCCGGCTGTATGCCGTAGTTCTGAAAGGCGCCGAGCAAAATAGCCGCCGTGTTCGAGGTCGGGATGCCCAGCGTCAACAACGGAATCAGCGTGGCGGTGATGGCCGCGTTGTTCGCCGCCTCCGGCCCGGCCACGCCCTCGATGGCGCCGGTAGTGCCAAACTCCTCCTTGTGCTTGGAGATCTTTTTCTCCACTGCGTAGCTCAGAAAGGTAGGAATCTCGCTACCACCCGCCGGAATGGTGCCGAACGGAAAGCCGATGAAGGTGGCCCGCAGCCAGGCCGGCCAGGAGCGCTTCCACTCGGCCGCCGTCATATGCACCTTGCTCATCGGGTTGCGCGACTCGGCCACGCGCCCTTCGAACATCACGTTGTACAAAGCCTCGCTCACGGCGAACAGGCCCACGGCAATCAGCACCACCTCCAGTCCGTCCATCAGCTCAGGTACACCGCCGGTGTAGCGGGCCGCGCCGGTCAACTGGTCCAGCCCCACCAGACCCATGGCCAGGCCGATGAACAGCGAGGTCAACCCGCGCAGCGTGCTCTTGCCCAGCACCGCGCTCACAGTGGTGAAGGCCAGCAACATCAGCAGGAAGTACTCGGGTGGCCCCAGCCGCACCGCATAGGTCGCCACCAGGGGTGCAAACAGCGTCACCAGCACCGTGGCGATGGTGCCCGCCACGAACGAGCCTATGGCCGCCGTGGCCAGCGCCGCGCCAGCCCGGCCGCTCTTGGCCATCTTGTTGCCCTCCATGGCCGTGACCATGGAGCCCGTCTCACCCGGCGTATTCAGCAAGATGGAGGTGGTGGAGCCGCCGTACATCGCGCCGTAGTAGATGCCCGCAAAAAAGATCATCGAAGCCGTGGCCTCGACCTTTACCGTGATGGGCAGCAGCATCGCCACCGCAGTCGCGGGGCCAATGCCCGGCAGCACGCCAATCGCCGTGCCCAGGGTGCAGCCCAGCAGAGCCCACAGCAGGTTGATGGGTGTGCCTGCAGTGATGAAACCCTGCAGCAAGTTGTTCCAGATATCCATTACAGCCACCCCGTCTGTGTCAGGCCAGGCAAGTTGATGGCCAATAGTTTGGTAAACATCCAGTACACCGGAGCGGAAATCAAAAGACCCACCAGCACATCGCGCAGGCTGGCCCGCAGCCCCCGGCCGCGTTGCCCTTCGGCCGAGGTAAAACCGCGCACCGCCAAGGCAAAGCACAGAGTGCAGCTCAAAATGAAACCCAGGCTGGTGATCAGTGCCGCATTCGCCAAAATGCCGACCGACACCCAGGCAAACGCCGCCCAATCGGCCCGCTCGGCACCCGAGGCCTCGTCCATGGCGCGGAAGCCGCCAGTGCTGGCCTCCCACACCATCCAGGCACCCAGCACGCACAGCACCAGCGCCACCACCCAGGGTAGAAAGTTGGGGCCCACGCCCGCATAGCCGGCCTCGGAGGTGATGCCCAGCGCACCCAGCGCCATGGCCGCACCCAGGCCCACCGTACCCAGACCAATCCAGGTCTGGGGAGATCGCACAGCCAACGCCATGGCCTTACACCATGCCCGACTTGACCATGGTCGCGCGCAAGCTGGCGAAGTCGTCGTCCACGAACTTCTCGAACTCGGCCCCGGTCAGCAGCGCGGGCGTCCAGTTGTTCTTTTCCACCGCCTCGGCCCAGGCCTTGGACTTGGTAGCCTTGACCAGCACGTCAATCAACTGCTTGCGCTGCTCTGGCGTGATGCCGGCCGCGCCATAGACGCCGCGCCAGTTGCCGATCTCCACATTGATGCCCATCTCCTTCAGGGTCGGGATGTCCACGCCCTTCATGCGCGTGCCCGAGGTCACGGCCAGCGCCTTCATCTTGCCGGTCTTGATGTATTCAGAGAACTCGCTCAGGCCGCTGCCGCCCACCGTGACGTTGCCGCCCAGGATGGCCGCAGTCGCCTCGCCGCCGCCCCGGAAGGCCACGTAGTTGATCTTGGACGGATCCACGCCCACGTCGCGGGCAATCATGGCCGCGGCGATGTGCTCGGTGGAGCCGCGCGAGCCGCCGCCCCATTTGATGCTGCCCGGATCCTTCTTCAGCTGCTCCACCACTTCCTTCATGGACTTGTAGGGCGAGTTGGCCGGCAGCACGAACACGTTGTACTCGGTGGTCAGCCGGGCAAGCGGAGTCGCCTGCGACAGGCTGACCGGTGGCTTGCCGGTGATGATGCCGCCCAGCATCACGGCACCCATCACCATCACGGCGTTCGGGTCACCCTTGTTGCCGTTGACGAACTGCGCCAGGCCCAAGGCGCCCGCAGCGCCGCCCTTGTTGTCAAAGCTCACGGTATCGGCCACCTGGGCATCCGTCATGGCCTTGCCCAGGGCACGGCCCGTGGTGTCCCAGCCGCCACCCGGGTTGGCGGGGATCATCATCTTGATGTTGGGAGCGGCGCGGGCCGACAGAGGCAGGGTTCCGGCTGCGGCCAGTGCCGCCAGGGACTTCAGAAAAACATCACGACGCATCGCGGTCTCCTTGTGGATTGTTGGAATTGGTCGATGATGCAAAGCCAGCCTGTCAGTTGGCTGTCGAAAAGCACTAGGGAAAATGCTAGGCCCCACGGGCGCTTACAGTCTCGCCTATGCGATTACTACTGGTGGAAGATGACCCGGCCATGCAAACCACGCTGCTGCGCGCGCTGGGCCGGCAAGGTATGCGGGTGCAAGCCTGTGGCGACGGCCGCGCCGCGCTGGACCTGTGGCTGGCCGCACCGCCCGACGTGGTGCTGCTGGACCTGTCCCTGCCCAGCATGGACGGCCTGCAGGTGCTGGCTGCCGCCCGCAAACAGGGTCTGCGCACGCCGGTGCTGATACTCACAGCGCGCGGCACCGTGGGCGACAAGATCCTGGGCCTGAACACCGGTGCCGACGACTACCTGCCCAAACCCTTCGACCTGGAAGAGCTCGAAGCCCGGCTGCGCGCCCTGGCCCGGCGCAGCAACGAATCCGCATTTGGTTTTGAAGAAAAATCGGCCTCCAGCGCAATCAATCTGGGCGCACTGCGCTATGAAAAAGAGAGCGGCGTCCTCTACCACCTGGACCAGCCGCTGGAGCTTAGCCCGCGCGAGCTGGCCATGCTGCGCCCATTGATGGCCCAACCCGGCCATGCGGTCAGCAAAGAGCGTCTGTTTGAACTCGTCTTCCCTGGTGCGCAAGAGGTGCAGTACGAAGCCATCGAAGTAGTGGCCTACCGCTTGCGTAAAAAGCTCAGCGCCACCGGTGTGCACCTGATGACACTGCGCGGCCTGGGCTATCTGCTCAAGGAAAGCGCTTGAAACCCAGCCGCTCCCTGCGCAGCACCCTGCTACTGGGGATTTTGCTGCCAGTGCTGTTGGTGGTGGGCATCAATACCTACAGCCTGTACGAGCAGGCGCTGGAAGCCGTCACCACCGCCTATGACCGCAGCCTGCTGGCGTCGGCCAAGTCGATCGGCGAAGAGCTGGAGGTAGACGGCTACGACGACAAAGCCGTGCTGCGCGCCACCGTGCCCTATGCTGCGCTGGAGGCCTTCGAGGCCGACAACAAAAGCAAGATGTTCTACCGCGTCTCCAGCCTGGACGGGCAGCTGGTATCGGGCTACACCGTGTTGCCCTTCTGGCATGGCAGCATCCCCCAGCGCCCACCCTATGCCGCGCTGGTGGACTTCTACAACGACAGCGTGGGGGAGGAGCCCGTGCGCGTGGCCGTGCTGCTGCAACCGGTGGCCACCCAGACCGGTCGCGCCATGGCTGTGATCCAGGTGGGCGAAACCCTGGAGCTGCGCCACACCCTGGCGCGCCAGATCCTGATCGACACCCTGTGGCGCCAGGCCGCGCTGATCCTGGTCATCGCCGTGCTGGTAGTCGCCGTGGTGCAGCACGCCACCGGCCCGGTACGCCAGCTCAGCCGCACATTGCAAGACCGCCCCGAGGGCGACCTGACTCGCCTGGCTGCCCCAGACGCACCGCGCGAACTGCGCCCCCTGCTGGACGCCACCAACCAGGTCATGGACCGCCTGCAGCACTTGCTGGACCACCAGAAACGCTTTGTGCGCGACGCGGCGCACCAGTTGCGCACACCCTTGGCAGTGCTGAAAACCCAGGTCCAGTCCGCCCTGCGCAGCGACGTCGAGCCGCTACAGGCCCTGCATGAAATCAACGCCACGGTAGACCGCGCCACCACCCTGGCGAACCAGATGCTGGCCCTGGCCAAGGTGGAGCAACTGCGCCAGCAGGACGACGCCCAGCCCCTGGATTGGGCCGAGGCCGTACGCGCCGTGGCCCTGGACCTGTCACCGCTGCTGGCCGACAAAGACCTGGACTTCGCGCTGGACACCCAGCCCGCACAGGTGCGCGCCCACGACTGGATGCTGCGCGAGCTGACGCGCAACCTGCTGCACAACGCCATCAAATACAGCCCCCATGGCGGTACGCTGGAAGTCCAGCTCAGCCTGGAGGGCCGCCACGCCCAGCTGCGCATTGCCGACAACGGCCCGGGCATCTCGCCCGAGTTGGCGCGCCGCCTGTACCAGCCGTTCTCGGCCGGTGACGTGCACCATGGCTCCGGTATGGGTTTATCGATCTGCCAGGAGATCGTGCACGCCCTGGGCGGTACCATCAGCCTGCAAAACCGCAGCCGGCAGGGCCAGCACGACGGGCTGAACGCCTGCGTGCGCTTGCCCCTGACAACCTGACCCGAGGACGATGGAAAAACTACGTATCGACAAATGGCTATGGGCCGCCCGCTTCTACAAGACCCGCAGCCTGGCCACCGAAGAGGTCAACAAGGGCCGGGTGCAAGTCGCCGGCCAGGACGTCAAACCCGCGCGTGAAATCAAGGCCGGCGACCACATCACCCTGCGCCAGGGCCCCATGGTGCGCACCGTGGTGGTAATCGGCATCAGCCAGGCGCGCGGCCCGGCCCCTGTCGCCCAAGCCTTGTACGCCGAAACACCAGAAAGCCTGCAAACCCGCACCGCCGCCGCCGAGCAGCGCCGCCTGGCCCCGGAGCCGGCCCTCAGCCTGGACCACGGCCGCCCCACCAAGCGCCAACGCCGCGACCTGGACCAGGCAGGCCAGGCCTGGGGCGATCGGTGGAGTGCCTCGGTGGATGACTGAAAAAGACTAGAAAAACTAGGCGAACGCGGAAAACGCGCTGATCAAACCCTGGTTCTTGCTGTCGGCCACCACCTGGTAGGCCAGGGCGGGATTGCTTTTCAGAGCCGCCGTCCAGTTCGTGGCATTGGCATCGCTTTGGCTGGCCGCCACGCTGCCGTACTCGCCCGACGCAATCGCCAGATCGCTGCTGCTGACCGGCGTGCCCGTTTCGGTGGAGCCCAGCAAATCCGCCGCATTGGACTGCGCCGTATCGGCAACCGCACTGGTGCCGGCCTGCAGATAGGAATTCAGCAGGCCCGCCGCGGTGTAAGTTGGGGTGGTGGCAGCGCCAGAGCCAAACGACGCAATGATGGACGCGTCACTGGACTGCTGTATGGCCTGATCCGTGAGCTGATTGAGCCCAACCAGCCCGTTGCCCGCCGTGTAGGGGGCGACCAGACTGCTGCTGGAGCTGATTGTGGATATTGCGGCCATGACGAGCTAATTCTCGGCCTCGGGTCACCGGTTTTCAAGCAGGTTTACACAGCGATACCAGCCGCGGGCCCAGGAAGCCGTCAACGATAATGCACGGTCTGGGCCTAGCCGCCCACCCGCACGCGCATTCCATCGATTACCCGACTACCTGTTTCCCCCACATCACATCCAACACATGGGAACCAAAACCCAATCACAGCCAGCGGCCAGCCCCGTAGATCTCTCGGGCCACACGCCCATGATGCAGCAGTACCTGGCCATCAAAAACGAGCATCCTGAGACCCTGGTGTTCTACCGCATGGGCGATTTCTATGAGCTGTTCTTCGGCGATGCCGAGAAGGCCACGGCCCTGCTGGACATCACGCTGACCAAGCGCGGCCAGACCGCTGGCCAGCCCATCCCCATGTGCGGCGTGCCCTTCCACTCCATGGAAGGCTACCTGGCCAAGCTCATCAAGCTGGGCGAATCGGTGGCGATTTGCGAGCAGGTGGGCGAGGTCACGGGCAAGGGCCCGGTGGAACGCAAGGTGGTGCGCGTGGTCACCCCCGGCACACTGCTTGACCCCGAGCTGCTGGCCGACAAGACCGAATCCGTGCTACTGGCCGTGCACCAAGGCCCGCGCAACAGCTGCGGCCTGGCATGGCTGAGCGTGACGCGGGCCGAAATCCACCTGGCCGAATGCCCCAGCGACGAGCTGGAGGCTTGGGTGACGCGCATCGCCCCCAGCGAGCTGCTGCACAGCGCCGATGCCAGCGCCAGCTTCAGCCAACGCATCCAGGCGCTGAAGCGCGCGTCGGCCACTGCCCTGTCCAGCACCGCGCGCCCGGCCTGGCAGTTCGACGCTGCCCTGGGCCAGCGCAAGCTGCTGGAGCAGTTGCACGCTGCCAGCCTGGAAGCCTGGCAGGCAGAAGACCTGCCCCAGGCCCATGCCGCCGCTGCTGCGCTGCTGACCTTTGCCGAGCACACCCAGGGCCGCGCGCTGTCCCACGTACAGACCATCCGCGTGCAGAAAAGCGATGCCAGCATCAGCCTGCCGCTGAGCACCCGGCGCAACCTGGAGCTGACCCAAACCCTGCGCGGCGAAGACAAGCCTACGCTGTTCTCCCTGCTCGACACCTGCAGCACCAGCATGGGCAGCCGGGCCCTGAAGCGCTGGCTGCTGGAGCCCCAGCGCGACCGCAGCGAAGCCGCGCTGCGCCTGCAAGCCATCGGCGTGCTGCGCGAAGCCGGCATGGGCCAGCGCCTGCGCGAACAGCTCAAGGGCAGCGGCGATGTGGAGCGCATCAGCGCCCGCATCGCGCTGCGCCAGGTGCGCCCACGCGAACTGGTGGCCTTGCAGTACACGCTACAAAAAACAGAGCTACTACTGCAGGCAATACCTGCGCAAACGCCGTATTTGGCTCAAATCGCTGGCGCGCTGCAACCACCCGAAGGCTGTGCCGCCCTGCTACAGCGCGCCATCCTGGACGAACCCGCCGCCCTGGTGCGCGATGGCGGCGTGATCAACCACGGCTTTGACGCCGAGCTGGACGAGCTGCGCGCTATCCAGACCAATTGCGATGCCTTTCTGCTGGACCTGGAAACCCGTGAAAAAGCCCGCACCGGCATTGCCAATCTGCGCGTGCAGTTCAACAAGGTGCACGGCTTCTACATCGAGGTCACCCAGGGCCAGGTGGACAAGGTGCCCGACGACTACCGGCGCCGCCAAACACTGAAGAACGCCGAACGCTTCATCACCCCCGAGCTCAAGGCCTTTGAAGACAAAGCCCTGAGCGCCCAGGAACGCGCGCTGTCGCGCGAGAAATGGCTGTTTGAACAGCTGCTGGACCAGCTACAGGCCTTTGTGCCGCGCCTAGGCCAGCTGGCCTATGCCCTGGCCGCGCTAGACGTGCTGTGCACCCTGGCCGAGCGATCCCTGACCTTGAACTGGTGCGCGCCGGTATTCGTCAAGGAACCCTGCATTGCCATCGAAGGTGGCCGCCACCCCGTGGTGGAGGCGCGCCTGGCCGAAAACTCCAGCGCCAGCTTCATCGCCAACGACACGGCCATGGGCCACCGCCAGCGCATGCAGATCATCACCGGGCCGAACATGGGCGGTAAATCGACCTATATGCGCCAGGTGGCCATCATCGTGCTGCTGGCCAGCATGGGCAGCTATGTGCCGGCCGACAGCTGCCGCCTTGGGCCGATAGACGCCATCCACACCCGTATCGGTGCTGCGGATGACCTGGCGAATGCCCAATCGACCTTCATGGTGGAAATGACCGAGGCCGCGCAAATCCTGCACAGCGCCACCGCCCACAGCCTGGTGCTGATGGACGAGATCGGCCGCGGTACTTCCACCTTTGACGGCCTGGCCCTGGCCAGCGGCATTGCAGCGCACCTGCACGACAAAACCCAGGCCTTCTGCCTGTTTGCCACGCACTACTTCGAGCTGACCGAGTTCCCGGCCTCACACCATGGCGCGGTGAACATGCATGTGAGCGCAGCCGAATCGGGCCGCGACATTGTCTTCCTGCACGAGCTGCAGCCCGGCCCGGCCAGCCGCAGCTACGGTATCCAGGTGGCGCGCCTGGCCGGCATGCCGGCCGCCGTGCTAAACCACGCCCGCCACACCCTGGCCGCGCTGGAGGACCACGCCCAAGGCAGCCAGGCACAGGTAGACCTGTTCGCCGCCCCGCCCGAGCCGGTGCAATTGGGGCCTGGCCCCGTAGAATCAGCGCTGGCGGCCATCCAGCCCGACACGCTGTCCCCCCGCGACGCCCTGGAGGCCCTGTACAGCCTCAAGAAACTAGCCCAACGCGAGCAGGGCTGACCTGCTGCTCCACCACGAATCTATTGCGCCATGACCTACTGCGTCGCCATCAAACTCAATGCCGGACTGGTTTTCCTGTCCGACTCCCGCACCAATGCCGGCCTGGACCAGATCAGCACCTTCCGCAAGATGATCGTCTATGAAAAGCCGGACGACCGCTTCATGGTGCTGCTGTCGGCCGGCAACCTGAGCATCTCGCAGTCCATCCGCGAGATCCTGCAGGTCGAGCAGCTGAAGGAACACGAAGACAGCGAACCCATCACCATCTGGAACGCCAAGAGCATGTTCGACGCGGCCCGCGTGTTGGGCGCCGCCGTGCGCCATGTGTACGAGCGCGACGCCGCATCGCTGCGGCAGGCCGGGGTGGAATTCAATGCCTCCATGATCTTCGGCGGCCAGATCAAAGGCGAAGGCATGCGCCTGTTCCAGGTCTATTCGGCCGGTAACTTCATCGAAGCCACGCACGAAACACAATACTTCCAGATCGGCGAATCCAAGTACGGCAAACCGGTGCTGGACCGGGTCATTTCCCCCGACACCCCGCTGGACGAGGCCGCCAAATGCGCGCTGGTGTCCATGGACTCCACGCTCAAGTCCAACCTCTCCGTCGGCCTGCCACTGGACCTGGTGGTCTACGAAGCCAACAAATTCCAGACCGACAAAGTGGTATGCATGGACGAAAACAACCCCTACTTCCGCATGCTGCACAGCAGCTGGGGCAAGAAGCTGCGCGAAGTGTTCGACAGCATCGAAGACCCGATGTGGAATGGCGAGGCCACCAACGTGCCGCTGATGGTGGAATCCGGCCGCGGCAAGCCGCTGCGCAAAATCACCACGCCCAACGAACGGCTGATCTAGAGCCGCAGGCAACGCCCCATGCGATGGCGTATGCTGAACTTACGTGACTGCCCTCTGCCGTCCAATTGCACACAATGGCAGTCATGCAATCCATCATCTTCGCGCACGCCAATAGCTTCCCGGCATCCACCTACCGTGTCCTGTTCGACAACCTGCGCGCCCGCGGCTACGCGGTGCAAGCGCTGGAAAAAGTCGGCCATGACCCGCGCTACCCGGTCAGCAACAACTGGCCGCAGCTGGTGCACCAGTTGGCCGACTTTGCGGCCAAGGTGGTGGCCCAGCAGGGCGAGCCGGCGTTTCTGGTGGGGCATTCGCTGGGCGGATTTTTGAGCCTGATGACCGCCGCGCGGCACCCGGAGCTGGCCCGCGGCGTACTGCTGCTGGACTCGCCCCTGGTGGGTGGCTGGCGCGCCACCACGCTGGGCGCCTTCAAGCGAACCAAGATGGTCGAAACCGTATCACCCGGCAAAGTCAGCAAAGGGCGCCGCCAGCACTGGCCCAGCCAGCAGGCAGCGCTGGAGCATTTTCAAAGCAAGAAAGCCTTCGCCCGCTGGGACCCGCAGGTGCTGCAAGACTATGTGGTGCATGGCATGCAAGACCTGGACGGCAAGCGCGTGCTGGGCTTTGACCGCGCGGTAGAAACCGCCATCTACAACACCCTGCCCGACAACCTGGAAAGTCTGCTGCGCCACCACCCGCTGAAATGCCCTGCGGCCTTCATAGGCGGTACGCAGTCGGCTGAGATACGCCAGGTCGGCATGACGCTGACCAACAAGGTCACCCATGGCCGCACCATGATGCTGGACGGCAGCCACCTCTTTCCCATGGAAAAACCGCTGGCCACCGCAGCCGCTATTGAAGCAGCGCTGCGCAACATGGGCGGTGGCTGAACCTCAGCTTGGCCTAACTCAGCGCGGCGTAAAGAAGGGCTGCAGCGCAGCCAGTCCATCGATAAAGACAACCCGCTCGGCCATCTCCGCAGGCATGCCTTCACGCGGGTGTAAGCAAAATACCTGCATGTCGGCGGCCAGCCCGGCCTGTACACCGGGCAGGCTATCTTCCACCACCGCGCAATGGCGGGGTTGTGCGCCCAGGGCCTGGGCCGCATGCAGGAAGAGCCCGGGGTCGGGCTTGAAAGAGCCCACTTCGTAAGCACAAAAAATACGCTCGCCCAACAAGGGCAACAGCCCCGTCAGGCCCAGCGTCAGCTCCACCTTGGCGCGCGGGCCGTTGGTGGCCACACAGAATGGCAATTGCAGACTTTGCAGCAGCGCCAGTGCCCCTGGCAAGGCCTCCAGGCCCTGGCGGAAGCGAAGCTCCATCTGACGGCGCACCTGCAGCGTGAAATCGGCTTCGAAAGCCGGTGAGGTGGACGGCAACTGCGACGCAATCCAGGCCACGCAATCCGCCATGCGCGCCCCACGGAACTGCTGGAAGGCCTGCGCACGCGTCAGGTCCACGCCGTGGGCGCGGGCCATCTCGAACATCACCTCCATGCCCGGCTCCTCACTGTCCACGAGGGTACCGTCGGCATCAAAAATGACGGCATCTATACGCATGGCCACCATCCGGTTTACGCCGCCCAGTTCACTGTGCCGGTCCACCAAGTGGCCAACACCACCAGACCGAAGGCGATGCGGTACCAGGCAAACACTTCAAAGCTGTGGTTGGCGATGTAGCGCAGCAGCCAACGTATGCACAGCCAGGCCGCCAGAAAGCTGACGATGAAACCCACCGCGAACAGCGGGAAGTCAGCCATGGACAAGGAGGCCCGCTCCTTCCACAGGCTGTAGCCCCCGGCAGAGATCAGGGTCGGAATGGCCAGGAAGAAGCTGAAGTCGGTAGCCGTCTTGCGCGACAGGCCCAAGAGCATGCCGCCGATGATGGTGGAGCCCGAGCGGCTGGTGCCGGGGATCATGCCCAGGCATTGCACAAAGCCCACCTTGACGGCATCCCAGGCGGTCATGTCGTCGATGTCTTGCACACGGGCCTTGGGCTTGGCGTAGCGCTCCACCCACAGAATGATCAGACCGCCGACGATGAAGGCCGCCGCCACCACCGGGGCATTGAACAGATAGTCCTTGATCTTCTTGTAGACGAAGAAGCCAATCAAGCCGGCAGGCAAAAAGCCCAGCGCCACGTTGAACACGAAACTGCGTGCCTTGGGACTGGTGGAAAACTCGCTCACCGAACCTGAGATACGCTTCCAGTAGACGATGATGACGGCCAGAATGGCGCCGGTCTGGATAGCGATATCGAACACCTTGGACTTGTCATCCGTCATGCCCAGCAAGGTGCCGGTCAGGATCAGGTGGCCGGTACTGGAGATGGGCAGGAACTCGGTCAGCCCCTCCACAATGCCCATGATGGTCGCTTTGATCAGCAAAATAATGTCCACGCACGCTCCCTAAAAACTGTTGTGCAGCGATTATCACAGCGCGACAAGACACTACAAACGGGACTCGGGCGCGTTGCTTTTCTTTACACCCTGTGCGCAGGGCAGGCCCGAACCTGCCCCGCAGCGATCAACTGCCGCAGGTGCTGCTCGCGCTGGTGCCGGTGCTACCCAACCACTGGCTCAGCGCCGCACTGTAGGCCTGGTCGAAGCGGCCGTAGATATTGCTGCCACTTTGGTTGGTACAGCTGGAATCACCACCAAAAAGTTGCCCCACCAGATAGTGGCCACCACTGGACGAGGTCTGGAACAGCGGCGAGCCGCTGCTGCCCTCTTCCGTAGCGCCGCTGGTGAACACCGCATTCAGGAAATTGCCGCTGGTCACGCTGGACAAGGAACAAGTCCGGCTCTGCGACGTGGAGCTTATTTGGCTGCACAACTGGAACGAAGCCACGGTACCGGTGCTGACCTTCTCCAGATCACCCTCGGGGAAATGCAGGCCAGCCACGGTGGCACCTATGGTGGCCGGGTCCACCAACCAGCCCGCATACATGGCCCCCGTAGGCGGCGTGTCGAGCAGACGCATGAACGAGGTATCGGTTCCGCTGTTGGCATACAGCAAGGTGGCGCCGCCGATGCGGGTCGTGGAAGACGAGCTCAGCGCAGTACTGTTGCAGCTGGCAGAGCGATAGAACCAGTAGGTCTGCAGGCTGCTGGCCTCGGTCTGGGTGGAGATGCAGTGGTTGGCCGACAGAAAGTACGGCGTGCCACTGGAGCTTGTATCGTTCAGCAGCGTACCCGAGCACTGGTACAGCGTGCCGCCGGAAGCAAACACCATGCGGGCCACGGCATTGCTCTCCTTGCTGCTATAGCTGCTGTTGCAGTTCACATCCACCTCGCAACTGCCTGAACTACCAATGGCACGGGCGGTGACCGTGCTGGAATCCAGCGGCGACACCACCAGATGCGACAGGCGAGGCACGGCAATCTGCACCGTACTGGTGGCGACCTGGGCGGGTAGCTCTATCTCCAGCGTGGCCTCCTGGCCTTGCACCAGCGGAGTCCAGTAGGTACGCGCGTTGTCGCTGCTGTCGCCACTGTCCAGATTGCGCTGCACGGCATCCAGCACGGTCTGGCCAGAGACCACATAGGCCGTGCTTGCATCCTGCGCATAGACGCGCACCGTAGCGTCGGCAGGCAGGCTTTTCACCAGCATACCCAGGCGCAGACCCTTGGCGTCTTCGGAGCTGAAACTGATGGCTGCGCGCTGGCCGCCGCTGACCGTGCTCTGCCAGCCCAGCACCGCGGCCGTGCTGTCCACGCTGGCGGTCAACACCACGTCGCGTGCCAGGCCGATACGGCGCGGCACGCCGACGCTGCTGCTCTGTGACACCTCGGCCAGGCGGGCCTGGCTCAGCGTGCCCAGGCTGATCGACCAGGCGTTGATGGCCGTGCCGCTGCGCGCCTGGATGGGCGAAACATCGGAGCCCTGGCTCAGCATGGGCTCGACCTGCACCGCGGTATCCAACGACGCCGACTTGGCTACGCTACTCACGCCATTCAGCGCGGACGAGGAACAGGTCGTCGTAGTCGTTGTCGTCGTGGTGGTCGTGGAGGAAGAACCTCCACCACTACCGCCGCCGCAGCCCGCCAGCACAAGCACTGCCGCCCAGGCTCCCAGTTTCAAAACATCTGCCATTCACCATCTCCGTAAAGCAATTGCGCCAATCATACGTACTGCAGACACGTGTTCACGGCCTAGCCCAGCCACAGACACCCACTCTTTACACAATCTTAAATATTCAGAAAAAAGTCACTCTGCCGCATATAAATACAACGAAGAAAGCTATTAAATTTGAAGCGCAACCAACCATTCAGGCAGCGATTACCCGGTTGCTTCATAAAGCCATACACAAGGCATATATTTCCTCCACATGGTGGACGCAGAATGCGCCGGCCCCCGGTTGCAAACACCCCGTGGGCGATTCACCGCCGCAGAGCAGGCACACGCCGCTCTGCCGCCCTTTCTTGCTTCCACGCGCCACCCGATTCCGATGCCCTACTTCTCCCGCGTTTCCCTTCTGGGGCTGGTCCTGTTACTGCAGAGCCTGGCGTTCCCCGCTTTGGCGGCAGCACCAGCATCGAAAGCCATCACACTGAATTTCTCCAACGCCGAGATAGAGGCCGTTGCCCGCACCCTGGCCGTGATCACCGGCCGTAACCTGGTGGTGGACCCGCGCGTCAAAGGCACGCTGTCGCTGAGCAGTGACACGCCCATCACGCCGGCCAAGGCCTGGGACCAATTTCTGGCGGCCCTGCGCATGCAGGGTTACACCATGGTGGAGACGGCGGGGCTGTACAAAATAGTGCCCGAGACCGAGGGCAAGCTGCAGTCCGAGTCGGTGCGGCTGGACTCCGGCCCCCAGCGCGGCGACCAGATCGTCACCGAGATCTTCAAGCTGAACTATGAGAACGCCAACAACCTGGTGTCGGTGCTGCGCCCGCTGATCAGCGCCAACAACGTGATCAACGTGAACAGCGGCAACAACTCCCTTGTCATCACCGACTACGCCAACAACCTGGGCCGGCTGCGTACCATCATTGCCGCGATGGACACTCCCAGCGCCACCGATGTGGAGGTCATGCCCCTGCAGCACGCGCTGGCAGCCGACCTGGCCGCAACCGTGCAGCGCCTGACCGACAGCTCCGGCGGCAAAACTGGCAGCACCAGTAGCAGCGCCGCCGCCACGCCCAGCCCGGGCGCAGCCACCGCCCCTGCAGCTGCCAGCACGGCCACGGCTTCCAACGGCGGCGCCTCGGTACTTGCGGACACGCAAAGCAACAGCCTGCTGGTGCGTGCGCCCAACCTGGCGCAACTGGCCTTCATACGCTCCCTGGTGGCCCGGCTGGACCGGCCCCGGGCGAACAGCAATGTGCGGGTGATCTACCTGAAGAATGCCGACGCCACCCGCCTGGCCAAGGTGCTGCGTGCCGCCTTCCCAACGGACTCGACCAGCGGTGGTGGTAGCAGCAGCTCCGGCAGCGCCAGCACACCCAGCGTGGCCCAGGTCGCCAGCAATAGCTCCAGTTCGAGCAGCGGTAGCAGCAGTGATAGCTCACAGGCCAGCGCACCCGTCACCGCCACGGCCCAGCCCTCCACCGGCGGCGGCATCCAGGCCGACCCGGCCAGCAACGCCCTGATCATCACCGCGCCCGAGCCCCGCTTCCGCGAGATGTACCCCATCATCGAGCAGCTGGACTCGCGGCGCGCACAGCTGTATGTGGAGTCGCTAGTGGTAGAAGTGGACGCCACCAAGACTGTGGACCTGGGCGTGCAGTGGGCCTCGTTGTTCGATGTCAGCACCACCACCACCCTGACCCTGGGCACAGTGGCCAAGGCGCTAGAGGAGATGACCGGCACCAACATCCTGTCCACCGCCAACATCGTGACGCTGGACAACGAAGAGGCCAAGATCGTGGTGGGGCAGAACGTGCCCTTCATCACCGGCTCGTACACCACCAGCACCAGCTCCAACCCGTTCCAGACCATAGAGCGCAAAGACGTGGGCATCACCTTGCGCATACGCCCACAGATCGGCCAGAACGGCAGCATCCGCATGACCATCTACCAGGAGTCTTCGTCGGTGGCATCCACCAGCTCCACTACCGGGCCTACCACCAACAAGCGCTCCATCGAATCCACCGTCATGGTCAACAACGGCAAGACCATTGTGCTGGGAGGCCTGATCGAAGACAGCCACACCGACGACGCGGCGCAGGTACCGGGCATTGCGGATGTGCCCTTTCTCGGCGCGCTGTTCCGCAGCATGAGCCGCACACGCAAAAAGACCAATCTGCTGGTGTTTCTGCGCCCGGTCGTAATGGCCGATGAAAACGCCAGCGACGCGCTATCGATGGACCGCTACGACTACATCCGCGCCAAGCAGAAGGAGATGCCAATGGACATCCACCAACTGCCGCCAGACACCAGCCTGCCCCTGCTGCCGCCCAGCACGCCGGGCGCCCACTAGATCGCGAACCGACTCTGAAAACTTAGGTAAATTTCTGATCCGCATGGTTGACGCAGCCATGTTGCACCGCAATAATCCGCCCATCTTAATTTTGGAGTGCCCAACGTGGACAGTGCCAGTTGTTGTTGTGATGTGAAGTGTGCCGCGGTATCCGCGATAGCCGCTGTCTTATCAGCCATCTGACGCCACGTTATCTGTGGTTGTGGGGCTGCTAAGACAGCCACCAGAACCTCTTTCAGACGGTGTAGCCCACCGCGCGAAAGTAAGCGCACTCCCCTTCCCATTGCTTGTAATTGCTGAGGCAAAGCCTGGTCTTTGCCGGCAATCTATTGCTGCTGCTCCGTCAACGTTCGGGCGCCCTGCTTTGTACAGGAGCGCGCGATGCCGTTACCCTTTGCCCCCCGCCGGAACCAGGCTGCCCATGTGCCCGCCCACGCCGCACTGGCTGCGGCCACGCCACTGCATGCACCCGCCGCCAAGACGGATACCCAGACCCTGGACGCCGTCAACGCGCTGGACCACGGCTGCGTCTGGCCCACCCACCGCTTGCGCTGCTTTTTACAACTGCAGCACAGCAAAGCTTTTGCAGGTTCACGCTGAGCCCCTGCTCGCAAGCCATTTTTAGCAAAGGAGATGTCCTATGGACCCGTCACCCAGTAGGCGCTGCATGCGCCGCCTTCCCGCCACCACTGCCATTTATTTCCAACCCTCGCATCCGGCCCTGACCTGGAGGCACCGGCTCACCTGAACACGTGAGGCGTTTGCTCCTGGGCCACGGCCACCAGGAGATCCCATGCTGTTCCGCACCCTCGATCCCCGCGCTGCGCTGCTGCGCCGCCGAGCAGGCACACCAACCCAAACCGAACCGGCTTCGGCCACCCACCTCTCCCGCCTGATGCTGCGCGCCGCCATGGACGACGTGCAGGCGCTGCTGACCCGGCTGGATACGCAGGCCAACGGACTGGAGCATGCGCAGGCTGCACACCGGCTGGAGCAGGTGGGCCCCAACGAGGTGGCACATGAAAAGCCCGCACCCTGGTGGCTGCATCTGTGGCGCTGCTATAGCAACCCGTTCAACCTGCTGCTGACGGCACTGGCCAGCGTGTCCTATCTGACCGACGACGACAAGGGTACGGTGGTAATCGCCAGCATGGTGGTCTTGTCCACCCTGATCCGCTTTGTGCAAGAAGGCCGCTCCAACCGCGCGTCTGCCCAGTTGAAGGCCATGGTGAGCAACACGACTACGGTGCTGCGGCGGGACGCGGCGCATGCCGACATGCCGCCGACGCACACCGAGCTGCCCATCCAGCAGCTGGTACCCGGCGACCTGCTACAGCTATCGGCCGGCGACATGGTCCCGGCGGACTGCCGGGTACTGAGCGCCAAGGACCTGTTCATCAGCCAGTCGGCCATGACGGGCGAATCCTTGCCGGTGGAAAAGTTTGCAGAGCGCCGCTCGGGTAGCGACAACTTGCTGGAACAGGCCAACCTGCTCTTCATGGGCAGCAACGTGGTGTCCGGCTCCGCCCTGGCCCTGGTGGTCACCACCGGCAACAACACCTACTTTGGCACCCTGGCCCTGCGCGTCACCCGCAGCGACCGCGCACCCACCGCGTTCCAGGCAGGGGTGAACAGCGTCAGCTGGCTGCTGATCCGCTTTGCCCTGGTGATGGCGCCGCTGGTGCTGCTGATCAACGGCTTCACCAAGGGCGACTGGGCCGAGGCCCTGTTGTTTGCCCTGTCCATCGCCGTGGGCCTGACGCCTGAAATGCTGCCGATGATCGTCACCTCCACGCTGGCCAAGGGCGCTGTCATCCTGTCGCGCCGCAAGGTGGTAGTCAAGCGCCTGGACGCCATCCAGAACTTCGGCGCCATGGACGTGCTGTGCACCGACAAGACCGGCACGCTGACCCAGGACAAAATCGTTCTGGAGCGCCACACCGATGTGTTCGGCAACACTTCCGCACAGGTGCTGCAGTACGCCTACCTGAACAGCTACTACCAGACCGGCCTGAAGAATCTGCTGGACCGCGCGGTGCTGAACCATGTGGATCTGCAAGCCAAGGCGCCGCTGGCGCAGGGCTATCGCAAGATCGATGAGGTGCCGTTTGACTTCCAGCGCCGGCGCATGTCGGTGGTGGTAGACGGGCAGCAAGACCAGCACGAACTCATCTGCAAAGGCGCGGTGGAGGAAATGCTGTCGGTTTGCACCCAGGTGCGGGTAGATGGACAAGATGTGCCGCTGGACGCGCACATGCTGCTGCGTATCCAGGACGTCACCCGCCAGCTGAATGCCGAAGGCCTGCGCGTCGTGGCCGTTGCCATGAAGACGACGCCAAGCAGCCACACCGTGTATGCGGTGGCCGATGAAACCGGGCTGACGCTGCTGGGTTACGTCGCCTTCCTGGACCCACCGAAGGAGTCCACCGCCCCGGCTTTGAAGGCCCTGGCGGACTACGGCGTGGCGGTGAAGGTGCTGACCGGCGACAACGAACTCGTCACCGCCATGGTCTGCCGACAGGTGGGTCTGCAGGTGCAGGGCGTACTGCTCGGCCACCAGATCGACAAGATGGACGACGCCGCGCTGGCCCATGCTGTGGAGCATCGCAATGTATTTGCCAAACTATCGCCGCTGAACAAGGAACGATTGGTACGCGCTCTGCGGGCCAACGGCCATGTGGTGGGCTTTCTGGGCGATGGCATCAACGACGCACCCGCCCTGCGTGCCGCCGACATCGGCATCTCGGTAGACAGCGCGGTGGACATCGCCAAGGAAGCCGCCGACCTGATCCTGCTGGAAAAAAGCCTGATGGTGCTGGAACAAGGCGTGATCGAAGGCCGCAAGACCTTCAGCAATATGCTGAAGTACATCCGCATGACGGCCAGCTCCAACTTTGGCAACGTGTTTTCGGTGCTAGTGGCCAGCGCGTTCATTCCGTTTTTGCCCATGCTGTCACTGCACTTGCTGGTGCAAAACCTGATGTACGACGTATCGCAGATCGCCATCCCGTTTGACAACGTGGACGACGAGCTGCTGCAGGCGCCGCTGAAATGGAACCCGGCCGACATCGGCCGCTTCATGGTGTTCTTCGGGCCCATCAGCTCGGTCTTCGACATCACCACTTTTGTGCTGATGTGGTTTGTCTTCAAAGCCGATAACGCGGCCCAGCAAACGCTGTTCCAGTCGGGCTGGTTCGTGGTGGGCCTGCTCACCCAAACCATGATCGTACACATGATCCGCACGCCGAAGATTCCGTTCATTGAAAGCCGCGCGGCCTGGCCGCTGATGCTGATGACGGTGCTGACCATGGCGGCCGGCATTTTCCTGCCCATGGGGCCGCTGGCCGCTTACTTCAAACTGCAGGCGCTGCCGCTGTCCTACTTCCCGTGGCTAGGGGCGATTCTGCTGGCCTATATGGTCCTGACGACATGGCTGAAGCAGTTTTACATCCGCAAATTTGGCTGGCAATAAGACCATTTATAGAAACGATAACACCGCATGAAAACACTGGAAGCTCTGCAATATTTCGATGCTCTGGCGCTGCTGGACACCCTCATCCGTCTGGCCACGGCCTTTGTGCTCGGCGGCATGATTGGCCTGGAACGCCAGGTGCGCCAGCGCACCGCAGGCCTGCGCACCAACACCCTGGTTGCGGTAGGCGCCGCCATTTTTGTCTCGCTGGGCGACCGGCTGTTTGAACTGCATGGCGGCGGGCAAGGTGCCGTCACCATCGTGGCCTATGTGGTGTCGGGCATAGGCTTTCTGGGTGCGGGTGCCATCATGAAAGAAGGCGCCAATGTGACCGGCCTGAACACCGCCGCCACTCTGTGGGGTTCGGGTGCCGTGGGGGCCTGCGCCGGCGCCGGCCTGGTGGCCGAGGCCGCGCTGGCGGCGCTGTTTGTGCTGGCCAGCAACACGCTACTGCGCCCGGTGGTCAACCGCATCAACCGCCGCCCGGTGAACGAGGAAACCAGCGAAGCCACCTACACCGTCTACGCCATATGCAAGCGCGAGGCCCAGGCCGACGTGCGTGAAAAACTGGTGGAACTGCTGGAGCAGGCCAGCTACCCGGTGCGCGATGTAGACCAGCACCCTTTTGGCCAGGCAGACGCCGAGATTGCCGCCGTGCTGTACGCCACGGCGGTAGAGGCCGACGAACTGGACCAGGTAATGGCCTTGCTCGAAGCACAGGCAGGTGTGGTCCAGGCCTTCTGGAGCTCCAGCACGGAGGACTGACGCTATTGTTAATAAAAATGGCCGCTAGCGCAGGTATTGCCTGCGCTAGCAGCTATCAAATCTACAGCAAAAACATGGCTGCCGCCACGGCGGTAGGCACCAGCGCCCCAGCCAGCAAGCCCAGCGCGCCGATGGACTCTTCATTAAAACCACGCCGCAGCAGCGCCACACCCGCCGGGTTGGGCGCATTGGCAATCACCGTCAAGCCCCCGCCGGCCACGGCACCGGCTACCAGCATGTACTGCGACTGGATGGAGATACCCTCGATCAGTGATCCCAGATAAGTCAGCGCCGCGTTGTCCGTCAGCGCGGTCAGGCCCAGCGCGCCGAAGAACAGCGCCGTGGGGGCCAGGCTGGACACGATAGGCTGCAGCCACCACTGCTGCATGCCGCCCAGCACCACCAGCCCGGCCAGAAAGAAGCCGACCAGCAACCCCTCTTTCAGGATCAGCGGGCTTTGGTGCTGTACATAGGCCTGGGTGTAGCCGATGAAGAACAGAAACAGGCCGATGAACACCACCGGGTGGTGTGCAAACACCACCACCGCAGCCAGAAAGCCCAGGTGGATCAGGCTCACCAGCAAGGGCACCGGCGCACCGGGGCCCACGCTGCCCGCGGCAGGTGTGTGCAAATGGCGGCGCAGCAGAAACACCAGCACGGTCGCATTCACCAGCACCGCCACGCAGGCGCGCCAGCCGAAGGTACTGGCCATGAAGGCGCTGTCCCACTGCCAGGCGGCCGCCACCATCAGCACCGGCGGCGCGGCGTACGAGGTCAGCGTGCCGCCAATGGACACGTTGACAAACAGCACGCCCAGCGCGCCGTACTTCAGCCATTCGGGCGGGCCCTGGCGGAACACCAGCGGCGCCAGAATCAACGCGGCCAGCGTCATGGCCGCCGGCTCGGTGATCAGCGAACCCAGCAGCGGCACCAGGGCCAGGCCCAGCCAGGCCAACACCACCGGCGTGGGCAAAGGCACCAGGCGCGCCACGGCCATCAAACTGCTTTGCACCAGCGCCAGCACCGGACGCGATGCGGCCACCACCATCACGACGAAAACAAACAAGGGCTCGGTGTAGTGGCGCGACTCGGCATAGGCCAGCGCCTCGGCGCCTGTAGTCAGCAACGCCATCGCCACCACCAGCACAAAAGCCCACAGGCCAAACACCACCTCCACCTCGCCCAGGATGTGGAACAAGCCAGCATGGCGCGGGTGGCGGTGGGCCAGGCCCTCAAACCATTTGGCGGCAAAGGTGTGCAGCAGCGCCAGCGCGAACAAGGCGGCGGCGACGGTCTGTATCAGTGAGGCTTGCATGGCATGGGTAGAAAGTAGGTTGGATACATCACAGCTCGGCCAGCGGAATGCTGCCTGCCTCTTCATCGGCCTTCAGCAGCCCTATCAGTTCGGCCAAATCCTGGTCCAGCCTTTGCAGGCTGGCTGCAGGCAGTTTACCCAGAGCCTGCGGCAGCACGCCCTCAAACGGGCCAGGCACCTGCTGCAGCACGGCCAGGCCGGCGGGTGTCGCCGTCAAACGCACATTGCGCCGATCCTCGGGCGCCTTCTCCAGCTGAACGAGTTCTTTGCGCTGCAGGGTTTTGACCAGATTGCTGGCGGTGGACTGGTGGATGTCCATGCGCTGGGCCAAAGCCCCCATACCTATGCCCGGGCTGTCGCGCACCACCCCCAGCGCCCACACCTGGGCGCCCCCCAGGCCCACCTGGTTCTCCACCTGCTGGAAATGGCTGCGCACGGCATTGAACACCACGCGAAAGCGGCGTAGCACCTGGGCGGTGCTGGCGGGGTCCACAACGGTCTGCTTTTTACGGGTCATGCCTAATTATATTTGGGGAAATATAAAATCAAACGCAGCCTATTCACACCCTCCCCCATGGACCCACATCCCCGAGTTTTTTCCGCGCTGCAGCGCGAGGTCGCCGACTGGCGCTTATGGGCCGGCCGCGCGGTGGTGCTGGGCTTTGCCGCACTCGCCGGGCTCATCGTGGTGGGTTTCACCTGGCTGACGGAGCATGCGCTAGCGTACTTCTCACAACTAAACCAATATGCCTGGTGGCTGCCACTGCTGTGGACACCAGCCTGCACGGCGGCCATTGTGTGGCTGACGCGGCGCTTTGCGCCTGGTGCGGCAGGCTCGGGAATTCCGCAGGTGATGGCGGCCATGACGCCCGGTGTGCCCACGGGTGCACGGGCGCTGTTTGTGTCCCTGCGCCTATCGGTAGCCAAGATGCTGCTGACGGCCTGGGGTTTGCTGGCCGGCTTGTCGCTGGGGCGCGAGGGCCCGTCGGTACAAATTGCGGCTGGCGTGATGCACCATGCTCGGCGCTGGCTGCCGCGCGGTGCCCGCGTGTCCGACTACGGCCTGCTGCTGGCCGGCGGCGCTGCCGGCATCGCCGCGGCCTTCAACACCCCGCTGGGCGGCGTGATGTTTGCCATCGAAGAGCTGGCGCGCAAGCCCGAGCAGCGCAGCAATGGCCTGGTGCTGGCGGCCATCGTGCTGAGCGGGCTGATGGCCGTGTCGGTCTACGGCAACGCCACCTACTTCGGCGTGATACGGGTGGAGAACCTGGGCTGGGCCCTGCTGCTACCCGGCTTGCTGGTGGCGGTGCTGAGTGGTGCCGCGGGTGGGCTGTTTGCGCGGCTGCTGGCGGTGTCGCTGGCGGGCAGCTCCAAAGACCGGTTCAGCCGCTGGCGCAAGCGGTCGCCGGTAGGTTTCGCCGCAGGCTGCGGCCTGCTGGTGGCGCTGCTGGGTTGCGCCAGCCAGGGCACGGCCTACGGCAGCGGCTACGGCCACACGCGGGCCATGCTGGAAGGTGCAGGCGATGCATCGGCCCTGGCGCCGCTGTATGTGCTGCTGAAGTTCTGCGCCACCTGGATCACCAGTTGGGCCGGCGTGCCCGGCGGCATCTTTGCACCCTCGCTGGCGATTGGCGGTGCGCTGGGCAACGACATTGCACAGCTGACCCACTATGCCAACGCCCCCACCCTGATCGCCCTGGGCATGGTGGGCTTTTTGGCGGCGGTGACCCAGGCACCCATGACCTCTTTCATCATCGTCATGGAGATGGTGGACGGCCACGGCCTGGTGTTGAGCCTGATGACCAGCGCGCTGGTGGCCAGCGGGGTATCACGCCTGGTCAGCGCACCGCTGTATGCGTCGCTGGCAAATCTGCAACTGGGGCGCCTGCCTGAGCCTTTACCTATGCCACCTACACCGCACAACAGCAGCTTGCACCACTGAATCTGCAGTTCGTCGCAGCCCACTGGCCGTAGCGCGCGGCCGCCGGCACAGTGCGGGCATTGCCATTTCACTGCTGCACGCCATGACACTGACACCCCTGATCGCCGTCCACATGACCGCCGCCCTGCTGGCCGTGGCCACCGGCCCTGTCGCCCTGTGGGCGCGCAAGGGCCGCAGCCAGCGCCCACGCCTGCACCGGGCTTTTGGCTATGCCTGGGTGACGCTGATGCTGATCACCGCCACGTCCGCGCTGTTCATCCGCGATTTCCAGCTGCCCAACCTGGCGGGGTACACACCCATTCACCTGCTGGTCGTGGTCATCGCTGTCTTCCTGTTCCGCGCATTCCACGCTTTGGCAGGCGGCGATATTGCGACCCACCGCCGTGTCATGCAGAGGCTGTACTTCGTGGCCTGCGTGGTGACCGGACTACTAACCCTGCTGCCGCGGCGTACCCTAGGCCAACTGGTGTGGAACCAGTGGCTTGGCTTGCTATGAGCATGCACAATCCCCACCTACCCCGGAGCCCCCATGTCTGCTGACCACTACGATGATCTGGAAACCTTGGCCCGCCGGCGCGCGGGCCGCAAGATTGGCTGGTACATCCACGCCCTGGTGTTTCTGGTGGTGAACACCGGGCTGGCCTTTTTGTCGCTCTACAACGGCCGCCACTTTGTGCTGACCTCGGCCTTTGGCTGGGGCCTGGGTCTGCTGATCCATGGCCTGGTGGTGTTCGTACTGCCACCGGGCAGCGGCTGGCGTGAACGCCTGGTGCAGCAGGAGCGCGCACGCCTGCTACGTGAGCGTGAGCGTGAGCGGCAAAACTAGCCGCATGCGCCTGAGCAGCCTGCCCCTGCCGCGTGTGCTGGCCGTACTGGTCCCCGCGCTGGCACTGAACACCCTGATCGCCCTGGGCCTGACGCTGGCCGGCCCCTACGACCTGGCCAGCAACCTGGTGTTTTCGCACTGCATAGGCCTGGGCATCTGGGCGGCTATAGAACCCGTGTCGCGCCTCTGGGTCTGCGACATTGAACGCCAGTGGCGGCGCCTGCTGCTGATCGTGCCGGCCGGTGTGCTACTGGGCTACCTGGGCGGCAGTGTGCTGGCCCGGCTGCTGCTGGATTTGCCACTGGACTGGCACAGCCTGGCCCGCCTGCCCTACCTGGTGCTCAGCCTGGTTGCCGGCGCCGGCGGCACCTACTACTTCATCAGCCAGCTGCTGCTGCGCCAGGCGCGGGAGCGTAACGCCGCCCAGCAGCTACACATGGCCGAGGCCCGGCTGCAACTACTGCAGGCCCAGCTGGAGCCGCACATGCTGTTCAACACCCTGGCCAATCTGCGCGTGCTGATCACGCTGGACCCGGCACGCGCCACCGCCATGCTGGACCGCCTGGTAAATTTTCTGCGCGCCACGCTGAGCGCGTCGCGCCAGACCATGCACCCGCTCAGCGCCGAATTCGCCCGCCTGCAGGACTATCTGGAGCTGATGGCCGTGCGCATGGGTCCGCGCCTGCAGTACACGCTGGACCTACCCGCCGCGCTGGTCGACCTACCCGTGCCCAGCCTGCTGTTGCAACCGCTGGTAGAAAACGCCATACGCCACGGCCTGGAGCCGCAGGTGGCGGGCGGCAGCATCCTGGTCAGCGCCCGGCGCAGCGGCGACCATGTGCTGCTGGAGGTGGTGGACAGCGGCGTAGGCCTACCGCCGGCAGACATGCCCTCCGCAGCGGCCGGTGGCGGCTTCGGCCTGGGCCTGGCGCGCGAACAGCTGACGACCGCCTACGGCCCCCAATCTGCTATCGAGTTAATAGCTGCCAGCGCAGGTGGTACCTGCGCCAGAGCCTCATTTTTCATAAATCACTGAAGCATGCACGCCACCGCCCTGATCGCCGAAGACGAACCCCTGCTGGCGCAGGCACTGCAAACCGCCCTGGCCCAGGCCTGGCCGGAACTGCGCATCGTCGCCAGCGTGGCCGACGGGGCGTCCGCCGTGGCCCAGGCCCTGCAACTGCAGCCCCAGCTGCTGTTTTTCGACATCCGCATGCCCGGCCTGGACGGACTGGAGGCCGCCGCCGAGTTGGCCGACCAGTGGCCCGGAGGCACGCCCTTCCCCGCCCTGGTGTTTGTGACTGCGTTCGACGATTACGCCGTGCAGGCCTTCGAGGCCCAGGCGGTGGACTATCTACTGAAACCAGTACAGACCGCCCGCCTGCAAAAAACAGTGGCAAAACTGCAGCTGGCGCTGGCGGCATCTGCGCCAGCCGCTACACATTTGGAAGCAAACCAATTGGAAACCACGCTGGGGCAACTGCGCGCCCTGCTGGGTAGCCCGGCGGTCGCTACACCGGCCCCGCTGAAGATGCTGCAGGCCAGCAATGGCAACACCATCCGCCTGGTGCCAGTGGACGAAGTGGTCTACCTGGAAGCCGCCGACAAATACGTGCGCGTGCTGACCGCCCAGCATGAATACCTGCTGCGCACGCCACTGAAGGAGCTGCTGCCGCAGCTGGATGCACGCAGCTTCTGGCAGGTACACCGTGGCACCGTGGTACAGGCCCAGGGCATAGACAGCGTGCTGCGCGATGCCAGCGGCAAGCTGCAGCTCACGCTGCGTGCCAGGCCCGAAAAACTGGCCGTGAGCCGCCTGTACGCGCACCTGTTCAAAGCCATGTAGGGTGGCCCGCCCGCGAACTTAGCCGCCGTTCAACCGCTGGCCAGCTGGGCCAGGTAGCGGGACTCGAAGACATCGGCCGGCACCGGCTTGCTGATCAAATAGCCCTGCATTTCATCGCAGCCCAGCAGGCGCAGCAGACGCTCCTGCTCGCTGGTTTCCACCCCTTCGGCTACCACCTTGAGGCGGAAGGAATGCGCCAAGGTGACGATGGTGGAGACCAGGGCCAGGCCTTGCGGACCGGCCACCATCTCCAGCACAAAGGAGCGGTCGATTTTCAGGGTGTCCACCGGCAGCCGGGACAAATGGCTGAGCGAGGAATAGCCGGTACCGAAGTCATCGATGGCAATGCTCACCCCCATGGCGCGTATCGCCCGCAAGCTCTCGCTATTGGTCTGCACGTCGTCCATGATCAGGCTCTCGGTAATCTCCAGCTCCAGCCCGGCCGCCGCCTTGTCGTCCACGCTGATGGACTGCTGGACCGCGGCCACAAAATTGCGGTGCCGTAATTGCAGAGGCGATACGTTGACGGCAATGCGCACGGGCGTCAGGCCCTCGGCACGCCAGCGCATATTGTCCTGGATGGCCTGGCGCATGGCCCACAGACCCACCTCGTAAATCAGGCCGGTTTCTTCCAGCAGGGGAATGAAGTTCGCGGGTGGCACCAGGCCGGTTTGCGGATCGTTCCAGCGTATCAGCGCCTCGGCACCGGTCAGCAGGCCATTCACCAGACTGATCTTGGGTTGGTAATACAGCACGAACTGTCCCAGTTCCAGTGCCGTGCGCAGCCTACTTTCCAGGTCCAGCGCCTTGGCCACACGGGTGTCCATCTCGGGTGCATAAAACAGCACAGACTCGGCCGAGCTCTTGGCCCGTTTGAGCGCTGCTTCGGCATTGTGCAGCAGCATCTCCGCATCGTTGCCGTCCACAGGGTAGAGCGCAATGCCCGCTTTGCCGGCGATGCGTAGCTCGGTGCCGTCCACCAGGTAGGGCTTGGCAAAGCAGTCGCGCAACAACTGCTCCAGGATCAACGCGACCGCGCCCTCGTCACGCTGGTCATGCACCACCACGCCAAAGCAGTTCACCCCCACCCGCGCCACGGCGTCCAACCCCACGCGGCTGGCACGGATGCGCTCGGCCACCTGGCGCAGCAAGGCGTCGCCAGCTTGCCGCCCAATGGTGTCGTTGATGACACGGAAGCGCTCAATATCCACCAGACCAATGGCCAGCACGCTCTTGCCGCTGTCATGCGGGCGGAAATGCTGGCTGACATGCTCCAGGAAAAGGCTGCGGTTTGGCAGGCCGGTAATGACGTCGTAGTAGGCTAGGTAGTTAAGCCGCTCCTCCTTGTCGAGGTGGTCCATGGCAAAGCCGATGTCACCGGCCAGATCGGTCAGCAGCAGCTTTTCCTCGTCGTCAAAAAAGCCGGTCTCGTCTGCCGAAAGAACCAGCACCCCCAAGGCCTTGTCGGACACCATCAGTGGCAGATAGGCCAAGGAGCGGACGCTCGGGTCCATGGTCTGCAGGAAGTACAAGCTGCCTGCGTACTCCTGCATATCGTTGATCACAATGGGGCGCTTGCTCTGCACTGCGCGCACGGAGATAGGGGTACCCATGGGAGCACACTCCTCCAGGCTGAAGCGGTTTTGCAGGGAGGCCAAAAAATCCGGGGGTGCCCCGGCACAGGCCACCGGAATCAGTTGCATGGCATGCCAGTCCGCCACGCCCAGCCACGCCATCTGGAAGCGGCCATGCTCGACCGCAATCTGGCAGGCTCCGTTAAACAGCTCATCGCGCTTGCGCACACGCACAATCAGCGTGTTGATACCGCTGAGCACCGCGTACACACGGTTCAACCGCTGAATACGACGCTCGGCCTCCTTCTGGTAGCTTACGTCCTGGATGGTGTTGAACCAGCGCACCGGCACTGGCCGCCCCTCGGAGTCCATCAATTGCTCTGTGACCTGGCGGATATGGATCACCGAGCCATTGCTGTGCCGCATGCGGTAGGTGAAGTCCACCCGCGTGCCAGTCGCATCGGCCTCCTGCATCTTGGCCCTGACCAGCGCGCGGTCATCCGGGTGCACCAGCGTCAACCAGGCGCGGGCAGAGTCCACCATTTCTTCGGGCTTGAGACCCAACAAAGGCGGCAAGGTGTCAGGCCAGCTTTCCACCACACCCTGTGGTCCGGTGATGACGTGGGACAGCTTGGCCAGTATCTGCGCCCGGTACAGCCGCTCTTCACTGGCCTGCAGTGCTTCTGAGGCCAGCTGGCGCTGTGTAATCTCGATCTGCAACTGCTCTGCGTGCTGGCGTACCGTGGTGTAGAGGCTGCCGTTTTCGTAAATACGACCGACCTGGGCCATCATGGTGGCCACCATGCTTTCGTCTTCTTCGCTAAAGCCGCCGGCACCCAGTTTGTCTGCCAGGCAAATCCAGCCGTAGCAATGTGAAATCGATGCCACCGGGGCCAGCAAACAGCTGTGCAGCGGCGGGTAGTTGGCCGGCAGTCCTATGGCCGTGGGCTCACCGCCCGGGCAGTCCATCCGCACGGACTGGCGCCGGGAATACACCAGTCCCAAAGCGCCGGTTTCCACATGCGGGTGCTCCAGCGTCTGCAGCAAGCTGGGGTCTATGCCACTGGTGAAGAACACGGCCGGGCCACCGTTTTTGCCGTTCACGCACAACACGGCATACTTGGCCCCCATCAAATCACGGGCGCCACGGCACACCTTGTCCAGCAGCGTGTAGGGGTCTTGCTCCGATGCCAGGTGCAGATTGAGCGTGCTCAGGGCTTCCAGGCGGCGGTTGGTGGCGCGCAGGTCATCCAACTTTTCAGACAGCTTGTCGGTCATCACCTGCAGATGCGCGCGGTCAAAGGCTTCCACATCCGGTGGCGCGACAGGCTCAGGCACCCGCTGCAGAGATTGCTCTATGACACGCAAGATTTCTTCGGGCTCGCTGGGCTTGACCAGGACGCGCGTCACGCCACAGCTCTTGGCCAGGTTACGTGCCTCGCGCTCGCGGTAGTGCGCGCTATAGAAGATCACCTCGGTGGCCGCCACCAGCGGGTCGGCGCGTAGCTGGCGCACGAACTCGTAGCCGTCCATGGTGGGCATGAGAATGTCCGAAATCACCAGGTCAGGCCTCTGCTCTCGCACGATGGCCAGAGCCTCGGCGCCATCCGATGCTTCCAGGGCTTGGTGCCCGGTGTAGCCAATCAGGGTCACTAGCAGTTCACGGTTCGGAGCTTGGTCGTCCACCACCAATATTTTTGCCATGCGTCAGTTCCAGCGTTCTATGTATCTATGCGCCGCAAAGCACGCAAAGTGGGGGGCAGCAATAACTCGATCTGCTGGATAAAGTGCTCCGGGGCTATGGGTTTGGTGACATGGTCGTCGAAGCCGGCCGCCAGAGCCTTGTCCCGGTCGCTCGCCATGGAGAAGGCAGTGAGGGCGATGATGGGAACCGGGCGCCAGTGCGGGTCGTTTTTCAAGCGACTGATCACATCGTAGCCGTTGAGCACCGGCATTTGCAAATCGCAAAGAATGAGATCAGGGTTCTTTTCCAATGCATATTGCAAGCCCACGCCACCATCCACCGCATCCAGCGTGACATAGCCCGCAGCATGCAACAGGTACTGCACCAGATCCCGGCTGAAATCATCGTCCTCAATGATCAAAATACGAGCTGGCACGGCTTATCCCTCCGGTAATGCAAGAGTGAAAGTGCTACCTTGGCCATGGACGCTATGGAAGCTGAGCTGGCCTCCAAGCTCCTCGGCCAGCTTGCGGCTCAGATGCAAGCCCAGGCCGCTGCCTTCAAGTTTGCGCTTATTGGCCGCCCTGGGGCGGGAAAAGGCATCGAACAGCAGCCCCTGGTCCTCCACCGGAATGCCGGGGCCCGTGTCTTCCACGCTGATGAACAGAGTAGGCCCATTCGGCCCCACCCGCGACTCCAGACGCATGTGCACGCTTCCACGTTCGGTGAACTTGATGGCATTGCCCAGCAGGTTCATAACGATCTGCTTCAACGACCGACTGTCGGTGTGCCATAGCAGCGCAGCGGGCGGAAGATGCAGACTGAAGTCGAGGTCCTTTTTGTCGGCCTCGGGGCGCAGGGCGGCGCCCACCTCGTCCAGCAGCGCGCTGCAGTCCACTGTTTCCAAAGTCAGATCCATCTTGTTGGCGCCCAGCTTGGCCAGGTCCAACAGGTCGTTGATCAACGACAGCAGGTGGCGTGCACTGGTTTGCACGATTTGCAACTGTTTGTCCTGTTCGGCATTCAGCGGGCCGGGCAGCTTCATGCGCAAGGTGCCGGTAAAGCCAATGATGGCGTTCAAAGGCGTGCGCAACTCGTGCGACATGCTGGCGAAAAACAGGTCTTTCGCCAAGGCGGTCTCTTCCAGCTGACGATTCTTGTCGCGCAGGGTCTGCTCAATAAGCTTGCGGTCGGTCACGTCGCGGATGGCGCTGGAGACAAACAGCCCGTCTTCCGTCTCCAGCGGACTCAGACTGATTTCGACAGGAAACTCCGAGCCGTCTTTACGCAGGCCAAACAGCTCCAGCCCGGCGCCCATGGAGCGGGGCCGCGGCTGCACAAAAAACCCGGACCGGTTGCCCGGGTGCTTAAGGCGGAAGCGCTCGGGCACCAAAAGTTCGATGCGCTCACCCAACAACTCGTCGCGGGTCCAGCCAAACAGCTGCACCGCCTGGGAGTTGACCAGCACCATGATGCCGTCCCGGTTGACGATGACCATCGCATCCGGGGCAGACTCTAGCAGGTCCTTGAACTTCTGGTCGGCCTTCTTGCGGTCCGAAATATCGCGGATGGCGCTCATCACCATCGTGCCTTCTTCGGTATCCAGAGGGCTCAGGCTGATCTCGACCGGGAACTCCTCGCCGCCCTTGCGCAAGCCATACAACTCCAGACCCGCTCCCATGGTACGGGTACGAGGCTGCTTGAAAAAATTTCCACGGTGACCCAGGTGGGCGCTGCGGAAACGGCTGGGCAGAAGAATCTCCACCGGCTGGCCGAGTAACTCGGCACGCGTATGCCCAAACACGTTCTCGGCTTGAGAATTGACCAACACAATACGCCCCGTCACATTCACCATCACAATCGCGTCCGGCGTGGACTCCAGCAAGTCCAGGAAGCGCGCCTGTACCAGCTTGGCATCACGCAATACCTTCAGGTGCGTGACGTCCTTCTGGTTGGACAGAAAGTACGCCAACCTGCCATCTTCACCGTAGACCGAGCGGGTAGACACGCTGACATGCACCAGGGTGCCGTCCTTGCGACGACGCAATGATTCGTAGACCACCAGCCCCATACGCAGCACATCGTCCAGCCGGCCCTGTTCTTCCTGTACGTGATCATGGGGCACCACCAGCGCCACCAAGGACTGGCCCACGGCCTCGTCGGGGCGGTAGCCATAGAGCAATTCTGCGGCCGGATTCCACTGCAGCACACGGCCATCCGGCGTGATGGTCAACAGTGCGTCCGGGTTCAAGACCCACAGAGGATCGCTGGCATCTGGCCTCATGCAGTGCTCGCCACCAGAACGCCTGACTGCACGTCTACGCAGAACAACAGCTGTTGGCCCATCGCAATTCCTTTCAGACTCAGTGTGCTCTCGGTCCCCATGCATACGCCCCAGCAAGCAAGTCTGCTGGCGCCACAAAGGTGTGCAATACGCCAGCCCTTTTGACTCGTTGTAACACTATCGCGCGCGATACGTCCAGAGCATCGAAGAACATCAGTCCCACAAATGGGGGATACCGGCCGCACCGTGTCGCGGTACACATTGCGCTATCTTTTTAGGACAAAAATTCTTAAGCCAAATAGGCCGCTTACGCAGATGAAATATGCGCAAGACGCTATTTATTCAATAGCAAATCCTATAAATACGGCGGAGTGCAGGCAGAAACGATTTCTGCTGGCCGGTCGCCCACGTTGCGAAAGCGGTGCGGCAGGCTGCTGTCGAACAAATATGCGTCGCCCGGTTTGAGCACCCGCACCTGCTCGCCCACGGTCAACTCGATCTCGCCCGACAACACGATGCCACCCTCGTGCGAGGCGTGCTCCAGCATGTCCACCCCGGTGTCGGCCCCTGGCTCGTAACGCTCCTGCAGTATCTGCAGGTTGTGCGCGCGCGCATTGCCGACCTGGCGCAATGTCAAGGTGCGGTCGCCGCTGGCGCCGGGGGCGTGCTGGGTCAGGCGGGATGTCAGGTCCACCAGGTCGGCCGGGCTATGGAACACGCTGTCGGTCGGGCTCTGGTCAGGCTCGAAGAATTCCGCCATGGTCAGCGGAATGCCGTTCAATATCTTGCGCAGCGAGGCCACCGAGGGGCTGCTTTTGTTCTGCTCAATCGTGGATATCTGGCTGGACGGCACGCCGGCCCGCTCCGCCAGCTGGCGCTGCGACCAGCCCGCCTGGCTGCGCACTTGCCGCAAGCGGCTTCCCACATCAAACTGGGCATCTGCCATGAATATTTCCTAAATTGTTACCCGCTTGCTCAATATTATGAGCAAAATATACGCTTATACCGATCACTTGAGCGTTGCCATGCCACTAGACCACACCACCGCCCCGTCCGACAAGCCGCCGGTCACCATCTTCGGCCCCGATTTTCCCTTCGCTTTCGACGACTGGATTCGCCACCCTGCCGGCCTGGGCAGCCTGCCCGCCGAGCACCTGGGTGCCGAGGTGGCCATCGTCGGCGCCGGCATGGCCGGCATGGTGGCGGCCTACGAGCTGATGAAGCTGGGGCTGAAGCCCGTGATCTACGAAGCCTCAAAGATGGGCGGCCGCCTGCGCTCGCAGCCCTTCGAGGGCGGCCAAGGCGTAATCGCCGAGCTGGGCGGCATGCGCTTCCCGGTGTCCAGCACCGCGTTCTTCCATTATGTGAACCAGCTAGGGCTGGCGTCGCAACCCTTCCCGAATCCGCTGACCCCGGCCTCCGGCAGCACCGTGGTGGACCTGGAAGGCCAGACCTACTACGCCGAAAAACTGGCCGACCTGCCGCCCATGTTCAAGGAAGTGGCCGACGCCTGGAGCCAGGCGCTGGAAGACGGCGCCAGTTTCCAGGCCGTGCAGGACGCCATCCGCAGCCGCGACGTGCCCGCGCTCAAGGCCCTGTGGAACAAGCTGGTGCCGCTGTGGGACGACCGCACTTTCTACGACTTCGTGGCGACTTCCAAGGCCTTCGCCGGCCTGTCGTTCCAGCACCGCGAGGTGTTCGGCCAGGTCGGCTTTGGCACCGGCGGCTGGGATTCGGACTTCCCCAACTCCATGCTCGAAATCTTGCGCGTAGTCATGACCAACTGCGACGACGAGCAGCGCCTGATCCAAGGCGGTGTCGACCAGGTACCGCTGGGCCTGTGGCAGCACGCGCCAGACAAGATGGCGCATTGGCCCGCCGGCACCAGCCTGGCCAGCCTGCACGGCGGCGCCCCGCGCGCCGGCGTCGCCGCCATCCACCGCCAGGCTGATGGCCCATTCGATAAACAATTTGCCGTGACCGACCGCTGGGGCGACACGCGCAGTTATGCCGCCGTGCTGACCACCTGCCAAAGCTGGCTGCTCACCACCCAGATCGCCTGCGAGGAATCGCTGTTTTCGCACAAGATGTGGATGGCGCTGGACCGCACGCGCTACATGCAATCCAGCAAAACCTTCGTCATGGTGGACCGCCCGTTCTGGAAGGACAAAGACCCCGTTACCGGCCGCGACACCATGAGCATGACGCTGACCGACCGGCTGACCCGCGGCACTTATCTGTTCGACAACGGGCCGGGCAAGCCCGGCGTGATTTGCCTGTCCTATGCCTGGATGGGCGACGCGCTGAAGATGCTGCCCCAGCCACCCGAAAAGCGCGTCAAGCTGGCCCTGGATGCGCTGAAGAAGATCTACCCGAACGTTGACATTGCCAGCCACATCATCGGCGACCCGATCACCATTTCCTGGGAGGCCGACCCGCACTTCCTGGGCGCATTCAAAGGCGCCCTGCCCGGCCACTACCGCTACAACCAGCGCATGTTTGCCCACTTCATGCAGGACGGCATGCCCGCCGCCCAACGCGGCATCTTCATTGCCGGCGACGATGTATCGTGGACGCCGGCGTGGGTCGAAGGTGCGGTGCAGACATCGCTGAACGCGGTGTGGGGCATCCTGCACCACTTCGGCGGCCGCACGCATGCCGAGAACCCCGGCCCCGGCGATGTGTTCAAGGACATAGGCCCCATGGAACTCCCCGAATGACCGATCTGAAACTGGCCCTGCTGCAATGCGCATCCCAGCCCGGCGACGTGCTGGGCAATCTGCAACGCCTGGACCAGGCCGCCGCCGATGCTGCCGCGGCCGGCGCCCACTTGCTGGTCACGCCCGAGATGTTTTTGACCGGCTACAACATTGGCGCCACCCAAGCCAGAGTACTGGCCGAAGCGGCAGACGGCCCACGCGCCCAGGCCGTCGCCGCCATCGCCCGCCAACACCAGATCGCCATCGTCTTCGGCCATCCCGAGCACGATGCCGCCGGCCACATCTTCAACACTGCCCAATGCGTGGATGCCCAAGGCCGCACGCTGGGCACATACCGCAAGACCCATTTGTTCGGCGCGCTGGACCGCAGCATGTTCGCCCCCGGCACGGGTGACGAACCGCTATTCGAACTCCATGGCTGGAAGCTCGGCCTGCTGATTTGCTACGACGTGGAATTCCCCGAAAACACCCGCCGCCTGGCCCTGCAAGGCGCCGACCTGGTCGTCGTGCCTACCGCCAACATGGCCGACTTCGACTTCGTCGCCCAGCACCTGGTGCCGACGCGGGCCTACGAGAACCAGCTGTTTGTGGCCTATGCGAACTTCTGCGGGCATGAGGGTGATCTGGCCTACGGCGGGCTCAGCTGCGTGGCGGCCCCCGATGGCGCAGGCCTGGTGCAGGCGGAGCGTGGCGCCGAACTGCTATTGGCAGAACTGACGCAAACCGGCTTGACACGTGGACGGGCCTTGAACTGCCACCTGAACTCACTATTAAATCCATAGCTGCCAGCGCAGATAAAACCTACGCTGGAGGCATATTTGGCTCACACATTACTCCACTACGTGCGCGTCCACGGGTGGTGCCACACGGCCCTGCTTGCGCATCAACAGCAGCAAGGGCATGGACAGCAAGGTGACGACCATCATGATCTTGAAGTCGTTGATATAGGCCAGAAAAGTAGCTTGGCGGGTGACTTCGCTATTCAAGGCGGCCAAACCCTGCTGCGTGGCCAGGTTGTAGACGGTGGGCAGGCCGGCCTGGACGGCCGGGCTCGCCAGGTTGATGTGCTCCACCATCTGCGAATGGAACAACGCGGTATTGCGGGTCAATACCGTCTGCATCACCGAGATACCAATGCTGCTGCCGATATTGCGCGACAGGCTGTAGATGGAGGTGCCATCCGGCCGGTAGATCGGATTCAGGGTGGAAAACGAGATGGTTGTCAGCGGCACCGACACAAAGCCCAAACCCAGGCCCTGGATGAAACCCGACCAGACCACAGCGGATTCGCCGGTATCGAAACTGAAGCCCGACATCTGCCATAACGAAAACGCGGTCAGGCCAAAACCCAGCCCAATCAGGGCCCGTGGGTCGGTCCGTGTCGCAATACGCCCCGCCACCATCATCGACAGCATGGTGCCTATGCCGCTGGGGCCTATCACCAGGCCGGCCGTCACCACCGGGTAGCCCATCAGCGACTGCAGCAGCGGTGGCAGCAAAGCGCGGGTTGCGTACAGCAGCAGACCGACCATGAAGTAGAGCGTCAGGCCGGTGACGAAATTGCGGTCTTTCAACAGCTGCACATTGAAGAACGAGGCGCCCCGGGCCGTGGCCGTCAACGCAATAAAGAAGGCAAAGCTGACCATCGCACCAGCCGCCTCCAACACGATTTCTGTGGAGCTGAACCAGTCGAGCAGCTCGCCGCGGTCCAGGAACATCTGCAGCAAACCAATCGCCAGGCTCAGTGCAATGCAGCCATAGACGTCGAAGCGCAGTTTGCTCTGGATAGCGGTTTCGCGGATGTAGGCCTTGATACCCAGGAAGGACAAGATACCCACTGGAATATTCACGAAGAACACCCAGCGCCAGCTGAAGTTGTCGGTCAACCAACCGCCGAGCGTTGGACCGAGGATGGGGCCGATCATCACGCCCATACCCCAGATCGCCATGGCCTGGGCATGCTTTTCCTTGGGGTTGGTGTCCAGCATGATGGACTGCGACAAGGGCACCAAAGCCGCACCAAACAAACCCTGCAGCAAGCGCGCCAACACGATCTCCGTCAATGAGTTGGACAGACCGCACAGCGCTGAGGCCAAGGTGAAGCCCACCACTGAGGTCAAGAAGATATGCTTGCGTCCGAAGCGCCCGGTCAACCAGCCGGTCAGCGGGGTAGCAATCGCGGCCGCCACGATATAAGAGGTCAGCACCCAGGAAATCTGGTCTTGCGAAGCCGACAGATTGCCCTCCATGTGCGGCAAGGCCACGTTGGCAATGGTGCTGTCCAGCGTCTGCATGATGGTGGCCAGCATGATGGCCACGGTGACCAGCCCGCGATGCCTGGCGACGTCAGGGGCTACGGGAACGGCAGTCGCAGAATCGGCGGATGGCATGGGAGTTCTGTCTTGCAGGCAATTGGAAGGATGGACACCACGGATTGCGAAATGGCAACCCCGGTGATAGTGACGCAGGTTACTAATTGGGCAAAAAAAGAGCTTCAGCCATCCAGAACGCCCAGCAATTTGCGCAGCAGCGCATCCATCTGACCCATCTCTTTTTCAGAAAACCCGGCCCAGAGCGCCCTGTATTGCTGGCGGCGCAAAGGCTGCAGCGTTTCCACCAAGTTTTGGCCTTCCGGCGTGAGTTGCATGAACACCTCACGCCGGTCTACATCGCTGGCGGCGCGGGCTACCCAGGCCTTTTTCACCAGGTCATCCGCAATCCGCGAACAGTGGGTGCGCGAGGCGTGGATCACAGTGGCCAGAGCAGACGGCAGCATGCGCCGCTCTGGCTGGCTGTACAGCACCACCAACGCCGTCCAGGTCGTGTAGTTCAGCCCCTGCTCTTTCAGCTTGGAATCAAATGCGTCCCCCAAGCGGGTGCCGATATGCAACAGCAAGCGGGTCAGAATGGCCTCACGCGTTGGCGAACCCGGTAGCTGGGCCGCAATCGCATGGATGGCGGATTCGTAGGGAGAAAAACTGTCGTGCATGGAGTGTGAACAGGAAAGAGAAATACCAAAGAATAAATAATAACCTACGTTATCATTTATTGCATGCAGTCAACCATGATCAACGGTTGCTCAGCAGCCCGAGAAATACGACGGGCATAAAAAAAGCACCGAACTTCGGTGCTTTTTTATTGAGCCGCAAGCGGCTTGCAAACAGTGCTTAGGCAGCAGCTGCAGCCTTGCGGCGGCGCGAGGTGCCCAAAATGCCCAGCAGGCCGGCCCCCATCAGAGCCAGGGAACCTGGTTCAGGCACCTTGCTGGTCGTGGTTTTCACATTGGCAGCCACAGACAACAGCTTCACAAAGTCATTGATAGCATCCATTGCGCCACCGCCGTAGCCGGAGTTGTATGCACTGATCAGCCACCAGCTGGAATAAGTAGTGCTGTCTGTCGTGTTGTAGGTGACATCAGTGCCTGTGCCGCCGGTGTTGGTAGCCGTCGTTGTGCCTGCCGTTCCGTAGTTCTTGACCGAAGTCCAGCCATTGGCCGCGTTCAAGGTAGTGGAATTGGTTGCCTGGCCCGCACTGGTACCGGTCAAGGTCTTACCCGTAATGGTTGGGGTGCCCGCACCGGTGTACGCCAATACAGTGATGTCCGCATCGCTAGCCCAGTAGCCCAGGGTCAGGCTGGTGATATTCACGGCCGAACCAAAATTCAGCAGGATCAGATCCGTACCATTCTGGTTGTCAGCCGTGTGGGTGGGGCTGGTCGCATCTTCGTTGACGGACACTACGCCCAAACCCAAGCCAGAACCCCAGTTACGAACGTTTGCTGCTGCAAATGCGGTGCCCGTGGTCGGAGCCGCGACAGTACCCGTACCTGTGGAGTAGGCCTGGGCATTCAGCGTAGTACCGCCAGCAGAGCCGCAGGTCAGGGTATTACCAATGCTCGTGGAGTTATTGCAACCAGAATCCAGCGCCCAAGTACCCGCTGCAAAGCTAGGTGCGGACAACAGAGCGAATGCACCGCACAACAACCATTGTTTGACGGAACCGTGGTTTGCAGAATGGGTTTTCATCATTTTTCCTCTTGAACCGAATTAAGCGAAGCGACGACTGTAAAAATCTGTCGGCTATATGTAAGCAACGAAGCAATCCTCATGCCAAACAAATAAACTCTTTACTATCAATGACTTATGGAATTCGCCTCTATCAAAAGTGTTACATATGTAAAGGATGTCGACACAATATAAAGATCAATCCGAGGCGACTTAGCGCAAGCTTTTGAGCAAGCTATCGGCCTCGGCCATGGTCTCGAAACGGCGTCCGGATTTCAGTGCTGCCTCGACTTCATCACGGGCCTCTGTTTTGCGTCCGGATTGGGCCAGAACCGCCGCCAGGTGGTAACGGATGTCCGGGTTGCCGGGCTCGCGCAGGCGCGCATCGCGCAATAGTTGCAAGGCGCGATCCACCTGGCCATTCTGAAACAAGGCCCAGCCCAGTGTGTCGATCGCGTTGGCATTGCTGGGTGCCTTAGCCATGGCCTTTTCGGCCACGGTGACCGCCGAGGGATCTTTCAAGCGCAACAGCACATTGGCCAGGTTATTCAAGGCATCAGCGTCGTCAGGAGACAGCGCCAGCAAAGACTCATAGCTGGTGCGGGCTGCGGCGTAGTTGCCAGCACGCGCATAGCCATCGGCCAAAGCGCGACGCACAGGAGCATCCTGTGGCCGCGTTTTCAACCATTGCTCCGCCAACTGCACGGCGGGTTTACCGCCGTCCTGTCCTGACAAGGCGCGGAACAAGCGCAGCAGCGTGTCCGAGCTCGGCTCGATCTGGAGGGCTCGGCGGTAGTTGTCGATTGCAGCTGCAGATTGGCCACGGGCCTGCGCAACGTCTCCCAACAGGCTGTAGCCAATCGCCCGTTTCGGCGCCAACGCGAGAACCTGGCGTGCACGTTGCTCGGCCTTGGCAGGATTTGCCTGCCGCAACTCCACGTCGGTCATCAAGGCCAAAGCAGGCAGGAAGTCAGGCTTGCTGGACAAGGCTTTTTCCAGACTGTAGGCGGCACCTGCAGGGTTGTTCGCCGCCATTTGCAAGGTTGCAATTTCGGTTTGCTGAGGTGCGTTGAAGTCGGCGAAACGGGTTGCGCCGGAGAAGGTGGAACGCGCACCTTCGAGATCGCCGTTGGCCAATTGAGCACGGCCATACACCAGCATCACAGGCAAGTTGTCGCCCGCCTTGGCAGACAGACGCTTGGCGGCCTCCAATGCCAATGCCGGCGCGAGGTTGCGCAAATGGAACTCCACCAGCGAGGTACCAGGGCGCAATTCGCCAGGGCCGGAGATATCGTTGGCTTTTTCCAGCCAGCGCTGCGTTTCCGCGGTTTGGCCACGACGATCGGACACATTGGCCATCTCGTACATGGCATCCACATTCTTGTCGTCGGACTGCAAGATAGCGGCCAAACGGGTTGCAGCCGAGTCATAGGCCTTGTTCAACATATCCAGCCGGGCCAAATTCAGCTTGGGCTGCAGCAGGCTGCCATCCAGTGCCAGAGCGCGCTCGAAGCTGGCCTTGGCGGCTACCCGGTTGCCGCCCTGGGCCTGAGCCATGCCCAGCATGTTCAAAAAAACAGCATTGCCGGGCTGCTGCTTCACCAATTTGTCGGCAATGGCCAAAGCTTTGTCAGAGAGTCCATCCCGGAGGTACAAAATCACCAGGCCGGTACCCGCCTGCGTTTGCTTGGGGTCTTTGAAGGCGGTTTCCAGCTGAGCAATCGCGTCGCCGGTCTGGCCACCGCCCAGCAAACTCATACCCAATGCGGTGTGAAATTCGGGTGCATTTTTAGTCGCCAAAGCCTGCTGCATCAAAGCTGTCGCCTTGGCGTTGTGCCCCAGGGCCATATGGGCGCCAGCCAACATGGTGATGGCCTGGCCATCCCCAGGCTGCGCCTTGACATACTCCTCCAATAGATCGGTGGCCCGCCCGAAATTGCCCTCGGCCATATTGATCTGCGCCAGCAGCTTGGACACCGGGCTATTGCCCTGGATCTTTTGGAAAGAGTCCAGATAAGGCTTGGCCTTTTCGGTCTCACCCAATCCAAAATGCGCCAGCCCGTTGAGCATCAGCAGCTGTGGACGGTACTGGATGAAGGGTACCGGCACAGGGTCCAGAAAAGCCGTGACCTCAGCCAGGGCCGAGCGCACGGCAACAGGTTTGCCGTCGCGCTCAGCCAGCAGGGCCTTGAGATAAGCCGCGCGCGGCTCGCTTGGAGACAGGCGCTGCACCTCTGCCACGTCCTTGGCGGCCTCTGCATATTTTCCTAAATCGATAGCAATACCCGCACGGGCGACGCGTGCTTCCACATGTTTCACATCCAACTGCAAGGCAGCGTCATAGGCCGCCATGGCACCACGCAGGTCACCTTGGACGTGGGCCAAAGAACCCTTTTGATAACGCGCCTCCGCTGAATTAGGTGCCAGGGCCAAGGCCCGGTCTATGGCCGAATTGGCCTCGCTGAACTGGCGCGAACGAATGCGCACCGGCACCTCGGCCAGCCAGACTTCCGCACTGCGGCCGTCCACGATACGGGCTTCATCGATGGCTTTCAACGCATCCCGTGGCTCACCAATGTCTGCGCTGGCAGATGCACGCAGCAGCAAAAGCTGGATTTGCGTGGCAGGCGGCAAACCGGTGGGATTGAACAAGGCTTGGCTCAGCATCAACTTGTGCTTGCCCTGGGCGATAAACGCTTGGGCCAGCGGTACCACGACTTCGGCCCGGTTCACCCCCAGGCGCAGCGCTTCATTCAACGCAACCTCGGAAGCCACCGCCTCGCCATTCGCCAGCAAAGCCTTGCCCAGCAGCACCTGGACGGGCAGCATGTTTTTGTCGATTTGAAGCGCATTCTTCAGCTGGATGATGGCGCCGGGCATGTCGTGGCGCTCATAGCGACTCAGCGCATCTTCGTAATAACGCGATGCCTTGCTGTCTGACACCGCATAGGAGGAAACGCTGGTGGCACACAGCAAAGCCAAAAGCGTGGCGCGCCCGGCAAAAGCCGCGCTGCTAGAAAGGGGAAATAGCTTCATGGAGGGCAACTCTTGGCAGCGGGCGCACGGTGCAGCCCAATCCAGGAATGTTAGCCCATGTAACAAAGCCTTTACAGGAGGAATCTCCCCACTCCGTGAGGAAATGGGCTATCGGTGATTTGCTTCACATCCCGCTACAACACCCAAAATCTGCGTGATGCAGACCGGCAGACCGATATCACGCCGAAGCGGCAAAACGCTCGAATCCGCGCGCCCGCAGCACGCAGGCCGGGCATTCGCCACAGCCATATCCCCAGGCCTGGCGGTGGCCGCGGTCGCCCAGGTAGCAGGTGTGGGTGTGCTCCACGATCAGGTCTACCAACGCCTGGCCACCCAGCTGCCGCGCCAACTCCCAGGTTTGCGCCTTGTCTATCCACATCAACGGGGTTTCGATCAGATAGCGTTTGTCCATGCCCAAGGACAAAGCCAGTTGCATGGCTTTCATGGTGTCGTCGCGGCAGTCCGGGTATCCTGAAAAATCGGTCTCGCACACGCCGGTGACGATGACTTCCAGATTACGCCGGTAGGCCAGGGCTGCAGCCAGGGTCAGAAACAACAGATTACGCCCGGGCACAAAGGTGTTGGGCAGGCCACTCTCCTCCATCTTGAACGCCATGTCACGGGTCAGCGAGGTCTCGCTCACCTGGCCCAGAACGGACAAATCCAGCAGATGGTCTTCGCCCATCTTGCCGGCCCACTGCGGGAATTGCAGCTTGATCTGCTCCAGCACACGCAGACGGACCTGCAGCTCTACGTGGTGGCGCTGGCCATAGTCAAACGCAACCGTCTCCACATGGTCGTACTTGGACAAAGCCTGGGCCAGGCAGGTGGTGGAGTCCTGCCCACCGGAAAACAAAACAAGAGCGCGGGAATGCATGGTCGGATTTCAATAACAGTAACTGATCTTTATAGGCTATTTTCGTAGAAGACGACAGCCACCCGCCAGTTCACCTTGGCAGGTCGCCCCTGGCCGGGGCAGGTAGGATGTGGCAATGAAATTTCTCTTGCACCTGGTCCGCACACTGTTCAGATACACACTGACGCCCCTGATCGCCCTGCTGCTTGTATTCGAAGAATGGGGGTGGGAACCGCTGGCCCGGTGGATGGACAGATTGGCGCATTTGCCGGTCTGGTCGCATTTGGAGCGCCTTATACGGCGCCTGCCGCCGTATGCCGCCCTGCTGGTATTTTTTGTGCCCATGTTGACGCTGCTGCCCATCAAGCTGCTGGCCTTCTACTGGATCAGCAAAGGGCATGCCTTGTTGGGCCTGCTGGTGGTGCTGGCAGCCAAGCTGCTAGGCACAGCGATAGTAGCCCGCCTATTCCACCTGACGCAGCCCGCACTGATGCAACTGCCCTGGTTCAACCGCCTTTACCAGCGCTGGAAAGCATGGAAAGACGAACTGATAGCCCAAGTCAGAAGCAGCAGGCCCTGGCGCATCGCACGCGCGACCTCACGCGCTGTGCGCCAAGTCAGCCGCAAGCTGCTGGAAACCCTGCGCCAAGCCTTCCGCTAGTCCGCAGAGATATTACAAACTTTTTAGGGCTCTAGCGCAGGTAATATCTACGCTAGCAGCTATAAAAAAGATAGTAATTAGGAATCAAACTCAATGGGAGTGCCGTGGCACGGTCGAACCACGACAGCCCACCAGAAAGTCGAAATCGCAACCATCATCAGCCTGCAGCACATGGTCCACATACAGGCGGGCGTAGCCACCCGATAGCGGCTTGGGCACGTTGCCGGCCAGGGCGGCCAAACGCTCTGCCAGTTCGGCATCGCTGATGTCCAGATGCAAGCGGCCTTGTTCGCAGTCCAGCTCGATGAAGTCACCATCGCGCACGGCGGCCAGCGGGCCACCGGCAGCGGCCTCAGGTGCCACGTGCAGCACGACGGTGCCGTAGGCGGTGCCACTCATGCGAGCGTCGGAGATGCGCACCATGTCTTTTACGCCCTGGCGCAGCAGCTTGGGTGGCAGGCCCATATTGCCGACCTCGGCCATGCCGGGGTAACCCTTGGGGCCGCAGTTCTTCATCACCATCACGCAGCTGGCGTCGATGTCCAGGTTTTCATCGACGATGCGTTCCTTGTAATGCTCCAGGTTCTCGAACACCACGGCGCGGCCGCGGTGCTTGAGCAGCGCGGGCGTAGCCGCCGATGGCTTGAGCACCGCGCCGCGTGGCGACAGGTTGCCGCGCAGGATGCAGATGCCACCGTCGGCGATCAACGGGTTATCGATGGGGCGGATGACTTCGTCGTTGTACTGGGGTGCTTCACGCACGTTGTCCCACATGGACTTGCCGTTCACCGTCAACGCATCGGGGTGCGGCAGCAGGCCGTTCTCGCCCAGGCGGCGCAGCACGGCGGGCAGGCCACCGGCGTAGTAGAACTCTTCCATCAGGAAGCGGCCCGAAGGCTGCAGGTCCACGATAGTTGGGGTGTTACGGCCGATGCGGGTCCAGTCTTCCAGGTCCAGCTGCACACCGATACGGCCGGCAATAGCCTTCAAATGGATGACGGCATTGGTCGAGCCACCGATGGCGGCGTTGGTGCGAATGGCGTTCTCAAACGCTTCGCGGGTCAGAATCTTGGACAGGGTCAGGCCTTCGCGCGCCATCTCGACCGCACGCGAACCCGACATATGGGCCAGCACGTAGCGGCGCGAATCCACTGCGGGAATTGCGGCGTTGTGCGGCAGCGAGGTGCCCAGGGCCTCGGCCATGCAGGCCATGGTGGAGGCCGTGCCCATGGTGTTGCAGGTGCCGGCGGAACGCGACATGCCGGCTTCGGCGGCAAAGAATTGGTGTTCGTTGATCTCGCCGGCTTTCAGCGATTCATGCAGCTGCCAGACGGCAGTACCGGAGCCGATGTTCTTGCCATCCAGCTTGCCGTTCAGCATGGGGCCGCCGGTGACGACGATGGCCGGGATATCGCAGCTGGCCGCGCCCATCAGCAAAGCCGGCGTGGTCTTATCGCAGCCGGTGAGCAGTACCACCGCGTCGATGGGGTTGCCACGGATGGCTTCTTCCACGTCCATGCTGGCCAGATTGCGGGTCAGCATGGCGGTGGGGCGCAGATTCGATTCGCCGTTGGAGAACACCGGAAACTCAACCGGAAAGCCTCCAGCCTCGAAGATGCCGCGCTTCACATGCTCGGCGATCTTGCGGAAGTGGGCGTTGCAGGGAGTCAGCTCAGACCAGGTATTGCAGATGCCGATGATGGGACGACCGTCGAACTCATGGTCGGGAATGCCCTGATTCTTCATCCAGCTGCGGTACATGAAGCCGTTCTTGTCAGCAGAGCCAAACCACTCCGCAGAACGCATTTTTTTCGGGGTATCAGTCATAGTAAATTTTTCAGAGAAGAGCGGCTACGAAAATCAGCCGTGGGGGGATTTGCGGGCGGTAAAAAGGCGCTGCAACAAGCAGAACAGGAAAAGCAGCGCGCCCACCACGATGCGCGTCCACCACGAACTCAAAGACCCGTCAAAAGAAATCAGCGTCTGGATAATGCCCAGCATCAACACACCAAACAGCGTGCCCACCATATAGCCAGAGCCGCCGGTAAGCAGCGTGCCGCCTATCACCACGGCAGCAATCGCGTCCAGCTCCATGCCGACTGCATGCAGGCCATAGCCAGACAGCATGTAGAACGTGAACACGACACCCGCCAAGGCCGAGCAAAAACCGGACAGCGTGTAAACACCAATCAGTGTGGAACGCACCGGCAAGCCCATCAGCATGGCCGAATGCTCGCTGCCGCCTACGGCGTAGACATTGCGGCCAAATGGCGTGCAGTGCGCCAGGAAAACGGCCACAAGCAAGACCACCAACGCGATCACAGCACCGATCGAAATGGACGCGTCACCCCATACCGGCAGGCGCATTTGCGACACCTCAGAGTAAAACTCATTGGTCATGCTGATTGAATCGATGCTGATCAAATAGCACAAACCGCGCGCCAGGAACATGCCGGCCAGGGTCACAATGAAGGGCTGCAGACGGAAGCGCTCAATCAGGAAGCCCATGAATGCACCAAACGCCGTGCCCATCAACAGCACCAGCGGAATCACCAGAGCCGGGCTCCAGCCGTGGTTCTCCACCAGCGAAGCCGACACCATGGTGGTGAAGGCAATCACCGAGCCCACCGACAAGTCAATCCCACCAGACAAGACCACAAAGGTCATGCCTACTGCCACGATGACCAGGAAAGCGTTGTCGATCAACAGGTTCAAGAACACCTGCAGGGAAAAGAAGCCTTCGTAGAACACCGAGCCCAGCGTGGCCATCGCCATGAACAGGGAGATGGTGGCCACCAGAGGCACATATTTGGGATTGATGCGCACGGCAACACGGGGCGCCGACATAGGCTGCGCAGTTTGGGGAAGAACAGTGCTCATGCGCGAACCTCAGAGGAGCCGGGACGCACCATCCACACACCCATGGTGGCGCGGAACTCGGGCGACTGCAGCAACATGACGGCAAACACCACCACGGCTTTCACGACCAGGTTGATCTCGGGCGGAACGCCCAGCGAATAAATAGCGTAGGTCAGCGTCTGGATGATCAAGGCACCAATCACGCTACCCACCAGGCTGAAGCGGCCACCGGTCAATGCTGTACCGCCTAGGGTCACAGCCAGGATGGCGTCCAACTCCAGCAGCTGGCCGGCATTGTTGCCGTCTGCACTCTTAACATTGGAACTGATCAACAAGCCCGCCACACCCGCGCAGAATCCACAGAACGCATACACCCATACCGTCAGGCTGCGTGCCTGTATGCCCACGCCGCGCGCAGCTACCGGGTTGATGCCCACAGTCTGGATGAATAAGCCCAGTGCGGTACGCGTCATGGCCAGGTGCAGCACAGCAAACACCAAAGCGACGATGAACAACGAGAACGGCAGACCCAACCAGTAGCCGCTACCCAAAAAGAAAAACGGCGAGTAGTAAATGGTGATGATCTGCCCACCGGTGATGAGCTGCGCAATACCCCGCCCGGCTACCATCAAGATCAGCGTGGCAATGATGGGCTGCATGCCAATGCGTGCCACCAGCAAGCCATTCCACACACCGCAGAACAAGGCCACAGCCAATGCCGCCAAGATGGCCAAAGGCATGGGGAAACGGCTGGCATGCACGGCTACGCCATCCTGCACCACCAGTGCCCCACCAATCATCCAGGCCGCCAAGGCTGCCGATATGGCCACCACGGCACCGACCGAAATATCAATACCGCGCGTAGCAATCACCAGCGTCATACCCAGCGACACCAATACCAGCGGCGCGGCGCGGTTCAAGATGTCAATCAGACTGCCATACAGATGGCCATCACGCCATTCAACGTGCAGAAAACCAGGGTTGAAAACCACGTTCACCACCAGCAGGAGCAGCAGTGTCACCATGGGCCACGCCAGACGATGGCGCATCGACCGGCTGAACCGGCCTAATACAGAATCAAGCATTTCCAGCCGCAATCATTCGGTAAACCTCGTCCTCGGTACTGCCACCTGGCAGTTCCCCCACTTTGCTGCGTTCGCGCAGCACGGCGATACGGTCAGACACGCGCACCACTTCACTCATCTCGGACGAGATGAACAGTACCGCCATGCCGTCGCGTGCCAGGCGCAGAATTTCTTCCATGATTTCCTGCTTGGCCGCCACATCGATGCCACGGGTCGGTTCGTCCAGTATCAGCAGCTTCGGGTCGGTCGCCAGCCAGCGTGCGATCACGGCCTTTTGCTGGTTACCACCCGAAAGCAGGCCAATCGGCGTCTCGATACTGGCCGTCTTGATGCCCAGCTTCTTGACGAAATGCTCGGCCAAGGCCGTCTGCTCGGCCATCGACAGAAATTTGCGCAAGCCCAAGCGGGCCTGCAAGGCCAGCGCGATGTTTTCACGCACCGACAGCTCGGCCACGATGCCATCGGTCTTGCGTTCCTCGGGGCACAGCGCTATGCCGTGCTTTACCGCATCGGCCGGGTTCGACAACTGCACCGTCTCACCGCGCATATGTAAGCTGCCACGGTCTGCCGATTCCAGGCCAAACAGCAAGCGCGCCAACTCGGTACGCCCTGCCCCCAGCAAACCCGCCAGGCCCAGCACTTCGCCGGCATGTACGCTCATGTCCACCGGCAGCAAGCGCCCTGCCTGGCCCAGGCCCTGCGCCTGTAAGAGCGCGGGCTCGTTCTGCGTGTTGCCCCGCTGGGCGCCCGCCACCGCCGTCTGCACCGAGAATTCGCGGCCCAGCATGGCGGAAATCAAAGCCTGCGGCTCCAGATCCTTGGCCATCCACTCGCCCACCCAGGCACCGTTGCGCAGCACCGTGATGCGGTCGGATACCGCATACACCTGGTTCAGAAAATGGGTGACGAACACGATCGCCAAGCCCTCGCCGCGCAAACGGCGCAACACTTCAAACAGCTTCTGGACTTCATCCTCGTCCAGGCTGGAAGTCGGTTCGTCCAGTATCAGCACCTTGGATTCCACTCCCAGAGCGCGGGCAATCGCGACCAATTGCTGCACCGCCACAGGGTAGGAGGACAGCAGTTGCGTCACGTCAATGTCCAAACCAATACGGGCAAGCAATTCACGCGCACGGCGATGCACCGAACCCCAGTCGATGCGGTAACCCTGGGACAAGCCATAGCGCGGGTAACGCCCGGCAAAAACGTTCTCGGCGACCGACAGATTCGGGCACAGATTCACCTCTTGGTAGACCGTGCTGATGCCCAGCTTCTGGGCTGCCAGAGGGGAATCGGGGCGTATCAATTGACCGGACAGCCGCATCTCGCCACCGCTGGATTCCAGTACGCCGGTCAGCACCTTGATCAAAGTGGATTTACCGGCACCGTTCTGCCCCATCAGGGCGTGTATTTCACCGGGGTAAAGGTTCAGTTGTACGCCACGCAACACAGGGTTGCCAGCAAACTGCTTGTCTATGCCCGCAAGCTGCAATACGGGCTGAACGCTGGCGCTGCACATTATTTGTTCTTGTTGTAGACGTCAACAAACACGGCTGCCAGCAACACCAGACCCTTAATGATCTGCTGGTAGTCAATGCCGATGCCCATGATGGACATACCGTTGTTCATCACGCCCATGATGAAGGCACCAATCACCGCCCCCATCACCTTGCCAACGCCACCGGACGCCGACGCGCCACCGATGAAGCAGGCGGCGATCACGTCCAGTTCAAATCCCAACCCACCCTTGGGCGTGGCGGTATTCAGCCGTGCGGCAAACACCAGTCCGGCCAGCGCGGCCAGCACGCCCATATTGATGAAGGTGTAGAAGGCCAGACGTTCGGTTTTGATGCCCGATAGCTTTGCAGCCTTTTCGTTGCCACCCAGGGCATAGACGCGACGGCCAATGGTGGTCCGACTGGTCACGAAGTCAAACAACGCAATCAGCAGCGCCATGACGATCAGCACATTGGGCAGGCCCTTGTAGGATGCCAGCAGGTAACTGAAGGTGATCAGCAAGGCCGAGAAAATCACCATCTTGCCCCAAAAGAAGGCCGTGGGTTCGCCAGTCACACCGTGTTTTTGCTGATTGGCACGTGCACGTATACCCGCCACCACCAGTGCCAGGGCCACCAATACACCCAGCAGCAAAGAGGTCATGCGCAAACCTTCGGAGCTGAACAGATCGCCAATGAAACCCGAACTGAGCATCTGAAAAGTATCTGGGAATGGCCCCACCGACTGCCCTTGCAGCAACGCCAGCGCCAGCCCCCGGAACACCAGCATGCCCGCCAGCGTGACGATGAAGGAGGGAATGCGGAAGAAGGCGACGAAGTAACCCTGCATGGCCCCGATCAGCCCACCCACTGCCAGACAGAGAATGGCCGTGGGCAGGTAATGCCATTCGTAATTGACCATCAGCACCGCAGCCACCGCGCCGACAAAGCCGACGATGGAGCCGACCGACAAGTCGATGTGGCCCGCCACGATCACCAGCAGCATACCCAGCGCCATGATGACGATGTAGCTGTTTTGCAGCACCAGGTTGGTCAGGTTCAACGGCTGCATCAGCGTGCCGTTGGTCATGAACTGGAAGAAGGCCATGATGGCCACCAGCGACAGCAGCATGCCATATTCGCGCAGGTTGCTTTTAAAGAAGCTCAGGCCCGAAGGCGCGGCGGTGACAGCAGAGGCCGCAGGGGTTGTAGTTGTTTTTTCCATGATCTGAATGTTCTAGTAATGCTCTAGTTGGCGCTGACGATGGCACGCATGATTTTTTCCTGGCTCGCCTCGGCGGTTGGCATTTCGGCCACAAACCGCCCTTCGTTCATCACGTAGATGCGGTCCGACAGGCCCAGCAGCTCGGGCATTTCAGACGAAATCACGATCACGCACTTGCCCTCGGCCGCGAGTTGCGCAATCAGGGTGTAGATTTCGAACTTGGCCCCCACGTCGATGCCGCGTGTGGGCTCGTCCAGAATCAATACCTCGGGGTTGGTGAACAGCCATTTGCTCAGCACCACTTTTTGCTGGTTGCCACCCGACAGGTTGACCACTTTCTGGTCTACACCCGAGCAGCGAGTGCGCATTTTTTCGCGGTAACCCTGGGCCACGGCAAACTCGCGGCCATCGTCGATCACGCCGTTTTTAGACACGCCAGGCAGATTCGCCAACGAGGTGTTCCACTGGATGTCTTCGTTCAACACCAGGCCGTTGCCCTTGCGGTCTTCGGTGACGTAGGCCAGGCCGTGCGCCACGGCTTTTTGCACCGTGGACACGTCAATTTCCTTACCGTGCAGCATCGCCTTGCCGCTGATGCGCTGCCCCCAGGATTTACCAAACACGCTCATCGCCAGCTCGGTGCGGCCCGCGCCCATCAGGCCGGCAATGCCGACGATTTCGCCGCGCTTGACGGTCAGATTGATGCCTTTAACCATCTCGCGGTCGGCATGCTGTGGGTGGTAGGCGCGCCAGTCGCGCAGCTCGAACACGGTCTCACCAATATTCGGCGTACGTTTGGGGTAACGGTCGGCCATTTCGCGGCCCACCATGCCGCGGATCACGCGGTCTTCGCTAATGGATTCGGCGCGGCAGTCCAGCGTCTCCACCGTAGTGCCGTCGCGCAAAATGGTGATGGAGTCGGCTACCTTGGAGATTTCGTTGAGCTTGTGCGAAATCAGAATGCAGGCAATGCCCTGGGCTTTGAGTTCCAGCAGCAGCATCAGAAGCGCATCGCTGTCGGTTTCGTTCAGGCTGGCCGTAGGCTCATCCAGGATCAGCAGTTTGACTTCTTTGGACAGCGCCTTGGCAATTTCGACCAATTGCTGCTTGCCCACGCCGATATTGGTGATCAGCGTGTTGGGGGATTCTTTGAGGCCGACCTTCTTTAGCAAGGCCTGGGTCTGGCTGTGCGCCGCCATCCAGTCGATCACTCCGTTGTGCGCGGTCTCGTTGCCCAAAAAGATGTTTTCGGCAATCGACAGCAGCGGCACCAAAGCCAGCTCCTGGTGAATGATGATGATGCCCTGTTGCTCACTGTCGTGGATGCCGCTGAATCGGCGCTCTTCATCCATATAGCGGATTTCTCCGCTGTAGGTGCCATGGGGATAGACACCCGACAAGACCTTCATCAAGGTCGACTTTCCTGCGCCGTTTTCACCCACCACGGCATGTATCTCGCCTGCATGCACACGCAGATTGACCTTGTTCAACGCAACCACTCCGGGGAATGTTTTGCGGATGTCGTGCATCTCCAGAATTGTTTTCAACGCCTATTCCTCTTTTAGACTTACGCAGCGCCCGTGGGCGCGGTGGCACTCACCTGCCCTCGGGCGCTGCGTAAACCGTGCTTCAGTTGAAAGCAAATTGCATCTCAGGCACAACGATCCTGCCCCGCGAGGCGCAGGATCGTCGACCGTCACGACTTACTTGACTTGCGATTCCTTGTAGTAACCGCTGTCAATCAGGATTGGCTTCCAGTTGGAAGCATCTACAGCCACTGGCTTGAGCAGGTAAGCAGGCACGACCTTGATGCCGTTGTTATAGGTCTTGGTGTCGTTGATTTCAGGCTTCTTGCCGGACAACTCGGCATCCACCATATTGGCAGTCACCTTGGCCAGCTCACGGGTGTCCTTGAAGATGGTGGAGTACTGTTCACCACGCAGAATGGACTTCACCGACGGTATTTCCGCGTCCTGGCCGCTCACGATGGGGCAAGGCTGGGTCTTGGTGCAGTAGCCCACACCCTTGAGGGAGGACAGAATACCGATGGAAATGCCGTCATAAGGGGACAACACGGCGTCGACCTTGTCCTTGGCATAGAAGGCGGACAGCAGGTTGTCCATGCGGGCCTGGGCCACAGCACCATCCCAACGCAGGGTACCGACCTTGTCCATGCCCATTTGCTTGCTGCGCACCACCAGCTTGCCGCTGTCGATGTAAGGCTTGAACACGCTCATCGCGCCGTCGTAGAAGAAGAAGGCGTTGTTGTCATCTGGCGAACCACCAAACAACTCGATATTGAACGGACCCTTGCCTTGTTTTAGGCCCAGCTTGTCCACAATGGTGCCGGCTTGCAACACGCCGACCTGGAAGTTATCGAACGTAGCGTAATAATCCACGTTCTTGGAGCCCTTGATCAGACGATCATAGGCAATGACCTTGACGCCTTTGTCGGCAGCGTTTTGCAGCGCCTTGGACAGCGTGGTGCCGTCAATCGAAGCAATCACCAGGACCTTGGCACCCTTGGTAACCATGTTCTCGATTTGAGCGAGCTGGTTAGGGATGTCGTCGTCAGCGTACTGCAAATCGGTCTTGTAGCCGCGCTCCTTGAGTACCTTGACCATGTTGTCGCCGTCAGCGATCCAGCGGGCCGAAGATTTCGTGGGCATGGAAATGCCGATGGTTCCCTTGTCTTGTGCATTGGCCTGGGGTGCGAAACCCATAGCAGCCAGGGCCATGCTGGCCAGCAAGGTTTTGATAAACGTACGTTTCATTGGATTGTCTCCGGTGGTTGAAAAAACGCCCCCAGTATCAAGGGCGTCGTTGTTTGCGCAGATCAGTATTTACGCTTGGGGAACTCTTTGGCGGCAACTTCCATGGGGAAGATGCCTTCTTCGGTCACGATGCGCTTTTGCAAGGACTTACCGGCTTTCAAATCTTTCACAGCGGACATCAGTTGTGGGCCGAGCAATGGGCTGCACTCGACGGACACATTCAACTTGCCGGCAATCATGGCCTCAAAAGCGCCCTTGACCCCGTCAATGGAAATGATGGTGATGTCCTTGGCGGGCTTGAGTCCAGCTTCTTCAATTGCCTGGATGGCACCAATCGCCATGTCGTCATTGTGTGCGAAAAGTACGTTAATTTTCTTGCCTTCGGCCTTCAAGAAAGCTTCCATGACCTCCTTGCCCTTGGCACGGGTGAAGTCGCCAGTCTGCGAACGGATGATCTTGAATTTGGGATCTGCTTTGATAATCTCTTCAAAACCCTTTTTACGGTCAATCGCTGGAGCGGAACCCACGGTACCCTGCAGCTCAACGATATTCACGTCGCCGCTGACATTCTTCATGGCATCCACCAACCAGCGACCGGCTTTGCGGCCTTCTTCGGTGAAGTCAGAACCCATAAAGGATACATACAAAGAGTCATCCTTGACGTTGACAGAACGGTCCGTCAACACCACTGGGATCTTCGCCGCCTTGGCTTCGCGCAGCACGGTTTCCCAGCCCGATTCCACGACAGGGGAAAACGCAATCACGTCAACCTTCTGGGCGATGAAGGAGCGGATCGCCTTGATCTGGTTTTCCTGCTTTTGCTGAGCGTCAGAGAACTTCAGCTCAATACCGGCCTCTGCCGCAGAGGACTTGATGGAATCAGTATTGGCCGTGCGCCATTCGCTCTCGGCGCCAACCTGGCTGAAACCCAACACAATTTTTTTCTGCGCAAAGCTGGTTGCTGGCAACAGACCGATAAAGGGCGCGGTGGCCAATGCGGCCGCAAGAGTACGACGGTTGATTTTCATGATGTCTCCTAGTTGGTTTCGTTGATTGCCCTGTCCACCGCTTCAAGCCAGCATGTAGCCGGTTTTAACAGTGGTGTAGAACTCTGCTGCGTAGCGCCCTTGCTCGCGTGGGCCATAACTGGACCCCTTGCGGCCACCGAAGGGCACGTGGTAATCGACACCCGCCGTAGGCAGGTTGACCATGGTCATGCCCACTTCGGCATGGCGCTTGAAATGCATGGCGTTTTTCAGCGATGCCGTGCAAATGCCGGCACACAGACCGAATGGCGTCTCGTTCGCCAAAACCAGCGCATGCTCATAGCTGTCGGCACGAATCACGCACGCCACGGGGCCGAAAATCTCCTCCCGGGCCACTCGGTGCTCTGGCCTGGCCAGAAACAACGCAGGGCTCATGTAGTGGCCTGGTGTCGCGGACTCCACCGTGGCGCCACCCCATACATGCTCTGCGCCTTCGGCACGGGCAATCTCCATCCAGGCCAGGTTCTGCTCCAGTTGGATACGATCCACCACCGGGCCGATGGCGGTATCGCGGTCTAGCGCATGTCCAACCTTCAGGTTGACCATGCGTTGGCGCAGGCGGGACACAAAAGCATCATGGACCTTGGCCTCCACAATCAAGCGGCTGGATGCCGTGCAACGTTGGCCGGTAGAAAAGTACGCACCCTGCACCGCACAGTCCACAGCCTGGTCCAGATCAGCATCAGCCAACACCACCAAGGGGTTCTTGCCACCCATCTCCAGCTGCACCTTGGCACGCCGTGCCACCGTGGTTTGCAAAATACGCTCACCTGTGGCAGCAGATCCGGTAAAGCTGATCGCGTTGACACGCGGGCTGTCCACCAGCGTCTGCCCCACTTCTCGACCGCTGCCCATGACCAGATTGAAAACTCCGGCCGGCAGACCCGAGCGGCTAATAATTTCGGCCAGAGCCCAACCGCAAGCTGGCACCAGTTCGGCTGGCTTGAACACTACGCTATTGCCATAGGCCAGCGCGGGCGCAATCTTCCAGGCCGGAATCGCAAACGGGAAATTCCACGGTGCGATGATGCCCACCACACCCACGGGTTCACGCGTCACATCAACCTGTACGCCAGGCCGCACCGAGGCCATCGACTCACCTGGTATACGCAAAGCTTCGCCAGCAAAAAACTTGAATATCTGGCCTGCACGCGTCACCTCGCCCACGGCTTCAGGTAAAGTCTTCCCCTCTTCCCGCGCCAACAAATTACCCAACTCGGCTTTGCGCGCCAAGATTTCGCTACCGATCTGGTCCAGCACGTCAAAACGGCGCTGCGGTGTACTTTGACTCCAGTGAGGCAATGCCTCGGCAGCGGCGCGTATTGCCAGCTCAGTCTGGTTACGATCAGCACGTGCGTACTCTGCAATTACTTCCCGGGTGTCAGACGGGTTTTCGCTGGTGCCAGTGGTGACACCTGTCTCCCAGCGACCGTTGATGTATTGCCGGGCAGTCTGCAGTTTTTCGCCGAATGTCATGTAGGTGTGATTGCCAATGTGCCGGAAGTCTAGAAACAAAATTCATATCGATCCAATCACTTTTTCAACAAAATACATATCAATGTCTGCATTCTGGAAAACCCCATGACAAATTACACCCACTGGTTCATCCGCGCCAGGCTGAAAACCCGGCAGCTGCTGCTGCTGGTAGCCCTGGCTGAAGAGGGCAATATCCACCGCGCGGCCCAGGTACTGAACATGACCCAACCCGCAGCCTCCAAGCTGCTCAAAGACCTGGAAGACGTGCTGGAGGTGTCCCTGTTCGACCGCCTGCCACGCGGCATGCAACCCACCTGGTACGGCGAAACCATGATCCGCCATGCTCGCGTAGCCCTGGCTAGCCTGAACCAGGCGCACGAAGAACTCACCGCGCTCAAAGCCGGACGCTTCGGCCAGGTCAGCATAGGCGCGATCACCTCGCCAGGACTAACCTTGCTGCCCTCTGCCGTGGCGCTGGTGAAGCTGGAGCAGCCCACGCTGCGCGTCGCCTTGGATATTGACACCAGCCCGGTGCTGATTGAGCGGCTGCAGCAGGGCAAGCTGGATATTCTGGTGGCCCGCCTGTTCGCCGAGCATGACAAGGCCAATCTACGCTACGAACCCCTGGTGGAAGAGCCGGTATGCGCAATCGCCCGGCCCGGCCACCCGCTGATCGGCATGACCGGCCTGACCTTGCGCGACGTGGTCGGCGCCGGCTGGATCGTGCCGCCCGCTGGCAGCGTGCTACGCCACCGCTTTGAGCTGATGTTCCAGGAAGTGGGGCTGGCCACGCCCCTGAATGTGATTGAAAGCGCCGCCCTGCTCTTCATCACTCGCATGCTGCAGCAAAGCGATATGGTGGCCGTGATTGCCGCCGACGTGGCCCAGTATTACGCGGCCCATGGCATCGTCTCCATCGTGCCGCTGGAAATACCCTGCCACATGGATGCGTTCGGCATCATCACCCGCACCGACCGTCTGCCCTCCCCTGCGGCCAAAGTGATGATGAAAGCCTTGAAAACCGCCAGCCTGTCGCTGTATGGGCGCAAGCTGGATATGGAATAAACCCAGGGGCCATCAGGCCCAGCCGGCATCCACCTTGAACTCTTGGGCGGTGCACATGGCGCCGTCACTGGAGGCCAGGAACAAAACCATGCGCGCGATATCTGCGGGCAAAATTTTGTCGGGCAGGCACTGGGTGCGCTGCAAATTGGCCTCGCCCTCGGCATCCAGCCACAGCTGGACCTGGCGTTCGGTCATCACCCAACCAGGCGAGACGGTGTTGATGCGGATGCGGTCCTGGCCCAGGCTCTTGGCCAAGCCACGCGTCAGGCCATTCACCGACGACTTGGCGATCGCATAGCAGGGGTAGCCCGTGCCCTTGGTCTGCCAGCCGGTGGACCCCAGGTTGATGATGGAACCACCACCCAGTCGGCGCATGCCCGGCACCACCGACTGGATTGCAAAAAATGCCGGCCGCTCGTTAATAGCCATTCGCTGATCGTAGTACTCGGGGGTGACCGACTCCAGCGTGTGGCGGTCGTCACTGGCCACGTTGTTAACCAGTGCCGAAAAGTCGCCCAGAACCGCAGCGGCATCCTGTATGGCCGTTTGCAGCGCAGCCACATCCCGCACATCGCAGGTACGCCACCAGGGCGCGGCATGGCCGGCGTCCTGCAACTGCTGTGCCAGCGCGCGACTGGCATCTTCGGCCACATCCACAAAGGCGACCCGTGCGCCCTGCTCTACAAATGCCGAGACGATGGCCGCGCCAATACCACCGCCGCCGCCAGTCACAAAGACCGGCAGGTTACGCAAACTGGGGTAGGTGGAATCCAATGCGGCGCCGGAAGATGTCGCCTGCGAGTTAATGTTATTTGTCATTGCAAAATATATATCTTTAAATGCAAAAAATAATGCATTTTGATATAACTATGCCCTGCGCACCCCATCCACGTCAAGCACCGGACCTATTTACGCGCCGAACAAGGCGCAGCTTTTCACTTCAACCAACACACCATCTGCCGCCGCAGGATTTATAAGAAATATGGCTTTATTGCATGTATTACGTGCGTCAGCAGCTACGAAATAAATAGCAATCACCCGTCCTGCGTTAAACGCTTGCGGCCCGGTTAGCGTCCAGCGCCGCATGCAAGGCCACCAGAGCCTGGGTCAGCTTGTGCTGCGGGTCCAGATAGACCATGGGCAAGGATTGTTCGTGCGATTCACGGATCTTGACCGAAGAGGACAGATAGGGCTGCAGCACAGGCAGACCCTCGGCCACCAATTCGTTCACCATGCGCTGCGGCAGGTTGGCGCGTGGCTGGAACTGATTCACCACAATGCCGTCCACCACCAGGCCGGGGTTGTGGTCCACGCGGATTTCCTGCACGTTCTCCAGCAAGGTGTACAGGGCCTTGCGGGCAAACTCGTCGCAGTCGAACGGGATCAGGCAAGCACGCGCGCCAATCAGGGCGGAACGGGTATAGAAGTTCAGCGCGGGTGGGGTATCCAGGTAAATACGGTCGTAGTCTGCCCCCAATTGCTGCAAGGCTTCACGCAGCTTGTACAGCTTGTGGCGCGACTCCAGCTTGCCCTCCAGCTCGCCCAGCGCCGGGCTGGACGGCATCACATGCAGGTTCTCGTGTGGTGTGGGTACGATGAAATCCGTGGGCGGTACCGTGCGCAGGCTGTAGCTCAGGCAATGTTCAAAGAACCCGGCCACAGTGGGCTGGTCTTCGCGTGCCAGCGATCCCAACAGATAACTTGTGGAATTTCCCTGAGGGTCCAGATCGATCACCAGGGTGCGCAAACCCTGGCTGGCACTGATGGCGGCCAGGTTGCAGGTAATGGTGGACTTGCCCACCCCACCCTTCTGGTTGAAAACGACAAGCGGCATGGCACGGTTCCTTGTACAAAGAGACAGGGGCTAAAACTCGGGCTATTGTCCACGGTCCATGCCCAGCGCAGACCAGCAGCAAATCGCATGCCCGCTGCGACAAAAATAAGCCGTTGACCATCGCAGATGGCTACCGACCCAACTACGGCGATTTGGTAGCATGAAGACATGTTCAACCGCGCCTGCATCCGGCCCGCAGTCATTGCTGCCCACCTCAGTCTTTGCGCATTCAGCTGCTGCTTGGCAGCTACGCCCCCCATATTCGAAACCCCGGAAGCAGAGAAATTCATACGGAGCATGTTGGCCGAAGCCGATGCAGGCAAGACCCTGCGCGTCAGCAGCAAAACCCTGATGCAAGCCTACAAAGCCAACGAGGCTGTCGCCGACCAAAAATACAAAGGTAAACCACTGCTGGTGGAAACCGCGGTGGACCTGGTATCACGCGACATGGTCGGCACCCTGGTGGTTTACCTTAAATCAGGCTCCTTCATGCCGGTTGCAGCCCGCTTCGACACCAAGGTCACCCTGGTCGAAGGCCTGGAAAGTGGCACCAACACCGTCAAAATCCGGCAACTTCCAGCGGAAGAAGCCGTCACCTTGCTAAAACGCGGCCAGACCATCCATCTGCTCTGCAAAGGTGACGGCTACAGCCTAGGCTCCCCGGGACTGGAGCTTTGCAACATGGTCAGCTTATAAAAGCTGGTATTTAAATCCCTGGCTCCGGCCCCTGCGCGCCCTTGTGCATCGTGATCACATCAAACGGGCAGCGCAGCGCGCATTTGCTGCAACCGGTACAGGCATCTATATCGCTGAGAACAGAGAACTTCTTCCAGCCCTGCCTTTCCAAGGACAGCAAATGCAGATCACACGTGGGCACGCACCAGCCGCAGCCAGTGCAGCGTGTGGTGTCTATTACCGGTTTCGGTACTTGGCGTGGTCTACCCATTGAACCCACATCATAGAACCGGCACAACCTTGTTCACCACACAGACGAAAATCCAAAGATGCAAGAACCTTCGCCTCGCTCCATACCCCGCTTCTGGTGGCACGCCACAACACTAGTCGCATTCCTGGCGGGCTGCGCCTCCACGCCCCCCAAGCAGCCGCTGCAAGCTGTCTCGCCAGCCGCTACCCAAGCCGCACCAACGCCACCTTCTGCCGAAGCACAGAGCCTGCAACCAGATTTCGCCCGCTGGGTCGATAGCGTCCGCGCCCCGGCGCTTGCCGCTGGCATCAGCGATGCCACCCTGCATATCGCTTTCGACAATGTGCGCTACCTGCCACGTGTGGTCCAACTGGACCAGGCACAGCCCGAATTCACGCGCACGGTCTGGGACTATCTGGACTCAGCCGTATCCCCGCAACGCGTGGTGCGTGGCCAGGACAAACTCCTGCAAGTCCGGGCTGAAGCCGATGCAGCCGCCACCAGCTACGGCGTACCGGCCAGCACCCTGGTCGCCATCTGGGGCATGGAAAGCAACTACGGCAGCAACTACGGTGACATCCCCACCATCGACGCGCTGGCAACGCTGGGTTTCGAAGGGCGGCGCGAAGACTGGGCCCGTAGCCAATTGCTGGCAGCGTTGAAGATTCTGCAAAACCGTGATATCGACCGTGCCCACATGGTCGGCTCCTGGGCTGGCGCCATGGGCCAGACCCAGTTCCTGCCATCGAACTTTCTGGCCTACGCCGTAGATGCCGATGGCGACGGCCGCCGCGACATCTGGGGCAGCATGGCCGATGTACTGGCCTCGACAGCTAACTTCCTGGCCCGCTCAGGCTGGCAAGCTGGCCAGCCCTGGGGCACTGAGGTGCAGCTCCCCGCAGGGTTCGACTTCGGCCGCGCCGACTCCCAGATACAGCAAACCGCCGAGCAATGGGCACTGGAGGGCGTACGCAGCGTGGACGGCGCAGCCCTGCCCGCGCTGGACGCGGCAGAAATCCTGTTGCCTGCAGGCGCACGCGGACCCGCCTTTCTGGTGGGCCCCAACTTTCGCGCCATCCTGCGCTACAACAACTCCACCAGCTACGCGCTCGCGGTCAGTCTGCTAGCCCAGCGCCTGGACAATGGGCCCGCTGTACAAGCGGCGTGGCCGCGTGATTTGCAAGCCCTCACGCGCAGCCAAATACGGGAGCTACAAACAGCACTGAACCAGCGTGGGTTTGCCAGCGGCAGCGCCGACGGCCTGATGGGCCCCACCACACGCGACGGCCTGAGAAAGTACCAACGCAGCCTGGGCCTGCCCGCCGACGGCTATCCAGACCTGGAGTTGTTGCAACGCTTGCAAGCGCCATAGCATTGCGGATACAGGACATCCGCAATGCACCGGTAGCCCGAGCGTCAAGCCAACTGGCGTTGTACATGCTTGAGTAAGCCTTCACAGGCATCTTCGACCAGGTCCAGTACGGCCTCAAACCCTTGCTCCCCACCGTAATAGGGGTCCGGGACCACCGGGTTGTCATAGTGTTCACAGAACTCGGTCAAGCGCCGGATCTTGGAGTGGTGACGGGACGGGCTTTCACTCTGCGTCAAAGCCAGGTTGTCCCAGTCCATCACCAGAATCAGGTCGTATGCGTCAAAGTCTGCATTCCGGATCTGACGCGCCCGTAAACGAGACAGATCGTAGCCACGCCGGGATGCATGCGCCTGCGATCGGGTGTCAGGGGGACTATTGGGATGGTAGTTGTGGGTGCCGGCGGAATCCACATGGATTCTGTGGTCCAAACCCAGTGCAGTCACCTTGTGCAGGAACACACCATGGGCGGTCGGGCTGCGACAGATATTGCCCATACAGACAAATAAAACAGAGAAGGTTTTCATCATCAAGGTAGCATGAAATGAGAAATCCGGGTCAAGTCTGAACCAACAGTAGCAGAGTCTCCGCCCGAGCCATGTCTCAACATTAAGGTGGCTATATGCTGTATATTAAAACAGTATTTAGCCAAACAACAGATGTGAGAAACCGTATGGAAGCCATGATTGAGACCCTGTACACCGTCACTCTTACCGACTATCCCGATCTGCCAACGAAGGAGCGGATGGCCGCAGAAATGCGCTACAGCAAAGCACTGGAACGGCGGATAGGCCCACCGGAAGATGTAGCGCATGTACTCAAAGCAGTAGAGCGACTGGCAGACGACGGTGATGTATCAGAACCCAACGATGAAACACGTAGACTGGTCAGTCATTGGTATCTTGCGTGCAACGCAGCACGAACTGCGGGTTTACAAGGACTGGGAGATTTGCCAGGAGCCTGGTTTGATGTCCGCATCGTGTAAATAGCCTCTGGTCCATACAGCGGCTGAAGGCTCCCCTCTTAATAAACCTTGAAAAATTTTGGCTGTTGCGATCCAGAGAACCGCTGGCACCCAAATACGTCGTTCCGCCCCCTATGTTGAACCTTATCTTTCCAACCGGTACTGCAGCCCTTGCAGCCGCAGGAGCATACGCTGCGGCTCCAATCTTGTTGAATAGAAATCTAAGTGTCGGGGAAGTATTGCTATACGGCGGTTTGACACTGACCTCCGCAGGCTGCGTGCTGCGGTACCGCAAACGCCAAGAGCGCAAGCGACTGATAGGCATGCGAGATTCCGCGTTGTGGTGATGCATCAGCAAATTCTGGCAATTTCCTTAGCCAATTCGTTGAAACAGGCAACTCGCCAGTCAGGCCTGCAGATGGCGGCGTGACTAGCCTCCGCGATACCAAGGGCAATTCAGTGCCCCCGTGGGGGTTTAGGCCCAGGATACCTGAGCAAGCCTTAGGTACGCCGTACAAACCGCACTAACCTTCTAGACAACAGCCAAGCAGAAGCAATAACCCACGTGGAGAAAGCAAAAACCTGCTAAACGCAAGTTATTGAGGGCGTGTCCGAATTTCCGTGTGTAAGGCTCGTTGAACCTTTACCGATTAGTGAAACTGGTTGGGGATTTTAGGTACCCGATTATGTGAACCGGTCCTCGTTGAGGATCGCGAATTGGTTCATCGCTGATTTCCAGTTGTTGGCCGCCCGTCCCCAGTCCTCGGTGATGTTGCGCAGCGCTAGCCAGATCAACTTGGTGGCCGTATCGTGGCTAGGGAAGTGTCCACGCGTCTTGATGATCTTGCGCCACCTCGCATTCACACTCTCAATGGCGTTGGTCGTGTAGATCACGCGCCGCACCTCGGGCGGAAAGGCGAAGAACGGGACGACCTTGTCCCAGGCCCTGCGCGAGGCACCAACGACGGTCGGGAACTTCTGACCCCAGAGTCCAGCCTCAAACGCGTGCAGTTCGCTCCCGGCCGTCTCGGCACTCACTGCCGTGTAGATCGGTTTGATGGCCGCAGCAAGTGCCTTGCGGTCCTTCCAACTGGCGAAGTCCAGGCTGTTACGGATCAGGTGCACGATGCAGGTTTGCAGTGTCATAGCAGGCCCCCCCAGCGCCTCGGGCATGCCCTTGAGGCCATCGGTGACGGGGCAATCAGGATGTCGTGCACCCCGCGCGTCTTGAGCTCGTTGAAGACTTTCATCCAGAACTTGGCACCTTCAGTGTTCTCCATCCAGATGCCCAAGATGTCTCGGCTGCCGTCGGGCAGCACGCCCAGGGCCAGATAAACTGCCTTGGAGCGCACCACCGCATCCTCGCGGATCTTGACCCGCAGCGCGTCAAAGAACACGACCGGATACATCGCCTCCAGCGGGCGTGTCTGCCAGGCCGTGACCTCGCCCATCACCGCGTCGGTGACGCTGCTGATCAGGTCGGGTGAAACGTCCACCGAGTACATCTCGGCGAGGAAGCCCTGGATCTCGCGCACGGTCATGCCACGGGCATACATGGCGATGATCTTGTCGTCAAAGCCGGTGAAGCGACGCTCGCGCTTGCCGATGAGTTGGGGCTCGAACGTGCCCTCACGATCGCGAGGAACGTCGATGCGCAAGGCGCCAACATCGGTCAGCACCGTCTTGGCGCTTTTGCCGTTGCGGTGATTGGCTGTGGCCCCTTCTGGCTTGGCCTGGCCGGGCGCGTAGCCCAGGTGGTGGCTCATCTCGGCGCCCAGGGCGCGCTCAAGAACCGACTTCTTGAACTGCTGGAAGTGGTCCTCAAGCTCGGCTGGCGTTACCGACCCAGGGATGAGTTGCTCAAGCAGCTCGGCTGAGAATTACGGCTGCGCCGCCTTGTCCGCTATTGCGGTCGTCTTCGTTTTGCGTGGCATTAATGCTCCTTGTTGACATGCTATGCCTCACACACAAAATTTCTGACTGGCTCTGGCCAGCGTCCGCAGCCGGACCGCACGGGCCATGAAGACGCCGCTGTGCAACAGATTCACAGGTTCCTGGAGATGACAACCACCATGGGCTGGTGGCCAATGCGGTGCTCACGCTGGCCCAAGGGTATGCCATAGCGCGAAGCGGCCAAGCCATGCCGATGAGTGGTCTCGGCAACTTTCTGACTGATCCCGGTCGAGGCTGTGTGAAAACGCTTCACGCATGGCAGCTTCAAAAATAAAATAGGGTCACCCGTTTCCAGCGAGGTAGCCCATGAAGCGCTTCATCGAAGGCCAAGACCGCCAGCAAGTCACCTTGCTACCCGAGTGCCTCGACGATTATGTTGCTGAAGACAATCCGGTGCGGATCATTGAAGCCTTCGTCGAAGCACTGGACTTGACCGCTCTCGGGTTTGCGGGCACCGAACCTGCTCTCACGGGCGCCCCTCGTACCACCCGTCAGTCCTGCTCAAGCTGTACATCTACGGCTACCTGAACCGCATCCAGTCCAGCCGGCGCCTGGAGCGCGAAGCCCAGCGCAATGTGGAACTGATGTGGCTCACAGGCCGGCTGGCGCCCGACTTCAAGACCATTGCTGACTTCCGCCATGACAATGGTCCCGGCATCCGCAAGGTCTGCCAACGCTTCATCGCCCTGTGCTGACAGTTGAAGCTGTTCACCCAGGCCATCGTTGCCATCGATGGCAGCAAGTTCAAGGCCGTGAACAGCCGAGACCGCAACTTCACCGTGGGCAAAGTCGACAAACGCCAGGAACAGATCGAACACAGCATCCAGCGCTACCTTGATGCCTTGGAGACGGCCGA